>NZ_JAXDPY010000690.1:0-13521 GCF_034668105.1 Paraburkholderia sp. | reverse complement strand
GAACCCTGAGAGACCCCAATAAAACCTGAACGAGGCCTAAGCAACGCCTAAGCGAGACTCAAACGAGGCGCGCATACCCTAACGGCACGCCGGCTTGGCCATGCGCAACACGTCGTCCAGCCACTCGGGCCACGCGGTGGCGAGCGCGGGCGTCACGTTGTACATCGGCAGCGCGGCGATCCAGGTCATGGAGGTGATTCTGTCACAGCTAATGTCTGACCATTCGGAATTCGTCGAGCCCCAACCGCACGGGCTCGCTCTGTTTGAACGGCCATTTGCATTCCACCACCTTCAGGATCTCCATCTGCGCGTCTTCGAACGCGACGAGGAGGTCACTGCGCCGTTTGCTCGCGGCGCCACAATAGGTCATCAGTGCCTCGGCGCTAACCTCGAAGACCGCCGCCCGATCATCGAAACACACCCGGAAGGCGACGGTCGCGCATTCCGTGACACAGGGCCTGAATCCTTCATCGACATATACCGACATAGCCATCTCCTGCCTGCCTACCCGAGTCCTCAGGATGAGCGGCCGTAAGCTTTCAGTATGTTGGAAAACCGGCATTTGGCGCAAGAAAGCGCGGCGCCCGGTTAGGTACGGATAGAGGGGCGGCCACTGTTCTCGTTACGAGAATGGTGATTTGACCTCGCGATGTATTCTGGAAAGCGGATGGTCTCCCTAGACTTCGTTCCAGTGGTTCGGGTTTCCCGCCACACCGCCAACCAAGGAAGATCACCATGAAGCTCTATTACCACCCGCTGTCCGGCCACTCGCATCGCGCCCGTCTACTGCTGTCGCTGCTCGGCGTCGAACATGAACTCATCGAGGTCGATCTGATGAAGGGCGCGCACAAGTCAGCGGAATTCCTCAAGCTGAACCGTTTCGGCCAGGTTCCGGTGCTTGCGCCGGAAGGCAATGTCGACCTCTCCGGTTACCCGAACGTCAATGCGTGGCTGCGGCGCATCGAAGCGTTGCCGGGTTTTGTCGAGTTCAGGAAGACGCCGGTAGGCCTCGCCGCGTAAGCGGACTCGCTTCGCAGACTTATCGCTTGATCGTCATCCGGACAGGAGTGCAGCCGTGAGCCCAACTTCGACAGACAACGTGCCTTCGCCTTCGCCCTGGCATGCGGGAGAACTGAAGCTGCAACGTGCCGTGGGCGTGGCGGAGCGGATGGATGAGATCGGGCGGCGCAATGTTCGCCGCTTCATGCCGGATCAGCATCGGACGTTTTTCCCGCAGCTTCCGTTTGTCGCGCTCGGCACGGTGGATCACGAAGGCGACGTGTGGGCCACGCTGCTCGCCGGTAAGCCAGGATTTCTGCAGGCGCCGAGCCCGCACACGCTGCACGTCGAACGGGTGCGAGACGCGCACGATCCCGCGTCCGCGGGTCTGGACGATGGCGACGCGGTGGGTCTGCTGGGCATCGAGCTGCATACGCGCCGGCGCAATCGCCTGAACGGCGTAGTGAGCCATAACACCGGGACTGGCTTCGACGTCGACGTGGCGCAGAGTTTCGGCAACTGCCCGCAATACATCCAGAAGCGCGACGCCGGTTTCGTGCGCGACCCGGCGAGTCCGTCGCCCGTCGAGCCGGTGCAGCTCGAGCAACTGTCGGAACGGGCACGCGCGATGATCCATACCGCCGACACGTTCTTCGTCGCCTCCTATGTCGACGAACCCAACGGCCGCCAGGTCGACGTCTCGCATCGCGGCGGCAAGGCCGGCTTCGTGCGCCTCGCCGAAGATGGCGTGCTGACGATTCCGGACTTCGCCGGCAACCTGTTTTTCGCCACGCTCGGTAACTTCCTGATCAATTCGCGGGCGGGACTCGTGTTCGCCGACTTCGAAAGCGGCGATCTGTTGCAACTCACGGGAGAGGCGCAAGTCGATCTCGACTCGCCCGAAATCGCCGCGTTTCAGGGCGCCGAGCGGCTGTGGCGTTTCAAGCCGCGCCGTATCGTCTACCGCGCCGGCGCGTTGCCGCTGCGCTGGACGTTCCAGGCCAACGGCTGGTCGCCCAACTCGCTGATGACCGGGAGCTGGGACGAGGTGGCGAGCCGCCTGAGTGCGCAGGCACTGGCTGAAACCTGGCGTCCGTTCAAGGTTACGAAGATCGTCGACGAAAGTTCGGTGATCCGTTCCTTCCACCTCGAACCGCTCGATGGCGCCGGCCTCATCCCGCACGCGGCGGGTCAGCATCTGCCGATTCGCGTCGAGCTGCCCGGTTGTGCCAGACCCACGATCCGGACCTACACGCTGTCGACGGCGCCGGCGGACGGCTTCTACCGGATCAGCGTCAAGCGCCAGGGCCTGGTTTCCGCGTATCTGCACGACACGCTGCGGGTCGACAGTGTCATCGAGGCGCGCGCGCCGGCCGGCCAGTTCACCGTCGACGCCGCCGAACGTCGGCCGGCGGTGCTGCTCGCAGCGGGAGTCGGCGTGACGCCCATGCTCGCGATGTTGCGCCACCTCGTGTATGAAGGCTTGCGTACGCGCCGGGTCCGTCCAACGTGGTTTTTTCATTCGGCGCGCACGCTCGCCGAGCGGGCCTTTACGGCGGAAATCGATCAATTGGCGGCGCGGGCCAATGGTGCGGTGCACGTGGTGCGCACGCTGACCGATAGCGAGGGCGCGCAAAAGTGCACGAATTTCGACGCGGTCGGCCGGCTCGATATCGCGCTGCTGAGCGAGAAGCTCCCGTTCAACGACTACGATTTTTATCTGTGCGGACCGGCGGCGTTCATGCAGTCGCTGTACGACGGACTGCGCAAGCTGAACATTGCCGATCGCCGGATTCATGCTGAGGCGTTTGGCCCGGCCGGGGTGCGCCGTCAGGCGGACGCCGGCGTCGACGTAGGTCCTGTGCATGCGCCCGCGGATAAACCGACGCCGGTTGCATTCGTCAAGTCCGGCAAGGAAGCGCGCTGGACTCCAGGCAGCGGTTCGTTGCTGGAGCTGGCTGAGTCGCGGGGCCTGGAGCCGGCCTTCGGTTGTCGCGGCGGGAGTTGCGGGACCTGCCGCACCCGTATCGTCGAAGGGGCAGTGGCTTATCCCGTCGTGCCCGAGTTCAAGGTGGCCGACGACGAAGCACTGATCTGTTGCGCGGTGCCGGCGCAAGCGGAGGCAGGCAGCCCCGGACATTTGCAACTGGATCTTTGACGTGAGCTCGCTCACGCCTGATGGACCGCGCGGCTGCTATGCTTGGCGACTCCGCACCGCCGATCGAGGTCTTCTGTCGATCAGCGAGTGCGCATCGATCGCCCACGCGCACATCCAGACAGATATGGACCGACTTCAAGCAATGACGACGTTCGTGACCGTCGTCGAAACGGAGGGTTTCGCCTCGGCGGCGCGTAAGCTGAATGTGTCACCCTCGGTCGTGAGCCGGATGGTGACCGAACTGGAAGAACGCCTCGGCGTCAGGTTGCTGACACGGACCACCCGCATCGTCAGGCTGACGGAAGCCGGGGCGACGTATTTCGAAGACTG
The DNA here is from genome assembly GCF_034668105.1 of Paraburkholderia sp. Taxonomy (GTDB): domain Bacteria; phylum Pseudomonadota; class Gammaproteobacteria; order Burkholderiales; family Burkholderiaceae; genus Paraburkholderia. The sequence goes on along the minus strand of NZ_JAXDPY010000690.1, from coordinate 10,034 downwards.
TCGCCGCATACTCGGCGACATCGACGCAGCGGAAGTCACGGCGACCGGCACGCACGCAGCGCCGCGCGGTCAATTGACCGTCACTGCGCCCGTGATGTTCGGCAAGCTGCATCTGATGCCGGTCGTGCTCGACTATCTGACGCGCTTTCCGGCGGTCAACGTCAACTGCTGGTTTCTCGACCGCATTGTGAATCTGGTCGACGAAGGCGCGGACGTCGCGGTGCGGATCGGCGAACTGCCGAGTTCGTCGCTGCAAGCGATCGCGGTGGGCAAGGTGCGGCGCGTCTTGTGCGCGGCTCCGGCTTATCTGGAGCAATACGGTGTGCCACAGCGCCCCGAGGATCTGGCCGGCCACACCACGATTCAGGCAAGCGGTGTCTCGCCCGCGCCCGAATGGCGTTTTGCCGCGGACCGGCAGCCGCTGGCCGTGCCAATTCAACCACGCCTGACCACCACCACGAATGAGTCGGCGATCGCGGCGGCCATCGCGGGATTCGGGGTCGCGCGTTTGATGTCGTATCAGGTGGCCCGTGAGATCGAGGCTGGCACGCTGAAAATTGTGCTGGCCGACTATGAACCGGCGGCGCTCCCGGTCCACGTCGTGCATCGCGAAGGCCGGCACGCCAACCAGAGGGTCCGCTCATTCCTCGACCTCGCCATCGAGACGTTGCGCGCCCAAGCCTGGATTTGACGGGATGGCGCTTCCTTGAATGCCCGGCTTATTAGCACAGTCCCAATGCAAGCGGCTGGTGGCAGGTCGGCGGCCGAAGCCCGGCAATCGTCTGTTGTATAAATTTTCAGCGTAAAATGCGCCTGCCGCCGTGATGTACCGGCGTAGAGCCCTTACGTCAGCGATGCATCTCGATCTCATTACCTTCTATCTTCTCGCAATCGGAACGCTACTCGCCAGTTCTGGGCTGACCCTCTGGGAGCATCGAACTCATCCGAGGCGCAGCAAGGAATTGCGGATCCTGGCAGCAGGCTACGCCACGCTTGCAATCGGCTGTGCCGCCGCCGCGTTTCGTCGCGACCTGCCCGGTGCGCTGGGCGCGGGCTTGAGCAACTTCATCATTGTTGCCGGCTATCTGTTGGTGCTGCGCGGTGTCGCATGCCTGAACAAGCGGAAATACAGTGCAAGTTCGCTAGGCATTCTCGTTCTGGTGGCGCTGGCCTGGGCGGTCGCGGGCGCGCGCTGGCAGGACGCGCTGTGGAACTATGTGAGTGCGATTCCAATCGCGGTGGCGTCCGGCTTGACGTCTCTCGAGCTACTGCGAAGCGAGGGGATGAAATCGCTGAAATCACGGCATGTCGCGGTGATCGTGGCGGGCATCCATGCGCTCTTTTATGCCGCCAGGGCATCTGTCTTGCCTGGGTTGGTGACGGTGTATGGGCACGACATGCTGTCCATTGCCGCCAAGATCACGATGTACGAGGGCGTCCTGTATTCGGTGATCCTGCCAATGACCTTGCTGGCGATGATCCGCGAGGAAACCCATAGCCAGCTCCTGCAGGAGTCGCAAACGGACTATCTGACCGGTCTTGGCAATCGCAGATGGTTTTTCGAAGAGGGCGCACGCGTCGTGCGCGACAGCGGCGTCTCGCAACCGGTTTCACTTCTCGCCTTCGATCTCGATCACTTCAAGACGATCAATGACCGGTATGGTCACGAGACGGGTGACGCGGTTCTGAAGTCGTTCGCGGAAATCACGCGCAGCGTGGTGGGACCCAAAGCCTTGCTTGCCCGCATCGGAGGAGAAGAGTTCGTTGCCCTGCTGCCTGGCCACGATTGTCTCCGTGCCAAAGAGGTCGGCGAGGCCGTGGTTGGACGTTTCGCCAGGACGATTTCTCACCGGATTCGTAACGTCGTCATACGCGCCACGGTCAGCGTCGGCCTCGCGCAGTCCGGCAGTGAAGCGGCCACGCTTGCCGACCTGCTGGCAGCCGCCGATCAGGCGTTGTATAGCGCGAAATCGCTCGGCGGTAACCGGCTTGAACTGGCGCAGACCGATGCGCGCCGCTCGGCGGCCTAAGGCTCGACTCGTCGCGCTGCGCGTTTCACGTGTTTTTGAGTCAATCGATCATGAAACATAGTTCAAAAGGCGGCCTTGTCTATTCCACCGAGGGCGGCCGGATGTGCCCCGAATGCAGCCAGGTGCTCGCGCAATGTGTCTGCAAGACAATCGCGAAGACTCGACCGGCAGGTGATGGCGTGGTGCGAGTGAGTCGCGAGACCAAAGGGCGAGGCGGCAAGAGTGTGACGCTCGTGAAAGGGCTGGCGCTCGATCCTGTTGCGTTGGCGGTGCTGGGCAAACAATTGCGCGCGGCTTGCGGCTCGGGTGGAACGGTCAAGGATGGCGTGATCGAAGTGCAGGGCGACCATTGCGAGCGGGTCATCGAAGCACTGAAAAAATACGGCCATAGTGCGAAGCGGGCTGGCGGCTGATCGCTCGACGAGCGCTCGCGGTCGAAAAATAAAACGTTCGTCATCAAGCGTGCGCAAACAATGAGTACGATCCGGCGGTCAACATCAGGACCGTATGCCGGAGAGACGCACCTACTCCACCACGGGCAACACCGCATCCCAGCACGTCGAAGAAGCCTTGCGCCTCGCCTTGCAAGCGCTTGCCGGGCGCGCATGGACGGATGCCGTTCACCACGCCGATCGCGCTCTCGCCGTTGCCGGACGCAAGAAGCATCATGACGCGCTGACCTCCAGCGCACGAAACACGCGAACAATCGAATTCACCTGATTTTCGTGAAGCTTTAAACGAAACTATTGTGGGAAACACCACGAATGCTATTTTTCGCGCACGAAAACTCGGATCGTAAATATTGGTAATAAAAAAATGACTGCGTCGTTCAATGGTCTTGAAGGGCGATTCCGTGCATGTATCCGGGGTGAATGATCGGCCGGAAAACGCTATCACGTATAGGTCAAACGCCTGTCCGCCAGTTTTCACACAGAGTCAAGAATTGGCGAGGATAGACTCCACCGGCTAAGCGAATGCGCATCAACCGGCTGCAAAATTAATTCCGGTTGTGTACATTCCCGCATTGTCCGGCGCGCCACCCCGCGCGGGCTTCGTGGTGAGGCGCAGCCGTGCCTCGCCAGGTGACGCGCGATGCGAAGTCAGGACGCCGTTCAGTTCAACCCCAAGTGCTGGAATTCTCATGCTCGCCCTAGTACGTGTCGCGCTCCGGCGGCCCTACACCTTCGTCGTCCTGGCGATCCTTATTCTGATCATAGGACCCCTGTCCGCGCTCAAAACGCCGACCGATATCTTTCCCGACATCCGCATTCCCGTGATCAGCGTCGTGTGGCAATACACGGGTCTGCCGCCGGACCAGATGGTGGGACGGATCACGTCGCCGTTCGAGCGCTCGCTGACCACCACCGTCAACGACATCCAGCATATGGAAGCCGAATCGGTGAATGGCTTCGGGATCATCAAGATCTTCTTTCAGCCGGGCGTGAACATCAGTAACGCCAACGCGCAGGTCACCGCGGTCGCGCAGACGCAGTTGCGTCAATTGCCGCCGGGAACCACGCCGCCGCTGATCCTGAACTACAACGCGTCGACGGTGCCGATCATCCAGCTCGCGTTGTCGGGCAAAGGTCTTTCGGAACAGAACCTCGGCGACCTCGGCTTGAACCAGTTGCGCCCGGCGCTCGTCACCGTGGCCGGCGCGTCGATTCCGTATCCGTTCGGCGGCAAGTCGCGCCAGGTGCAGATCGACGTCAACCCGGCCGCGATGCAGGCGCGCGGTCTGTCCGCGCAAGACGTCGCGAACGCGCTCGCGAGTCAGAACCTGTTGACGCCGATCGGCACGGAAAAGATCGGCGATCACGAATACACGCTGCAACTGAACAACGCACCGTCCGCGCTCAAGGCGCTCGGCGACCTGCCGATCAAGGCGGTCAACGGCACCACCGTGTATATCCACGACGTCGCCAATGTGCGCGACGGCAGTCCGCCGCAAACCAATATTGTGCACGTGGACGGCAAACGCTCGGTGCTGATGTCCGTCCTGAAGAACGGCTCGGTGTCGACGCTCGGCATCATCTCGGGGATCAAGCAGCACGTGCTCGATGCGAAAGCGTCGTTGCCCGACGCGTTGCAGATCGCGCCGATCGGCGACCAGTCGTTGTTCGTGCGGGCGGCGATCAGCGGCGTGGCGCGCGAAGGCGTGATCGCGGCGGCGCTGACCAGCCTGATGATCCTGCTGTTCCTCGGCAGCTGGCGTTCCACGGTGATTATCGCGACCTCGATTCCGCTGGCGATTCTCGGCTCGATCGCGACCTTGTCGGCGCTCGGCGAGACGCTCAACATCATGACGCTCGGCGGCCTCGCGCTCGCGGTGGGGATTCTGGTCGACGATGCGACGGTGACCATCGAGAACATCAACTGGCATCTGGAGCAGGGCAAGCAGGTTGAAGAGGCGATTCTCGACGGCGCCGCGCAGATCGTTACGCCGGCCTTCGTCGCGCTGCTGTGTATCTGTATCGTGTTCGTGCCGATGTTCTTCCTCGATGGCGTGGCGCGCTTCCTGTTCGTGCCGATGGCCGAGGCCGTGATCTTCGCGATGGTCTCTTCGTTCATCCTGTCGCGCACGCTCGTGCCGACCATGGCGAAGTACCTGCTGCATCCGCACAATCTGAATGAAGAGGAGCATGAAAAGAAACGCCCTGGTCCGCTTGGACGGTTCCAGCAGGGCTTCGAGCGGCGTTTCGAAAAAGTCCGTGCCGGCTATCACGGCATTCTCGAACTGGCGCTGAACCATCGTAAGCCGTTCGTGAGCTGCTTCCTCGGTTTCGTGCTGCTGTCGTTCGCGCTGGTGCCGATGCTGGGCCGCAACTTTTTCCCGGCGGTGGACGCCGGTCAGATCTTGCTGCATGTCCGCGCGCCGGTCGGCGTGCGGGTCGAAAAGACCGCGCAGATCTTCGCGGACGTGGAAAGCTCGATTCGCCAGATCATCCCGCCCGCCGAACTCGGCACGATGGTGGACAACATCGGCTTGCCGGTGAGCGGTATCAATCTCGCGTACAACAATACCGGCACGATCGGCTCGCAGGACGGCGACATCCAGATCGCGTTGAACGAAGATCACCGTCCGACCGCCGACTACGTGCGCGAGATGCGTGAGAAGTTGCCGCGCCTCTATCCGGGCGTGACCTTCTCGTTCCCGCCGGCGGACATCATCAGCCAGATCCTGAACTTCGGCTCGCCCGCGCCGGTCGATCTGCAGGTGCGCGGCAACAACCTGCCCGCGAATTTCGCCTATGCGAGCCGCCTGCTGCGCGAGATCCGCCAGATTCCCGGCGTGGTCGACGCACGCATCCAGCAGGCGCAAAATTCGCCGACCTTCAACGTCGACGTGGATCGTACGCGCGCGCAACTGCTCGGCATCAACGAACGCGACGTGACCAACAGCCTGGTGGTGAACCTCGCCGGCTCGAGTCAGGTCGCGCCGACGTTCTGGCTGAACAACGCGAACGGCGTGTCGTATCCGATCGTGATGCAGACGCCGCAATACAATCTGGATTCGCTCGCCGCGCTGCAGAATCTGCCGATCACGTCGACCCTGCAGAGCACCGGACAAATCCTCGGCGGCCTCGCGACCGTCCAGCGCGCGAATACCAACGCGGTGGTCAGCCAGTACAACATCCAGCCGATGGTCGAGATTTTCGCCACCACCCAGGATCGCGATCTCGGCGCGGTGTCGGCCGACATCCAGCGCGTGGTGCAGAACAATGCCGGCACGCTGCCGAAGGGTTCGTCGATCGCGTTGCTCGGCCAGGTGCAGACCATGAACAGCGCGTTCGCCGGCATGCTGTTCGGGCTGCTGGGCGCGGTCGTGCTGATCTATCTGATCGTGGTGGTCAACTTCCAGTCGTGGGCCGATCCGTTCGTGATCGTCATGGCGTTGCCGGCGGCGCTCGCCGGCATCATCTGGATGCTGTTCGCCACCCACACCACGCTGTCCGTTCCCGCGCTGACAGGCGCGATCATGTGCATGGGGGTGGCGACCGCCAACTCCATTCTCGTGGTCAGCTTCTGCCGCGAGCGTCTCGCCGAGCACGGCGATCCGTTCAAGGCCGCGCTCGAAGCCGGCTTCACCCGCTTCCGTCCGGTGCTGATGACGGCTTTGTCGATGATCATCGGCATGGCGCCGATGGCACTGGCAATGGGCGAGGGCGGTGAACAGAACGCACCGCTTGGCCGCGCCGTCATCGGCGGCCTGATTTTCGCTACCACCGCGTCACTGCTCCTCGTGCCGGTGATTTTCTGCATCGTTCACTCGCGCCCTGGCCGTGCGATTGCCCCGACACCCGCCACGGGAGGTCCTGCTCATGTCGTCTGAACCTATTGTCACCAACCAGCCGGTGCCGCGCCGCCGCCTCGTCGTCATCGGCGTGACCGCGATTGCCGTCGCTGTCATCGTAGTCGCGGCAGGCGTGACGCTGCGCGCCGTCGATGCCCGTAATCTGAAATCGTGGACCAACGCGCAGGTCATTCCCACGGTCACCGTGATCAATCCGGTGAGCGCGGCAAACGGACCGACGCTCGATCTGCCTTCGCATCTCGAAGCATATTCGCGTGCACCGATCTTCGCGCGGGTGAGCGGCTATCTGAAGTCGTGGAGCGTCGACATCGGCACGCCGGTGAAAGCGGGGCAACTGCTCGCCGTGATCGAATCGCCCGAACTCGACCAGCAACTGCTGCAGGCGCGCGCGGACCTGACGAGCGCGCAGGCTAACGCGGCGCTGGCCGGGACCACCGCGAAGCGCTGGCAGGCGCTGCTCGGTACCGATTCGGTCGCGCAGCAGGAAGTCGACGAACGCACCGGCGATTACACCGCGAAGAAAGCGGCGGTGGCGGCCGCGCAGGCCAATGTCGACCGCCTGCTCGCCACCAAGGGTTTCGAGCGCATCGTCGCGCCGTTCGATGGTGTGGTGACCGCGCGCGACACGGACGTCGGCGCGCTGATCAACGCCGGCAGTGGCGGCGTCGGCCAGGAGCTGTTCGTGGTCTCCGATGTGAAGCGCCTGCGCGTGTACGTGCAGGTACCGCAGAGTTACGCGCCCGATGTGCGCAGCGGCACGACCGCGACGCTGAGCGTGCCGGAATACCCGGGTCAGTACTTCACCGCGCGCGTGGTCGCGGCGGCGGATTCCGTCAACGCGGCCTCGGGCACGACGCTGGTTCAGTTACTGGTCGACAACACCGACGGCAAGCTGTTGCCGGGCGGTTTCGCGAGCCTGCAATTCAAGCTGCCGGTGCAGCAGAACGCGGTGCGGGTGCCCGCCAGCGCACTCATCTTCGACGCGCACGGCCTGCGGGTCGCGACGCTCGGGGCGAACGGCCTCGTCGCGTTCAAGACGGTCACGATCAACCGCGATTTCGGCGACTCGGTCGAGATCGGCTCGGGGCTCGCCGCGACGGACCGCGTGATCGATACGCCGCCGGACGGTCTGGTCGCCGGCGATCGTGTGCAGGTCGCGAGCGGCGCCGCCGCCGCCGGCGCTGCTGGCAAGGGAGGCGCGAATGGTTAGGATGGCTACGCTGAAGGTTCCGGCGCTGCTTGCCGGCACCTTCGCGCTTGCGGCGTGTTCGCTCGCGCCGGACTACCACGTGCCGCCGACGCGGGTCGCCGCCCAATATCGCACGATCGGCCCGTGGGTCAGCGCGCAACCTGCGGATCAGCTGAGCCGTACCGACTGGTGGAAGATCTATAACGACCCGCAACTCGACGACCTCGAACAGCGCCTGCTGGCGAACAATACCGACCTTGCCGCGGCCTATGCGCATTATCGCGAGGCCAAGGCGTTCGTCGATCAGGTGTCGTCCGGCCTGTATCCGACGATCAGCGCGAGCGCGGTTCCGCAGCGCGACCGGCAGTCGGATACGCGGCCGTTGCGTGCCGGTGGGCCTGACTATTACAACTCCGCCACCATCGGCGGCGAGATCGATTACGACCTCGATTTGTGGGGCCGCGTGCGCGATTCCGTGGTGGCCGGCAAGGACGAAGCGCAGGCCACCAAGGCCGATCTTGCCTCCGTGCAACTGAGCTTGCAGATCGAGCTCGCCGACAATTTTATCCGCCTGCGCGGGCTCGACCAGCAGACCAGATTGCTGACCGATACCGTGGCGGCCTACGCACGCGCCCTGGAGCTTACGCAGACGCTGCATGGCGGCGGGATCGTGTCGGGGCTCGACGTTTCGCGGGCGAAGACGCAGTTGGCGTCGGCGAAATCGCAGTTGTCGCAGAACATCGCCCAGCGCGCGTTGATCGAGCACGCGATCGCCGAATTGATCGGCGCGTCCGCATCGGAGTTCAGTCTGCCGTCGAACACCGCGTCGATCCCGCTGCCGGTCATTCCCATGGGCCTGCCGTCTACGCTCTTGCAGCGGCGTCCCGACATCGCGGCGGCCGAGCGTCGCGTGGCCGAGGCGAACGCGAAGATCGGCGTGGCGCGCGCCGCTTATTTCCCGTCGATCACGCTGAGCTTGCAGGCCGGCGTGCAGAGTTCCGTGTATGCCGGGCTGGTCAGCGCGCCGAACATTTTCTGGGCAATCGGGCCGCAACTTGCGCAGTATGTTTTCGACGGCGGCCTGCGCCGCGCGCAACTCGATTCGGCGAAAGCGGCGACCGACGAAGCGGGGGCCCGTTATCGCGGCGTCGTGTTGTCGGCATTCCGGCAGATCGAGGACAATCTTTCGCTGCTGCAGGACCTCGGCACGGCGCTCGGCGAGCAGCGTGATGCCGACGATGCAGCCCAGCATTCCGTCGATCTGGCATTGAGCCGCTACCGGCAGGGCGCGGTGGGCTATCTCGACGTCGTCCAGGCGCAGACAGCAGCGCTTGATGCACAAAGCGGCGTGCTGGATATCCAGACCCGCTTGCTGAGTGCGAACGTGCAATTGATCAAGGCGCTTGGCGGCGGCTGGTCGAGCGCGGAACTCGCAAGCGCCGCGCAAGCGCCGGCGCTGCCCGCCGCCGGCGGTTCCAAGGGGTGATGCCAGTCGAGCGAGGCAGGTAAAACGCCTACCTCTTATGCCGCATGCCGATCACCGCTGAGACTTGCGACCTGGTGGTGGACGGCGAAAGCGAATAGATCTGCGCGTACTGTGCGTCGCCCGCCGCTCTCTGAAAGATCCCCACGAGGATTGGCGTCGTTCGGCGAATTGACCTGAAGGAACGCCAGGCCAGCTGTCACCGGCCCGTTGCGATACTGCACGCCGGCGCTATAGGCATTGTTGTCGGAGAAGCCGCCCGGCTGATTCGAAAAGCCGTAGAGCCCTTCAAACTGAAGACCTTTGTAGTCGATGCTTTTGTCGAATTGCCACGTCGCGTGGCCTTGCTTGTCGGCGCCTTTCTGGTCGTTCGCATAGACGACCATCGCGTGACTGTTTGATGGACGGCTCGTTTTCAGGACGTCGCCCGGCTGTATCGCACCGTAAGTCAAGCTTATCAGCGGCAAGTGGCCAGTCGTTTCAGACCTCGATCCCCAATGATGCTGGTCAGATCCTTGGTCCCGCGAAAATGCTCGCATGCGCCATGTTGTCGCACTTGCGCCCGGCAACGCGTCCTGCTTTTTTGATTCGTTGGTGTCTTTTTTTGAGATGTGCATTATGCATTGTGTGTGATGCGCAGTTTTCAGTGTCGGCGCTGCACAGGTCTCTGAGAACCGCGGCGCCGAGGTCGGGAAGGAGGGTGGTCTTGTTGCATCACGCTTGCAATTGCGTTTCTTCAAAGGATGTCCATGAGTTCTCCAAATTTTTCTTCGCCACACCGGGCGGAGGTTTCAGCGCCTGTGGCCAATCCCAGTGAGCGCTTGCGGGTTTGCGAACTGAGTCATGCGTTCCAGACCGCCGACGGCGACAGCGTGCCCATTTTCGATAGGCTGGATTTCAGCGTCGGCAGTGGCGAAATCGTGTCGATCGTCGGGCGCAGCGGGGCTGGCAAGAGCACGCTCTTCAATCTCATTTCGGGGCTGCTCACGCCGCAATCCGGGTGCGTGGAAGTCGGCC
>NZ_JAXDPY010000689.1:0-5437 GCF_034668105.1 Paraburkholderia sp. | reverse complement strand
AAAAACAAAATGCCTGTATCAGTGGAACTGACACAGGCATCTTGCTGAACGACTGGCCGATTACTTACGCAGACCCAGCTTCTCGATCAGTGCGCGGTAACGATCCGCGTCCTTACCCTTCAGGTAGTCGAGCAGCTTACGACGGCGGCTCACCATGCGCAGCAGACCGCGGCGGCTGTGGTGATCCTTCGTGTGGGCTTTGAAGTGAACGGTCAGTTCGTTGATGCGGGTCGTGAGCAGCGCGACCTGAACTTCGGGGGAGCCGGTGTCGTTAGCTGCGCGTGCGAATTGCGCAACGACTTCGGACTTCTTGCTTGTTTCAACTGCGGACATGTCGATTTCCTTAAGAACTAGACAGGCGGTCACGGAAGAAAGGCCGTGCCGTGGGTTACCCGTGCATGCATGGTTTTAGCCATGCCTCACAACGGGACGCGTATTGTAGCACAGCCCAATCCGGCCGCGAACCCTGCTCCGCCGGGCGGCTCGCGTGCGCCCAGGGGTCCGCTTTGGGGCCGTTTCATTCAAGGCCGCTTCATCAAGGCCGCTTCATCAAGGCCGCTTCATTCTGCACACGGTCGACGGCACAGTACGCTCGGGTGGCAACGCCAGCACCGTGCGGAAACCGTAGCCTGAACCTTCGTTGTCGAACTTGACGCCCGGCGTGCCGCCCTTGTCCATCTCCATCACGTAAAGGGGCTGAATCAGTTGATGGTCATCGGCCCGCATCCAGGAAGCGTGAAAGCCGTTGTCGAACTTGATACCCTCCAAGGCCCGGGCGACCGGCATCGGGTCGGCGCTCCCGGCGCGGTTCATCGCCGCCGCGAGCGTTTCGATCATCAACGGCATGCGCAGGACCGGATAATCGTCCTGGGCGGCCGGGAACCGGCCGCGAAACGCGGCGTACCACGCGTCGGAGGCTGCACCGCCGGCGTTCGGGTGCCAGTCGGCCACCGCGATCACGTGTTTGACACCGGCGTCGCCCAACGCGGCGGGCGCGCCCAGACTGTTGCCATAGAAGGTGTAAAACCGGGTGTCGAGGCCCTGTTCGCGTGCCGCCTTGACCAGAAGCGTCAAATCGTTGCCCCAGTTGCCGGTGATGACCGCGTCCGCGCCGCTCGCGCGAATCTTGGCGATGTACGGCGCGAAGTCCTTCACGCGGCCGATCGGATGAAATTCGTCGCCGACTACCGCAATATCCGGACGCCTGGTCGCCAAGGTCGAACGCGCGAGGCTGCTGACATCGTGGCCGAAGCTGTAGTCCTGGTTCAGCAGATAAACCTTTTTCACCGCTTTGTCGCGCTGGATCACGTCGACCAGCGCATCCATGCGCATGCCCGCGTGCGCGTCGAAGCGGAAGTGCCAGAAACTGCAATTGGCATTGGTCAGGGCCGGATCGTCGGCGGAATAATTGAGGAACAGTTCGCGATTGCCCGGCTCGCGGCTGTTCTGCTTGTCGATCGCACCGATCAGCGCGGCCGCCACCGCCGAACTGTTGCCTTGCATGACGTAGCCGATATGGCGGTCGGCGGCGGCGCGCAGTTGCACCAACGCCTCTTCGGTACTGCCCTTGCTGTCGAGCACCACCAGTTCGAGCGGATGCGCGCCGTCGGCGAGCTTCACGCCGCCTTGCGCATTCACCTGTTCGACGCCGAAGCGCAGATTGCGCTCCACTGCCGCGCCCGCGTTCGCGAAGGGGCCGGACATGCCTTCGATCAGCGCCAGCTGGATCGGCGCCCCCGTGGGCTTGCTGATCGGCTTGCCTAGCGAGGTTGCCGAGCCCGACACCGCCTCGCCCGCGGCATGCGCCGCCGCGGCCGCCGAAATCGCTGCCAGCACCATGACTGCCGCCGCTGCCCCCCGTTGCCACTTCGCCATCGTCATTGCCCCGCTGGATTCGTCGAAGCGCGGATCATAGGGCGTTCCGGACGGAATAAGCAAGCCGGCGAATCCGTTTCCGTTCTTTCATCACACGCTTGTACGAAGCGCAAATCTTTTGCTGCCGCCCGTGTCAAAATAATGCGTCTCGATGATAAAAACCGCTACTCAAATGCCATCGGAGGAAGTCATGTCCAACCGCCACCCATCCACGGCGGCCTCGATCGAAGCACCGCCCGCGGCACGCCTGCGCCGCGCCGCGCTCATCTGCGTGAGCGCGCTCACGCTCGCGATTACGCTCGCCGGCTGCGTGCAGCCCTGGCAGCAATACAGCCAGGGCGCGGACGAATCGACCATCATCGCCCGCCTCGGCGCGCCGCGTGAAAGCTACGATTTGCCCAATGGCGGCAAGCGGCTGATGTGGCCAACCCAGCCGATGGGCGAAACCACCACCGCCGCCGACATCGACGCATCCGGCAAGATCGTCACCGTGCGCCAGGTGCTTCAACCCAACGAGTTCTACCGTGCCGAAATCGGCAAATGGACGAAAAGCGACGTGCTGGTGAACTTCGGCCGCCCGGTCGAAACGTCGTACTTCCCGCTGATGAAGCGCGAGGTCTGGACCTATCGCTATCTCGAAGACAATGTCTGGTACATGATGTACAGCTTCTATTTCGACGACCAGGGCATTGTGCGGCTCACGCAGAAAACGCCTGATCCGCTGCACGATCCAGATCGCCGCAGCCTGTTCTGAGCACCTGATCGAACTCATCGCACATGGGTAGACCAAGCCGCCGGTTCAGGCGGCTTTTTTATTTATCGCGCATGCGCGCCGACTTTTGCCAGAAAGCAGGAAGCCCCGCGCTCTTCAGCACGGGGCTTCCTGTCGAGCCGGTTCAGCGAACGCGCAGCCCGCGCACCCGCCCTCCCATCACTCCGAGCGTTGCGGATTCAACTTATCGACGTTCGAATACAGCTTGTTGAGCGCCGAGATATACGCCTTCGCGGAAGCCGCGACGATATCCGGATCGGTGCCCACGCCGTTGACGATACGGCCGCTCTTCGAGAGGCGCACGGTCACTTCGCCCTGCGCCTGCGTGCCGGTGGTAATGGCGTTCACCGAGTACAGCAGCAGTTCCGAGCCGCTGCCCACTTCCGTTTCGATCGCATTGAGCGTGGCATCCACCGGACCGTTGCCGCGAGCTTCTCCGGTCACTTCCTTGCCTTCAACCGAGAACACGATTTTCGCGTGCGGCTGCTCACCGGTTTCCGAATGCTGCGACAGCGACAGGAATTTGTAGTGCTCCTTTTCCTGCGCTTCAGCCGACTCTTCCGTGACGATCGCGATGATGTCCTCGTCGAAGATTTCCGACTTGCGGTCGGCCAGTTCCTTGAAGCGCGCGAACGCGGTATTGAGTTCGCCTTCGCTGTCGAGCGCGATACCGAGTTCCTGCAGACGCTGCTTGAATGCATTGCGGCCCGACAACTTGCCAAGCACGATCTTGTTCGCGCTCCAGCCCACATCTTCGGCGCGCATGATTTCATACGTGTCGCGCGCTTTCAACACGCCGTCCTGGTGAATGCCGGATGCGTGCGCAAACGCGTTCGCGCCGACCACCGCCTTGTTCGGCTGCACGACGAAACCGGTGATCTGCGACACCAGTTTCGACGCCGGCACGATCTGCGTGGTATCGAGACCGACATCGAGGCCGAAGTAATCCTTGCGGGTCTTCACCGCCATCACGATTTCTTCAAGCGACGTATTACCCGCGCGCTCGCCGAGACCGTTGATCGTGCACTCGACCTGACGCGCGCCGCCAATCTGCACACCGGCCAGCGAGTTCGCCACCGCCATGCCAAGGTCGTTATGGCAATGCACCGAGAACACGGCCTTGTGCGAGTTCGGAATACGCTCACGCAGCGTCTTCACGAGCTGGCCGTACAGTTCCGGCACGCCATAACCGACCGTATCCGCGATATTGATGGTGGTCGCGCCCTCGGCGATGACCGCTTCCAGCACGCGACACAGGAAATCCATGTCCGACCGGCTGCCGTCTTCCGGCGAAAACTCGACGTCGTCCGTAAACTTGCGGGCGAACCGCACTGCCAGCCTGGCCTGCTCGAACACCTGGTCAGGCGTCATGCGCAGCTTCTTTTCCATATGCAGCGGCGACGTTGCAATGAACGTGTGGATGCGGAAATGATCGGCCGGCTTGAGCGCGTCGGCCGCGCGTTGAATGTCTTTGTCGTTGGCACGGGCCAGCGAGCAGACCGTGCTGTCCTTGATCAGGCCCGCGATCGTCTGGATCGAATCGAAATCACCATTCGAGCTAGCCGCGAAGCCCGCTTCGATCACGTCCACCTTCATCCGCTCGAGTTGCTTCGCGATGCGGATTTTTTCTTCTTTCGTCATCGACGCGCCGGGCGATTGCTCGCCGTCACGCAACGTGGTGTCGAATATGATCAGTTTGTCGGCCATGTCGGGTCTCCCAAGGAGTCGTTCAATTGTGGGGATTGGATGTTGGAATTCGAGCGTTCGCGCCACCGCTGGCGACGCTCTAAATCACAGACGAAGCAGACGGAGGGCGGAAACGGTCAGCGATCAGCGATCAGCGCGGTAGTGCATCAGCACGAGCGCGCCTGGCGACGCACCGGTTTGTCAAAGTTCGTGCCGTCGTTCTCGTGCCGCAGTTCAAATGAGAACGTGAACGCATTCATCGAACGACTATAGCGGCATTCCCGGCGTCGTGCAATTGGCGTCAGACCTGCCTGCCACGCCCCGCCACAGGGCTTCGGCAAACGAAAACGGCAGCCCGAAGGCTGCCGTTTTCTCGTGTCATTTTCGTGCAAAAGCGGTGCGCGGTTACCTATCCCGTGCCACTGAGCGAGCTGGATTCGCCCTGCCCCGCAGCGCCTGGTAGCCCCAGAACACGTAGCCCGACAGACCGTACAGCACGAACAGGCCGAACAGCATCAGCGGCGGATCGGACGACACCAGCACGAACGCCACCACGACCAGCAGAATCACCCCGAACGGCACGCGATGCCGCACGTCGAGCGCCTTGCCGCTATAGAACGGTGCGTTCGACACCATCGTCACGCCGGCATAGATGGTCAGCACGAAAGCCACCCACGGCAGCCACACGAGCTTGAGCGGCACGCGGTTATCGGTGGCGAGCCAGACGAAGCCGGCGATCAACGCTGCGGCAGCCGGACTCGGCATACCCTGGAAAAAACGCTTGTCGACCACGCCGATGTTCGTATTGAAACGCGCGAGCCGCAACGCCGCCCCCGAACAATAGACAAACGCCGCGAGCCAACCCCAGCGGCCGAGGTCCTTCAGAATCCACTCGTACATGACGAGCGCCGGCGCCACGCCGAACGAGACCATGTCCGAGAGGCTGTCGAACTGTTCGCCGAAGGCGCTCTGCGTGTGCGTCATACGCGCCACGCGGCCGTCCATGCCGTCGAGCACCATTGCCACGAAGATCGCGATCGCCGCGATTTCGAAGCGCACGTTCATGGCCTGCACCACGGCAAAGAAGCCGCAGAACAGCGCGGC
>NZ_JAXDPY010000688.1:0-6843 GCF_034668105.1 Paraburkholderia sp. | reverse complement strand
GCTGCCCTGCCCGTTCGGCACCCGGCGCACCTGGAAATGCAGGATGCGCGGCTGGTCGGCGATATTGCTCATCGAGTAGGCGCGCACGCCCGCGACGCCCGGCAGTTCGAGCAGCGCGTACTGGCCGGGTTCGAACTGCATGTCGGCGGACAGTTCGAAGCGGAACTCGTGGATGACGTGCGTGATCGGACGCCGCCCCGTCAGTGTGCCGGTGACGCGGCGCGGCGCGTGAATCGGCGCGTAATGCGCCGCCGGACGCAGCTTGATGCTGCAGTCGCCGCGCGGCGAGCATTGACAGCCGAGATAGCGGTTGCGCGCGCGATCTTTATCGGTCCATGCCGGTGCTTGCTGCCATTTGACGTCGACCGCGCCTTCGAGCAGTTCGAACTTGCAGTTGCCGCATGCACCGACGTTGCATTCATAGGGAAACGCAATGCCCGCCCGCAACGCGGCGCGTAACAGCGTGTCCTGCTGGTCGCAGTCGAACGAGAGGTCGGAACCCGCGAGAGTGATGCGATGCGCAACGTCGGACATACTGTTCCCTTCATCAGATTGGCGTCATATCGGCGGCCGGTACCCCAACGTGGACGAGATACCTTCAGCCGCATTCAACAGGTGCGGCACGCATGCGCGCAGCGCCTTCTTGGTCAACCGCTGCGACGGGCCACCAACCCCCACCGCCGCCACCACCGCGCCGGTCAGGTCGCGCACCGGCGCAGCGATGCCGCGCATGCCCAGTTCCGATTCTTCGTCGTCGATCGAGTAGTTCTCGCGACGTACTTTTTCAAGCGTTTTCAGAAACGCCTGCGTATCGGTGTTGGTATTCGGCGTGCGTGCCACCAGACCGGCTTTCAGCACCCGCGCGACCACGTCTGGCGTGCGGAATGCGACCAGCACCTGGCCTTCGGCGGTGCAGAACGCCGGCTTGCGCACACCGATGTACGAGCGCATGCGGATCGCCTGGTCGCTTTCCAGGTTGAACAGATAAACGATGCTGGTGTCGTCGAGTACCGCGAGGTGCACCGTTTCGCCCGTGTGTTCACGCAGCACGTGCAGAAAAGGCACGGCCTGCTTCGACACGTCGATCCGGCGGCGCACCAGCGCACCCAGCGTGAACAGCTGGATGCCGAGCCGGTAACGACCGTTCTCCTCGTTCTGCTCCAGCAGGCCCTCGGAAACCAGCGTGGTGGCAAGACGATGA
This sequence comes from Paraburkholderia sp., assembly GCF_034668105.1. GTDB lineage: Bacteria > Pseudomonadota > Gammaproteobacteria > Burkholderiales > Burkholderiaceae > Paraburkholderia. Next base: position 5,642 of record NZ_JAXDPY010000688.1, on the reverse strand, counting down.
ACCGTGCTCTTTGCCAGGCCCATGCGCTTCGCCAGATTGCTGATGCCGATCTCCGGCTCCTGCTCCGAAAATACTTTCAGTACGCGAATCGCCGCCGCCACCGACGACAACCGCCCGTCTCCCGCATCACCTTTTTCTTCCGGTATCGCTTGCGTTTCGGCACTTGTCATGGACTATATCCCAGTCTTCCAAATTGGAACAACGTTCCTTATACAGGAACGATAATAGGTGCTGAGAAAGGTGTGGAGTTTTGCCTGCCTGCCCATGCACACCTGTTCCCGCCTTGCACTCCCGACATGATATCCGGACCGCCAGCGTATGCGCGACAAGGCATTTCCCGATTCGGCGGCAATCGTGGCAGAGGGCTGTTGCAAGCAGGGATTCCTGCCATGAACCGCACAAGCGTTCCATATACAACGTGCACGTTCCGCCTGGCGTAACACCGCAAACAACATGAGTAAATACCCTAGATGGCTTTTTCTTGACTTAGGTTCCTAAACAAAGCCAAACTCCTTACATCGCTCTTCGTGGACCGACGTTCCACATAAAAGAACGATATCAGGAATCCAGCACAAGCATCTGTTTCAGCCTCACCGCATCACGGGCCGGGAATTGCAGCGTATTCGCGGATCGGCCGTACGAGCGGGTACCCAACAACCGGGTGCCTGGCCGTCAAGGTTATGAATTTAGGCATCCGGAACGATCGTTCGGATCGTTTTGGCAGCGCCTTCTCTCATCGGCATCAGAACAACCCGGCATTCGACCGGGACCCCAATCAATTGCTGGGATGGAGACAACATGAAAAAGACAGTCGCGCTTCTCGCCTTACCCATCATGGCGGGCGTCGCTCACGCCCAAAGTTCGGTGACCCTCTACGGCATGGTCGACGCCGGCGTCGTTTATATCAACAATCAATCGGGTCATTCCAACATCGAATCGGTTACCGGCCAGACCAACGGCAGCCGTTTCGGCTTTCGTGGCGTGGAGGATCTGGGCGGCGGGATGAAGGCGATCTTCGTGCTCGAAAACGGCTTCGATCCGTCGAACGGCAAATTGCTGCAAGGCGGCCGGTTGTTCGGACGGCAATCCTATGTGGGCTTGCAAAGCCCGTACGGCGCGCTGACACTCGGCCGCCAGTACGATCCGATGACCGCCTACGTGGGCGAAATCGCCGCGACGTCGATGTGGGCGTGGGTCGCGACCCATCCCGGCGACTTCGACAATCTGAATTCGAACTTCCGCGTGGACAACGCGGTGAAATACGCCACACCCGACATGGCGGGCTTGCAGATCAGCGGCATTTTCGCGCCCGGCGGCGTGGCAGGCGACTTCGCGAGCAAACGGGTCTATACGCTCGGCGCCAACTATCAGCATGGACCGTTCACGGCGGCGGTGGCCTACGATCACCTGAACAATCCGGCCACGGCCGCGTTCGACGGCACGGCGGAGCCCGGCACGGCCGGCTTCACGTCGCCGGGCAAGAGCCCGGTATTCAGCGGCTATCTGTCCGCCAATACGATGGAGATTTTCGGCGCGGGCCTCGCGTACACCATCGGGCAGGCGAAGCTCGGACTGGTCTATACGAACACCCGCTTCCACAACATTCTGCATACCCCGACGACGCCGAACTCCGGTTCCGCGACGTTCAACAGCTACGAAGCGAACGCGCGTTACTACTTCACGCCGGCGTTTATCCTCGGCGCGTCGTTCGACTACACCCGGGCGGAAACCGCCAAATATGAACAGGTCGACTTCGGCCCGGATTACTTCCTCTCGAAGAGCACCGACGTGCTGGTGGTCGGCGTGTGGCAGCACGCTTCGGGCATCGATTCGACCGGCAAGCCTGCGGTCGCCGCGATCGGCTCGCTCGGACAATCCACCACGCCCACGCAGATCGCCGTGAAGTTTTCGTTGCGGCACCGCTTCTAAGGAGAGCACGAGTGAAGAGTTCAGGTTTGTTGCGCGTTGCCGCGCTGACATGCGCTGTCGCGGCCGCGCTGCCGGGTGTGCCGGCCGCTGGTGCAGCCACCCCTGCGGCCGCCCCAACTGTCGTCCATGTCGGCATAGCGAACGCGAGTAGCGATGTCGCGTTCTTCATCGCCGACAAGAAAGGCTATTTCCGCCAGGAAGGCATCGACGCGCGTTTCGTCCCGTTTGATTCCGGCGCGAAGATGGTGGCGCCGCTCGGCGCCGGTCAACTCGACGTGGCCGGCGGCTCGCCCTCGGCCGGACTGTATAACGCGGTGGTGCGTGGCATCGGCATCAAGGTCGTCGCGGACAAAGGTTCGACGCCGCCCGGCTACGGCTACCAACCGCTGCTGGTGCGCAAGGACCTCGTGGCGAGCGGACGCTACAAGACGCTGGCCGACCTCAAGGGCATGAAGGTGGCCGGCAGCGCGACCGGCAGCGCGTCGACCTCGACCATGAATGAAGCGCTGAAAAAGGCGGGTCTGAAGACGAGCGATGTCGAGCGCATCTATCTCGGCTTTCCGCAACACGTGATGGCGCTGGAGAACAAGGCCGTCGATGCCGCGCTGACAACCGAACCCTCCGCCACCGAAGCCGTGCGCAGCGGCGCCGCAGTGCGCGTGATGGGCGACGACCAGATCTATCCGAATCACCAACTGGCCGTTGTGCTGTATTCGAGCGTTTTCATCCACGATCATCCGGACACGGCCAAGGCCTTCATGCGTGCCTATCTGCGCGCCGTTCGCGACTACAACGACTCACTCGCGAACGGCAGGATCGCCGGACCGAATGCCGACGAGGTGATCGCGATACTCACGCAGTACACGCCGATCAAGGATGCGTCGGTCTATCGCACGATCGTGCCGCAAGGCACGAACCCCGACGGCAAGCTCAACATCGCCAGCCTCGAAAACGACCTCGCGTTCTTCAAGCGCGAGGGCGTCGTCAAGGGCAACGTGACGGTCGCGCAGGTGGTGGACACCTCGTTCGTCGACGCCGCCGATGCCGCGCTCGGCCCCTATAAGCCACGCACCAGATAGCCGAGGATTATCGTTATGGCCACACCGCTAGTGTCATCGCCGTCGTCCGGCGAGCCGGCCCATTTGCCGCCGCCCGCGTCGCAGTCATACGACGCCGCGTATGAAGACGCGAACGCCAAGATTCGCCTGCGTCATCTGACCAAGTCGTTCCAGACGCAAGGCGGCCTCGTCACCGCGCTCAATGACGTGTCGCTCGACATTCCGTCCGGCTGCTTCTTCATGATCGTCGGCCCGAGCGGCTGCGGCAAGACAACCCTGCTGCGTATCCTCGCGAACCTCGAAACACCGACCTCGGGCAGCGTCGAGATCACCGCGCCCGCCGAATTCCGGCCCGGCAACTCGATGGTGTTTCAGGGCGATTCGCTGTTCCCGTGGATGACCGTCTACGACAACGCCGCCTATGGCCTCGCGCTGCGGCACGTGCCCAAAGCCGAGATTCGCGACGTAGTCGGCCACTATCTGAGCCGCACCGGCCTGACGCGTTTTGCGAAAGCGTATCCGCATCAACTGTCGGGCGGCATGCGGCAGCGCGTCTCGATTGTGCGGGCGTTCGCGAACGATCCGGACATCCTGCTGATGGACGAGCCGTTCTCCGCACTCGACGAACAGAACAAGTTGCTGCTTCAGGAAGAACTGCTGCGCATCTGGGAAGAAACGCGCAAGACCGTGCTGTTCATTACCCATAGCGTCGACGAAGCCGTCACGCTCGGCGATCGCATCATGGTGATGACCGCGCAGCCCGGCAGCGCGAAGCAGATCGTCGACGTGCCGTTCGAGCGGCCACGCTCGGTGCTGGAGTTGCGCGCACGGCCTGAATACGGCGAATTCGTTTATTCCATCTGGGGCCAGTTGCGCGATGAGGTCGAGCGCGCGCGAGCCCGCGATCTTGGCGGGAAACAATCATGAAAACGGTCGTAAAGACAACACAGCCAGTGCCCACCACGCAGGCCCGTTCGGCAAACGCCGCCAGGCGCCGCTCATTCGTATCCGCCACACAGCGCGACCGCCTGATCAGCATCGCATCGCCCGTCGTGCTGTTGCTTCTGTGGCAGATCGCAGCGCAAACCGGCTTGATCGACGAACGCTTCTTCCCCGCGCCGACGAAAATCTTCGCGACCTTCGTCGCCCTCGTCAACGACGGCTCGCTCTGGGACAACACCTGGGCGACCTTGCAGCGGCTGTTCTGGGGCTGCCTGATCGGAGGTATTCCGGCGCTGCTGCTCGGCGTGGCGACGGGATTATCGCGGCCGTTGCGCGCGGTCTTCGACCCGTTGATCGCCGCGACCTATCCGGTGCCGAAAAGCGCCATTTTCCCGTTGCTGCTGCTGATCTGCGGGCTCGGCGAGGCGTCGAAGATCGCCATGGTCGCGATCGGCGTGTTTTATCCCGTGCTCATCAATACCGCGACCGGCGTGCTGGAAATCAACAAGATCTATCTGGACGTGGGGCGCAACTTCCGCGCGAGCCGCTGGCAAGTGTTCCGCACGATCGCGTTGCCGGGCGCCGTGCCGCACATCATGAGCGGCATCAAGCTCGGTCTTGGCCTCGGTCTGATGCTGATCGCGATTGCCGAGATGATCGGCTCGAAGAGCGGTTTGGGCTACATGATCTGGAATGCGTGGGAATTGCTGTCGGTGGAGCAGATGTATGTCGGCCTGCTGGTGATCGCCTTCCTCGGCTACGGCATTTCACTGTTGTTGACCGAACTCGAACGCAAGCTGATTCCGTGGAAGGCAAGCCGCTGACCCTCGCCCTCTTTCCATCGGCGTTCAACTGACTCTAATCAAGCCACCATGGATAACTATCAGACAGAAAAGTATCAGACAGAAAAGCAGTTGCTGGCGGACGCGATCCTGATGCTCGAACGCGCCGAGGTGATCGATTTCAACGGTCATTTCAGCTGGCGCATTCCAGGCCGGGACCAGATGCTGATCAACTCGGGCAAATCGGTGCGCAGCGCGCTGACCGCCCGTGACATCGTCACGATCGATTTCGACGGCAATCTCGTCGAAGGCGATGCGGTGCCGCCGATGGAGTTCCACATTCACGCGGAGATTTACAGGCGGCGTGCGGATGTCAGCTCGGTCGTCCATTCGCATCCGCTGTGGTCGACGCTCTTCAGCATGACGGGCCGCGCCGTCGAACCGGTCATCATGCAGGCGGCCGTGCTCGGTGAAATCCGCCGGTTCGGCAAGACTGCGTCGATCAATCGTAAGCCGCTGGGCGAGGAACTTGCCGAGGCGCTCGGTCCGCACCGCGTCATCATGCTGAAGTCGCACGGCGCGGTGGTCGCCGCCGAAGGCATTCTCGAAACCTTCGTACTCGCGTTCTATCTGGAAGAGAACGCGCAACGCCAGTATCTGGCGAGCCAGCTTGGCGAGCCGATGGTGCTCTCCGCGGAACAGGTCGAGACGATCGGCCGTAATCTGTGGAAGCCGAATCTGCTGCAGAAGGTGTGGGACTACCACGCAGGCAAGCTCTCCCGCGAGTCGCCGGCGAGCCCATGATCGAACGCATTCCGATCTATCTGCTGACGGGCTTTCTCGGCAGCGGCAAGACCACGCTGCTTAAAAGCTGGCTACAGCAGCCGCTATTGCGGAACTCGGCGTTGATCGTCAACGAGATCGGCGCGGT
>NZ_JAXDPY010000687.1:0-9385 GCF_034668105.1 Paraburkholderia sp. | reverse complement strand
CGGCTCACGCGTCTGGGATACGCAAGGCCGCGACTATATCGATTTCGCCGGCGGCATCGCGGTGACAGCGCTCGGTCATGCGCATCCTGAACTGCTGAAAGTGCTGCACGAACAGGGCGGCAAGCTGTGGCACATCGGTAACGGTTACACCAACGAGCCGGTGCTGCGTCTCGCGAAGCGTCTCGAAGACCTGACCTTCGCCGACCGCGCGTTCTTCGCCAATTCAGGCGCGGAAGCGAACGAAGCCGCGCTGAAGCTGGCGCGTCGCGTCGCGTTCGAGCGTCATGGCGCGGACAAAATCGACATCATCTCGTTCGCGCAGTCGTTCCATGGCCGCACGTTCTTCACCGTCAGCGTGGGTGGCCAGCCGAAGTATTCGGAAGGCTTTGGCCCGGTGCCGGCCGGCATCATCCATCTGCCGTACAACGATATCGAAGCGGCAAAGAAAGCGATCGGCGCGAAGACGTGTGCGGTGATCGTCGAGCCGATCCAGGGCGAAGGCGGCGTCATCCCGGCCGATCCGGCGTTCCTGAAGACGTTGCGCGAAGCCTGCGATCAGCACGGCGCATTGCTGATTTTTGACGAGGTACAAACGGGTGTGGGCCGCAGCGGTTATTTCTACGCGTACGAGGACACCGGCGTGACGCCGGACATCCTGACCACCGCGAAGGCGCTCGGCAACGGTTTCCCGATCGGCGCGATGCTGACCACCAACGAACTGGCCGCGCACTTCAAGGTCGGCGTGCATGGCACCACTTACGGCGGCAATCCGCTGGGCGCGGCGATCGCGGAGAAGGTGGTCGAGCTGATCAGCGACCCGAAGGTGCTCGAAGGCGTGCGCAGCCGCAGCGAAGCATTGAAAGGCCATCTCGCGAAACTCAATGAACGCTTTGGTCTGTTCAAGGAAGTGCGCGGCAAGGGTCTGTTGATCGGCGCTGAATTGACCGATGCGTTCAAGGGACGTGCAAAAGATTTCGTCACCGCCGCGGGGCAGCATGGCGTAATCATGTTGATGGCGGGCCCGGACGTGCTGCGTTTCGTGCCGTCGCTGATCATGCCGCTCGACGATATGAACGAAGGCTTCGCGCGTCTGGCCAAGGCGATCGAAGAGATCGTCGGCGCGAAAGCCGAAACGGCGTCGCACTGATCGGCGGCGCTGTGCTTCACACTAAGCACGACATTGAGCCACGACATTGAGCCACGACACTAAGCCACGACACTGAGCCGAAGCACGGAGTCATTGCATTGATCATGCGTCACATTCAACAGGAACGATGATGCTCTTCGTACGCCCAAGCCGCCTCGCGGATCTCGATGCGCTCGAACATATGGCGCGCACCGCGCAACCGGTGCTGCATTCGCTGCCGCACGACCGGAGCGCGCTCGAAACGCGTGTCGCGTTGTCGGAAGACTCGTTTCGCGCGGACGTCGATTTTCCGGGCGAGGAGTTCTATCTGTTCGTCCTCGAGGATGCGCAGAGCGGCAAGCTGATGGGCACGGCGAGCATCGTCGCCGCGGCCGGTTATTCGGACCCGTTCTACGCGTTTCGCAACGACGCACTGATTCATGCGTCGCGCGAATTGCACGTGAACCGCAAGATTCACGCGCTGACCATGTCGCATGAATTGACCGGCAAGAGCCGCCTGGCCGGGTACTACATCGATCCGTCGCTGCGCGGCGATGCGGCCGCGCATCTGATGTCGCGGGCGCGGATGATGTACATCGCCGCCAATCGCAAGCGTTTCACGTCGGAAGTGTTTTCGCTGCTGCTCGGCGTCACGGACGACTCAGGCGTGTCGCCGTTCTGGGAAGCGGTGGGCCGCAAGTTCTTCGGCCGTAACTTCGCCGACATCGAAATTGAATCGGGTGGCCGCAGCCGTACCTTCATCGCCGAAGTGATGCCGACCTATCCGATCTACGTGCCGTTGCTGCCGGAAGCGGCCCAGCGCGTGCTCGGCGAGCCCGATTCGAAAGCGCTGCTCGCGTATGAGATTCATCTTGAAGAAGGCTTCGAGACGGATCGCTTTATCGATATTTTCGACGCGGGTCCGGTGCTGACCGCACAGGTGGATCGCAGCGCCTGCGTGACGCGCAATGAAACGCGTGTGGTGCGGGAGGCCAGCGCGGCCGCCGGCGGCTCGACGTATCTGATCGCGCATAACGGTGCGGAGGGTGAGTTCCGCTGCGTGCTCGGTGAATTGCCGACCGACAAAACAAACGGTGCGTCGTTGTCGCACGCAGCGCGTTCCGCACTCGGCGTGCAGGAGGGCGACGCGGTACGCTGCGTGCCGCTGCATCAGCCGCATCAGGAAGAATTGACGGGAGACGCACCATGATCGTCGTTCGCGTTGTGCAACGAGGCGATGTGGACGCGCTCATGCGGCTGGCGCAAGAGACCGGTCCCGGTCTCACGACCTTCAAGCCGGATCGCGAGGCCCTGGCCGCGCGGGTTGAACGTGCGCGCCGCACGATGGAAGACAAGGCCGAACCGCACGAAGCGGGTTATTTCTTCGTGATGGAAGACACCGGGACCGGCGACGTGGCCGGTGTATGCGGCATCGAAACAGCAGTGGGTCTGCAGCAACCGTTCTACAACTACCGCGTGAGCACGGTCGTGCACGCGAGCCAGGATCTCGGCATCTGGACACGCATGCGCGCGCTGAATATTTCGCATGACCTCACGGGCTATGCCGAAGTGTGTTCGCTGTTTCTGAGCCCGCGTTATCGCACGAGCGGGGTAGGCGGTTTGCTGTCGCGTTCGCGCTTCATGTTTCTCGCGCAATTCCGCGAGCGTTTCCCGCAGCGTCTGTGCGCGGAATTGCGCGGCCATTTCGACGCGGAAGGCACCTCACCGTTCTGGCGCGCGGTCGGCTCGCATTTCTACCAGATCGATTTCAACGCGGCGGACTATCTGAGTTCGCACGGCCGTAAGGCGTTTCTCGCGGAGCTGATGCCGCGTTATCCGGTGTATGTCGAACTGCTGCCGGAAGAAGCGCAGGAATGCGTCGGCCTCACGCATAGCGACACGATTCCGGCGCGCCGCATGCTCGAATCGGAGGGGCTGCGCTACGAGAATCACGTCGATATTTTCGACGCAGGCCCGGTACTCGAATGCCATATCGCCGACTTGCGCACGGTGCGCGAAAGCGTCGTGGTGCCGGTCGAAATCGCCGACGTGCCCGTGGGCGCGCCGCAGGATGCGCCGCGTTCGCTGGTATCGAATACGTCGCTGGGCGACTTTCGTGTCGGCGCGGCCGCGGGCGTGCCGCAAGGCGGCGTGTTCCGCATGAGCGCCGCCGAGGCGGCCGCGCTCGACGTCAAGGCCGGCGACCCGGTGCGGGTGCTGCCGCTGAAACACAAACAAGGATGATCATGAGCGAGCTTTTCATCGACGGCGAATGGGCCGCCGGCACAGGACCCGCATTCGCGTCGCGTAACCCCGGTACGGGCGCGGCGGTTTGGGAAGGCAACAGCGCCTCGGCGGACGACGTCGATCGTGCAGTACGCAGCGCGCGGCGCGCGTTTGCCCGCTGGTCCGCGTTGAGCCTCGACGAGCGGTGCGGCGCGGTACGCCGCTTCGCCGCGCTCGTGACCGAACGCAAGGAAGCGCTGGCGGAAGCGATCGGCCGCGAGACCGGCAAGCCGCTGTGGGAAGCGCGCACGGAAGCGGCTTCGATGGCGGCGAAGGTCGAGATTTCGATTCAGGCCTACAACGAGCGCACCGGCGAAAAGCGTTCGCCGATGGCCGATGGCACGGCGGTATTGCGGCATCGTCCGCATGGCGTGGTCGCGGTGTTCGGGCCGTATAACTTCCCGGGCCATTTGCCGAACGGGCATATCGTGCCGGCGCTGATCGCGGGGAATGCGGTGGTGTTCAAGCCGTCCGAACTCGCGCCGGGCGTGGCGGCGCTCACGGTGCAGATCTGGCGCGAGGCGGGCTTGCCCGCGGGCGTGCTGAACCTCGTGCAAGGCGAGAAAGAGACGGGCATTGCGCTTGCCAACCATCGGCAGATCGACGGTTTGTTCTTTACGGGTAGTTCGGATACCGGAACGTTGCTGCATAAACAATTCGGCGGCCGTCCCGAGATCGTTCTCGCACTGGAGATGGGCGGCAATAATCCGCTCGTGATCGGACCGGTGGCGGATCTCGACGCCGCTGTGCATCACACGATTCAGTCGGCGTTTCTGTCGGCAGGGCAGCGCTGTACGTGCGCGCGCCGTATTTTCGTGCCGAACGACGCGTTCGGCGACCGCTTTGTGGGTCGCCTGACCGAAGTGACTTCGCGCATCAGCGTGGGTGAATACAACGCCGATCCGCAGCCGTTCATGGGCGCGGTGATTTCCGCACGTGCGGCCTCGCGCCTCGTCGCGGCACAGGAGCGTCTGCTGGCCGATGGCGCGAAAGCGCTGCTGAAGATGGAGCAGCGCGATCCGAAACTCGGCTTTGTCACGCCCGCGCTTCTCGACGTGACCGCCGTCAAAGAGCTGCCGGACGAAGAACATTTCGGACCGCTGGCCCAGCTCATCCGTTACGGCAGCTTCGAAGAAGCGCTCGACAAAGCGAACGACACCGAGTTCGGTCTTTCCGCGGGCCTCCTCGCCGACGACGAAGCACTGTGGACGCATTTCCAGCGCACCATCCGCGCGGGCATCGTCAACTGGAACCGGCCGACCAACGGGGCGTCGTCGGGCGCGCCGTTCGGTGGTCCGGGGCGTTCGGGCAATCACCGGCCGAGCGCGTACTACGCCGCCGACTACTGTGCGTATCCGATGGCGTCCGTCGAAAGCGCGCAACTGCAGATGCCCGCGAGCGTCTCGCCGGGTCTTCAATTCTAAGGATCGACGATGCAAGCCACTGAAGCCAATTTCGACGGTCTCGTCGGCCCGACCCACAATTACGCGGGGCTCTCGTTCGGTAACGTCGCGTCGCAGAACAACGACAAGTCGATTGCCAACCCTAAAGCGGCCGCGAAGCAAGGTCTGCGCAAGATGAAGCAGTTGGCCGACCTCGGCTTTCATCAGGGCGTGTTGCCGCCGCAGGAGCGTCCGTCGATGCGCCTGTTGCGCGAACTGGGCTTCTCCGGCGACGACGCAACGGTGATCGCACGCGTGGCCAAAGACGCGCCCGAGTTGCTCGCCGCGGCGAGTTCGGCCTCCGCGATGTGGACCGCGAATGCGGCCACAGTGAGTCCGTCGGCCGATACGCACGACGGCCGCGTGCATTTCACGCCGGCCAATCTGTGCAGCAAGCTGCATCGCGCGATCGAGCATGAATCGACGCGCCGCACGTTGCGCGCAATCTTCAGCGACGCCGATCGGTTTGCCGTGCACGAGGCGTTGCCCGGCACGCCCGCTCTCGGCGACGAAGGCGCGGCGAACCACACGCGCTTTTGCGCGGAATACGGCACACGTGGCGTCGAATTCTTCGTGTACGGCCGCAGCGAATATCGCCGCGGACCGGAGCCGAAGCGTTTCCCCGCGCGTCAGACGTTCGAGGCGAGCCGCGCGGTCGCGCATCGTCACGGTCTGGCAGAAGCGGCCACGGTGTACGCGCAGCAGAACCCCGACGTGATCGACGCGGGCGTGTTCCATAACGACGTCATCGCCGTCGGCAATCGCAACACGCTGTTCTGCCATCAACTCGCGTTTGTCGAGCAGAAAGCGGTCTACGACGAATTGCGCACGAAGCTCTCCGGGCTGAAGGCCGAGTTCAATGTGATCGAGGTCCCCGACGCGCAAGTGAGCGTGTCCGACGCGGTCACGTCGTACCTGTTCAACAGCCAGTTGCTGACGCGCCCGGACGGCAAGCAGGTGCTGGTGGTGCCGCAGGAGTGCCGCGAGAACGCGCGCGTGGGCGCGTATCTGGACGATCTGACTTCGCACACCGGCCCGATCGACGAGGTGCTCGTTTTCGATCTGCGCGAAAGCATGAAGAACGGCGGCGGTCCGGCGTGTTTGCGGCTGCGCGTGGTGTTGAACGACGCAGAGCGCGCGGCGGTGACGCCGGGCGTGTGGATCAATGACGCGTTGTTCGGCCGCCTCGATACGTGGATCGACAAGCATTACCGCGACCGTCTCGCGCCATCCGATCTGACCGATCCGCAATTACTCGCCGAGTCGCGCACCGCGCTCGATGAACTGACGCAGATTCTCGGTCTGGGTTCGCTGTATGACTTCCAGCGCTGAGCGCGGCATGTCGATTCCGATGCTCGACGATTTCCTCGCCTACACGTTGGCGGGCCTGCGGCCTGCCCCGCACGAAGCGCAGGGTGCGTGCGCCAACCATCGCGTGCGCTGGTCATGGCTCGACGACGGCGTTCTGCGCATGGAGCCGGCCAGCCAGGAAGAGGGTGTGCGCAGTGTGCTCGCCTCCGCCGGCGTGCATGGCGATGAGACTGCGCCGATCGAGCTGCTGTCGCGTCTCGTGCGCGATATCGCAGAGGGCGGCGCGGCGCTGACATGCCGCGTGCTAGTGATTCTCGGCAACGTCGAGGCAATGCGCGACGCGTGCCGGTATCGCGACGACGATCTGAACCGCCTGTTCAGCGGACGTCACACGCAGCTGCCGCATAGCCATGAAGCGCCGCGCGCGGCGGCATTGGAGCGGGCGGCAATGGAATTCTTCGCCGTTGCCTCGCACGCGCCAGGCGCTCGTTGGCACGTCGATATGCACACGGCGATCCGAGCGTCGGCTTTCGAGCAATTCGCGTTGTTGCCGCATACAGGCAAGCCGTTTTCGCGCGCAATGTTCGAGTGGCTCGGCGATGCGCGCATCAGCGCGGTGCTGCTGCACACCACCAGGGGCAACACGTACTCGCACTTCACCGCGCAAGCATGCGGCGCCGAAGCCTGTACGCTCGAACTCGGCAAGGTGCGGCCGTTCGGGCAGAACGACCTGACGCGTTTCGCCGGCGCGGACGAGGCGTTGCGCCATCTGCTGGCCGGTACAAGGAACGGCAAACTGCCCGCCGCGATGCCGCGCGTATTCACCGTGATCGACCAGCTCACCAAGCAAAGCGACGCATTCGAATTGCTGGTTGCCGCGGATGTGCCGAACTTTACGCCCTTTGCAAAGGACACCGTGCTCGCCCGCGACGGCGACTATCGCTACACCGTGCGTCACGACGAAGAACGTATCGTGTTTCCCAATGCGACGGTCAAGCCGGGTTTGCGCGCGGGTCTGCTGGTCGTCGAGACCACGCAGGAAACGCTCTCGAAGCTCGTCTGAATGCTTCTGTACAATCCCGCCCTCGCGGTTGTTGCGCTGTACCACACTGGCCGCACGAGTTTGAATCGCAATTTTGGCGCGGCAATCATGCCGGCCCGGATTCGGCTCCGTCTTATTCAATACCGTAGAGGAACACCCGTAATGAAGATGAATTGGCGAAACATGGCCGCGCTCGCGCTGTTCGCGACGGCAACGGTCACGACGGGCGCTGCGTCAGCGGCGGATATCAAGGAAGTGCGCTTTGGCGTCGAGGCGTCGTACGCGCCGTTCGAATCGAAGTCTCCGTCGGGCGATCTGCAGGGTTTCGATATCGACGTCGGCAATGCCGTGTGCGCAAAACTGAAGGCGAAGTGCGTGTGGGTCGAGAATTCGTTCGACGGCCTGATTCCGGCGTTGGAAGCGCGCAAGTTCAACGCGATCAATTCGGACATGACGATCACGCAACAGCGCCGCCAGGCCATCGAGTTCACCGATCCGATCTACACGATCCCGAATCAGATGATCGCGAAGAAGGGCAGTGGTTTGCTGCCTACGCCGGCCTCGCTCAAGGGTAAGCACGTCGGCGTGCTGCAAGGCACGATTCAGGAAGCGTATGCGAAGGCGCGCTGGGCGCCGGCCGGTGTCGACGTCGTGCCGTATCAGACGCAGGACCAGATCTATGCCGACCTCGCGTCCGGTCGTCTCGACGCGGCGTTCCAGGACGCGGAAGCGGCGTCGAAGGGCTTTCTGAAGAAACCGCAAGGCGCGGGTTTCGAATTCGCCGGCCCGGCGGTCACTGACGAAAAGTTGCTCGGCGCGGGGGTGGGTTTCGGTATCCGCAAGGGCGACAAGGCGTTGAAGGACGCCTTGAACCAGGCACTCAAGGAACTGAAGGCCGACGGCACGATCGACCGTTTCGCCGCGAAGTACTTCGACGTGAAGGTTGTGTTGAAGTAACACCCGGCCGTCGTTCTCCGTTGTATGCAAACTGGCCGCCTGCGCGGCCGGTTTGCATTGCGGGCGTCACTTTACACAGTCGAGTGGCGAGCTTGCCGCTGAAGGGAGGGTTGCGTTGCCTGCCAGATGCAGGACCGTCTGCGCGACTGCGTGCGCAGTCGCGAACGTGGTTTGGGCGCCGCTGCAAGGCGCCACGTGCCTGACCACGTCGTCGTCCCCGGCGCCGCAGCACAGCAGATACGCCTGCACGTTGTGCGGCGCGCCTTCTTTGGCAAGGACGCGAGCGATCCCGAGTAACGCGTGTTTCGCCGCGGCGTACGCGCTCATCTGCGGCGAGGTGTCCTGCGCATCCACCGAGCCGATGTAGATCACCACGCCGCCACGGTCGTTCCGGTACATGTGCCTGAGCGCCGCGCGCGTAGTCAGAAACGCACCGTCGACGTGGGTCGCCTGCATCTTCCGCCAGTCGGAAAACGAACTGCTATCAAGCGGATTGAGGATGTGAACGCCGGCGTTCGCGACGAGGACGTCGAGCGCGCCAAACTGTGCGACCACCCGATCGATGCCCTCGTTGACGGCGGCCTCGTTCGTGACGTCCATGGCCATGCAGACGGCCGTGCCGCCGCTCTTTCGGATCTGTTGTACAACTTCCTTGACTCCCTGCGGGTTGAGGTCGGCGACGCCGACAATCGCACCGGCGCGTGCCAGCGCCAGTGCGATCTGTTTGCCGATGCCGCCGGCCGCGCCGGTCACGACAGCGATCTTGCCGATGACACTGTTCATCATCTAGATATGTTTGGTCAGACTTCCAGAGAAATTCGATGAAGAGGCTCGCACACGGCGACGGGCCGGCGCAGCGACGATCTGCGAGTGATCGAGATAGTCGAATACCCGTTCGCCCGTTCCGAGTGTGAGATCGACAATCAGATGGCGTGCCTCGACGATTTCGAGCACGGGCAGGTCGGCCACTGGCGCGAGCGCATGGGGTACGAGTTGCAGGGACGAAGGCCCGGTCCAGGCCCCTTTCAGTTCGATATTGTCGAGGTAGTGGCGCACCAGTTCACACACGCGCGGCTTGCCGTCCACATGCGGAAGCACTTTCAGCAGGAAGTTCGGCATCTCCAGCCGCTTGCGCTCTTTGGCGAGGTTCAGCGAGTAGTGCTTGTAGCCCATGGTGGCAGTGGCGATGCGCACCGGGCCGTAGTCGAGCGTGCCGATCAG
>NZ_JAXDPY010000686.1:0-8914 GCF_034668105.1 Paraburkholderia sp. | reverse complement strand
TGCGGTCGAGGCGGCGAAACAGGCTGCCGCGACCCGGCTGCGGCCCGTGCTGATGACGGCGACCGTAGCCAGCCTCGGCTTTCTGCCCATGGCCTTCTCGATGAGCTCGGGTGCGGAAGTCCAGCGTCCGCTTGCGACGGTCGTTATCGGTGGCCTTGTGTCGGCAACCTTGTTGACGCTGCTGGTTCTGCCGACCGTTTATCCGTGGTTCGATCGCCGCAAAGGCACGTTGCGTCTTGCGCAGGTGCACGAGCGCGAAACGCAATTCGCAGAATGATGAGGGATGCTCTACCGTGACTGCCCTAAAACGTTTACCCGTCCTGTTGATACCGCTACTGCTGGCGGCTTGCGCGGTAGGTCCTGATTTCAGGCAGCCGGCCGCCCCGAGCGGCGCGGATTACACACATGATCCGCTGCCGTCGAAGACCGCAGTGGCCCCCGGCGCAGCGGGAGGGGCGCAGCAATTCGCTGTTGGCGGCGATATTCCGGGCCAATGGTGGACGCTGTTCCAGTCGCCGGAACTCAACGCGATGATCGACCGTGCGTTCAAGGCCAGCCCAACCATCGCTGCCGCGCAGTCTGCGCTCGCCGTGGCCCGCGAGAACATGCTGAGCCAGAAGGGGACGCTCTTTCCGAGTATCGGCGTCGACGCATCGGGCAGCAGAAACGAAACGTCCACGGCGAGCCTTGCTCCCGTCGCCGCTAACAACCAGCGCATTTACTCGCTCTACACGGGCGAGCTGACCGTGTCGTATTCGCTCGACGCATTCGGCTTGAATCGCCGCATGATCGAATCGGCGGTCGCGCAAGCCGACAATCAGCGTTTCGAACTGGAAGCGGCCTATCTGACCTTGAGCAGCAATCTCGCGCTTGCAGCGTTCAACGTTGCTTCACTGCGTGGGCAGATCGCTGCGCAGCAGGAGGTGATCAGGGCCAATGCCGACCTGCTCGATATCCTCCGGCGCGAAAGCACGCTCGGTGAAATTGCCGAGGCGGACGTCCTGCAGCAGCAAGCGGTGCTTGCGCAGGCGCAGGCCGCGATACCTCCGCTTGAGAAACAAGTGGCGTTGCAGCGCGATGCGCTGATTGCGCTCATGGGCGGCTTTCCGAACGAGGATGTCGCGGCCGATTTCGGGCTGTCCTCGTTGCACCTGCCTGAGGATCTGCCCGTCAGCCTGCCGTCGACCCTCGTGGAGCAGCGGCCCGACATTCTCGCGGCGGCTGCCGCCTTGCATGCGGCTAGCGCTCAGGTGGGTGTCGCGATCGCAAACCGGTTGCCGCAAATATCGTTGACAGCGGCCCTGGGCACTTCCCCCGCTGCCGTCGCAAATGCTTTTACGCCGTACAACCAGTTCTTCGCCATTGTCGGGAAGGCCGCCCAACCGATCTTCCAGGGTGGAGCGCTGCTGCATCGCCAGCGCGCGGCGCAGGCGGCATTCGATCAGGCCAGCGCCCAATACCGCTCGACGGTGATCAACGCATTTCAGAACGTTGCCGACGTATTGCAGAGCGTGCAGGCGGACGCGAAGACGTTGCGGGCGGCCGTCAATGCGGAGCAGGCCGCCTTGCGCAGCCTGACTATCGCCCGTGAACGGCTGCGCCTGGGTGAATCGTCGTATCTGTCGGTACTCACCGCTCAACAGACGTGGCAAACGGCACGCATCGCGTCGATACAGGCGAGAACGGCCCGGCTGGCAGATACAGCGGCCTTGTTCCAGGCCGTCGGCGGTGGCTGGTGGAACCGGTCCGATTCGCTCG
The DNA here is from genome assembly GCF_034668105.1 of Paraburkholderia sp. GTDB lineage: Bacteria > Pseudomonadota > Gammaproteobacteria > Burkholderiales > Burkholderiaceae > Paraburkholderia. The sequence continues at coordinate 7,156 of NZ_JAXDPY010000686.1, read as the reverse complement.
TTTCGACGGCCGCGTCAAACGAATCACGCTAAAACAGATCATGAAACGACTTTGTCTGATTCTTGTGGTTGTGATCATGCAAACCGGTTGCGCGACCCAGCCGCAATCGCGCCATCTCATCTCGAACCAACCGATGCTGGATGGCACAGTAGTCGACTACGCCGGCGTGCCCTGCGGCAATCAGAACATGCATGTGAAATCGCCCCTCTGCTTGTATCCGCGGACCCTGCTCGCGTCGCCCGGAGCCCATATGGGGTCTTAATAATCATCTCCGTTCAAGTCGAACGGCCACCGTAGAGTCGGAGGGGCGTTATCTACGATCAGGAAATACCGCACAGCGCGAGAAGATCTTCTGCGTGCACAACGGCAAAGCCTTTCCGCTAACTGGCGAACTCTTAAATTGCCTTCAACCGAATCGTGTGTACGTATTCTTTCACTCTCCTATCAGAACGCCTCGACCGGTGGCTGCAAAATATCCAGCAGACCCACTCTGATGAACAGCTTGCAGCTTCGAAGGATATTGCCGAGCTTGGGCGCCGGATGAAAGAGTTGGACGGTTAGCCCGGGCCAATCCCGTTGGCTTCCATACCGTTGTACCCGGAGGACTTGGTGGCACGGATGCTTGCAGCCTCGACGCGCATTGGGCAAACTCCTGCCACTTCAACGAATTGGTGATTTACGAATGAGACGTGTGACACATGGGCTGGCGGTTATCGCCACAGTGCTAGGCTTTGCCGCCGCGGCACAAGCGCAGGAACCGGCTACCGGCGGCGCTGCGCAGACGTATTTTGAAGGAAACCTGCCGCTTGAAAGTGGGCAGGTCATCAAGGATTTTTCGATTTCGTACGCGACGCATGGCACCCTGAATGCCGAGAAGTCAAACGCCATCCTTATGGTCACTGCGATTGGCGGGAACCACCATCGGCTCGATTACCTGATCGGTCCAGGCAAGGCACTTGATACCAATAAGTATTTCATCATCACGACTGACGCTATCGGCAATGGGCTGACAACCTCGCCGTCCAATAGCCTCACCCAGGCCGGCATGTCGTTCCCCCACTTCTTGATTCGCGATATGGTCGAATCGCAATACCGACTTGTTACACGCAAATTCGGCATTGCGCATCTGGTCGCAGTAATTGGCGCTTCGATGGGCGGCATGCAAACTCTGCAGTGGGGCGTCAGTCATCCCGATATGATGGACGCGCTGGTTCCAATCGTTCCTCTGGGACGCACGCCGGCGTGGACCAAAGCCGTGCTCGATCTCACGCGACAGGAGATCATGTCTGATCCTGCGTGGGATGACGGAAATTACAAACAACCTCCGCAAACGGGAATGCGTCTGTGGGCCGGTACCATGGCACTGATCACCCGCACGCCGGAACTACTCAAGAACACGATGCCGAAAAGCGACGACGTCGAGCCGTGGCTTCTTAAGACCGAAGATGACGGGTGGAAGAATTTCGATGCACGTAACTGGGTTTACCAGACCTGGGCCTACGATGCGCACGATATCGGCACCACACCAGGTCTGAACGGCGACTACTATCAGGCGTTACGGTCGATCCGGGCGCGCACGCTGATTCTCGCCGGGGTCGGCGATCTGCTCAACCCGGAACCGGAGGCACTAGAAGCCGCACGCTACATCCAGGGCGCGCAATTTGAATCGATCGAACCACGCTGGCCGTCGGGTCATTTTTCCGCTGCCGGAGTAACGCAGCCGGAAGTGGATTTCCAGAATCGCGTAATCGGTGCCTTCCTCGCAAAAGTCTACGCGGACAGAAGTACGAGCTAAGGTGCGCCAGGCGGCTGCCGATGCGCTGTGACGCGAACGCTGGCGAGGCCATCAAACATGAGGGCCCGCCACCGGAGACGATCACGCTCAATGAGTATGCCGCCTCGCACCGGGGGCCGTGCGCGAGATGATCGCCAAGGCTCTGCTGCCTGAGGGAACGCAAGTGCGCTCCTCGAAGTATCTGAATAACGTGATCGAACAGGATCATCGAAACATCAAGTCCAGAACGAACGTGATGCCCAGATTCAAACGATTCAGGCTCACATCGCGTCGGTCCACTCCGCGGCTTCCTCCCTCGAGCCTTGTCCAACGACTGCCCGCATGCGTCGTCGTGCGTTCTCGCGGCAGCGGACAAGGGCAGGCGTCGAACAAGCCTTGACAATAGTGCCGATTCCAATCGCTCGGAAGCGATCATTGTGGATGAGATCGCGCGCAACTGTTCGAATGTCAGCACGCGTTTGTGCAATTGAGACATTGCTTGCCGGGCTCGGGTGGTCCAGCGCAATAGCGAACCGCTCGGGCCCGCGGTACCTCGGTGATGCCGAGTTTTTTCACGGTGTTGAACACCAATTTGCCCTGCAATCAACGGTCGAAACCTGATTGACCTTGCAATCATCAATTTGCCGGACTTGCTCCGACTGGCATATGGGGAAAACCCTTGTTATAAAACTTCTCTGTATATGAGAAAGTTTATTTACACTGTCGTAGCGAATGCAACTTGGTGTCAGCCCTTAGATGTGTTCGCCGCCTTCATCCCCCTCTTTCCGACGAAATCCGCCCGATGCACCACAGCTCGACCCAAGTCGCTTTTGAAACGCCCTCGCTGGCGTGCGATACCCATTTCCACGTATTCGGTACCCCTGATCGCTACCCCTATCCGGCCGGGCAATTGCGCTATACCCCACCGGTGGCACAGATCGATGACTATCTCGAACTGGCAGCGGCCCTGGGGATCCAGCGCATGGTCTTGGTCCAGCCCAGTGCGTACGGCCGCGACAACACCTGCATGCTCGACGCCATGCAAAGCCTGGATCCAGCGGTACGGCGCGGTATCGTGGACATCGACGAAAACGCCAGCGACAGTGAATTTGCCCGTCTGAATGCGCTTGGCGTGCGTGGCGTGCGCATCAATGTCAATCCGATCAAACCGTTAGTACCCGGTTTCTCCGAGACGATGCGCCCCCGCGTCGCGCGGCTCGACGCCCGTTGCAGCGAACTTGGCTGGTCGCTCGATTTCCTGTTGCCCGGCTGGCTGACCGCTGAATTGCTGCCAGACATGAAAAATCTGCGCAGCAATTTCAGTATTGCCCACCTGGGCATGAACCTCGCGCGCGACGGCATCACGACCGCCGGCTTCACTGGGCTGGTCGATCTGCTCAAACATGGCGAAGGACGCTGCTGGGTGAAGCTGACTGGCACCTATCGCATTTCGACACAACCGGGTTTCGACGATATCGCGCCGCTAGTCGAGACGCTGTCGCAGGCGGCTCCCGATCGACTGATCTGGGGTTCGGATTATCCGCACCTGTCATTCGCTGAAAACGATACGGTGGTTCTGTTCAACCTGCTTGCGCGCTGGCTGCCGGATCCGGCGCTCCGTCAAAAGGCGCTGGTCGATAACCCCGCCACGTTGTACGGCTTCTGAATCCTTTGATTCCTGAGAGGCCGCTATGCAATCGAATCTGGCATCCCGAACTCAACCTGCATCGAACGGCTGCACAGGCGCGTCGTCATCGGTAATTAGCGCGCTGGAAGTCGAAACGATGCGCAAGGTATCGAAACGCCTGGTGCCGTTTTTGCTGATTGCCTATCTGGTCTCAGTCATCGACCGTACCAATATCGGCTTTGCCGCTATGCAGATGAGTCATGACGTCGGCTTGAGCCAAAGCATGTTCGGGCTCGCCGGCGGCATTTTCTTCGTGTCGTATTTCATCTGCGAGGTGCCAAGCAACCTCGCGCTCCAGCGCTTCGGCGCGCGTCGCTGGCTGTCGCGCATCATGGTGTCGTGGGGACTGGTGGCGGGAGCAAGCGCGCTGGTCATCGGGCCGAAAACTTTTTTTACAGCGCGCTTTGTTCTCGGCGTCGCCGAAGCCGGCTTTTTGCCGGGGGCGATCTATTACCTGACGAACTGGTTCCCGAGCGCCTACCGCAGCCGCGTCATGGCCTGGTTCGTCCTGTCCGTCCCGGCCGCGGGATTGCTTGGCTCGCCCATTTCGGGCGCCTTGCTCAACATGGGCGGCCTGATGGGTCTGCGCGGCTGGCAATGGCTATTCGTGATCGAAGCCGTTCCGCCGATCCTGCTCGGCATCTTCGCACTCTATTGGCTGACCGATAGCCCCGCACAGGCACGCTGGCTGAGCGCCGAGCAGCGCGACTGGCTGGTCACTCGACTCGCCGGTGACGAGAACCGGCGACACGCACCACCCAAAGTCTCGCTGTGGAAAGTGCTGTCCGACTGGCGGGTACTCATGCTGACGCTCGTGTGCGGCAGCACCGTCACGGTCAGTACCGTGCTGGGCTTCTGGCAGCCGCTGATTATCCGCTCCTTTGGCGTCAGCTATTTCAATGCCGGTCTGCTGACCGCGTTGCCGTATGGTGCCGCCGCGCTGGCCATGATTCTCTGGGGGCGCATGTCAGACCGTCATGGCGAGCGCATCTGGTTCAACGTCATACCGATGACGTTAGCCGTGATCGGCATGGTCGGTACGCTGTATTTCACGAGCCTCATCGCGACCGTGATTCTGTTCGTGCTGGTCATGGTCGGCACCTATGCCTGCAAGGGACCGTTCTGGGCGCTGGCGACCGAGTCGGTACCGGCCACCGTCGCCGCCGCCGGCATTGCGCAAATCAATGCACTGGGAAGCCTGCCGGGCTTCTTTGCCTCCTACCTGATTGGCGCCATCCGCCAATCGACCGGTAGTTACCCACTGGCGATCCTGCCTATCGCGGTGTTCTGTGCGATGGGAGTCGTGGCCGTGGCGATGATCGGGCGGTTGCAGTCGAAAGCCCGTTGGTTCTAGCAAGGAAGCCGCGCAATAACTGTCGTGATGGCAACCATGCCGGACGTCGCACAGCCGCACAGCCGCACAGCCACTCGCAAATTTCATCCCGAAAAGATTTGCGGAACCGGAAACACCAATCCTGAGAGCGTACCTATGAGTCTTGATCGACCACTACGTGTGGGCCTGATGGTGCCGGCCAACAACAGCACCATGGAAGGCGAACTGCTGGCATGGTTGCCGCCAGGCTCAACCTGCCAGACCTTGCGAATTGCGCGCGGCGCCGCCATGCTGGATGCCGAAACCCTGCCCGCCTACCGGGCGACTGCTCTCGATCTGGCCAAATCGTTCGACAGCGACGCGCTCGATGTGATTGTGTATGGCTGCACCGCGGCGGGTTTTATCGCCGGTCCTGCAGCCGATACGGCGATTGGCTCGGCGATCGCGGAATGCACCGGCTTGCCCACCATCACGACGGCGCAGGCGATGGTCCGCACGCTGAGCCGGCATGCCGTAAAGCGCGTCGCGTTGGTCACGCCGTACCTCGACGCAGTCAACGATCGGCTCACGGCATTTCTCGGGGCATACGATATCCAGGTCGCCTCACTGTCCAGTTTCAAAGCCCAAAACGTCGATGAACTGGCCGCGATCGGTTCGGCCCAGGTGGCCGAACGCACTCGCATCGCCCTACAGACCGATTGCGATGCCGTGTTTGTCGCATGCTCGCAGTTGCCGACGCTCGAGGTCGTGCGAGCGCTGTCCGCCAGCGCCGCCAAGCCCCTCTTTTCGTCGATCCAGGTTAGTGCGCTGCTCGCGCGCGAGATCCAATGAGCACTTCTTCTGCCGGACAGGCGATGTCCGAAGCCGCGACATTGGAAGCGCAAACCATGCGCCGCGTGCAGTGGAGGCTGATGCCTTTCCTGATCGTTTCTTATCTGGCATCGGTGATAGATCGGGGCAATATCGGTTTCGCCAGCCTGCAGATGAATGCCGACATCGGGCTATCGCATACCCTGTTCGGACTTGCGGGCGGCATCTTCTTTATCTCCTATTTCTTCTGCGAAATTCCGAGCAACGTGGCACTGGAGCGTTTCGGTGCGCGGCGCTGGATTGCCCGGGTGATGATCACTTGGGGCATCGTGGCGGGTGCGATGGCGTTTGTCGCCGGCCCCAGATCGTTTCTGGTGCTGCGCTTTTTGCTCGGCGCCGCGGAAGCCGGCTTCTTTCCCGGCGTAATCCTTTACCTGACCTATTGGTTTCCGACGCGCTACCGGGCGCGCATGATCGGCATCTTCATGGTTTCAATTCCGGTGGCGAATGCGCTCGGCTCGCCGCTTGCCGGCATGTTGCTGCAGACGGATGGCATTGCCGGCCTGCACGGCTGGCAGTGGCTGTTTCTGGCTGAGGCCGTACCGACTGTCGTACTCGGTGTAGCCGCACTATTCTGGCTGACGGATCAGCCCAGCCTCGCCAAATGGCTACCGCCCCAAGGACGCGCATGGCTGTCTCACACGCTCGAACAGGAAGCCCGCGCGCGTAGCCAGCTGCTGACGCATAAACCCAGCCTGTGGACCACGCTCGGTGACCGCCGCGTGTTGCTGCTGACGTTGATTTCCGCCGCCACCACTACCGCGAGTACCGCGCTGGCAATCTGGCAACCGCTGATCATCAACTCGCTCGGGCTCGATTATTTGCAGACCGGACTGGTCAGCGCAATTCCCTACGTCGCAGCCTCCCTCGCGATGATTTTCTGGGCACGCAGTTCGGATCGACGTGGAGAACGCATCTGGCATAACGCGATTCCGATGATCATGGTGGTCGTCGGTTTCGTCGGCATGCTGCTGGTACATTCGCTGTGGCCGGTGGTCACGCTGCTGACCGTGGTCATGGTCGGCACCTATGCATGCAAGGGACCATTCTGGTCGATGGCGACCGAATGGCTACCGCCGCCGGTGGCCGCTGTCGGTATTGCACAAATCAGTGCCCTGGCCAATCTGAGCGGTTTCTTTGCATCGTGGTCGATCGGCGCGATCCGTGACGTCACCGGGAGTTTTGTGCTGGCCCTCACGCCACTCCTGGGCTTGTGCGTAGTCGGCACGCTGTCCATGATCTGGCTTGGCATATCCGGAAGCGCCCGTCGTCTCGAACGTTGAGTGCCGCGGTTTTCCCAGGACACGAATTCGCCGCTTTCGATTCAGCTGATTTTCTGGGACGGACGAATCAGCAGGGTCGCAAGTATCCCTAACACGGCCGCGGCGATCAGCGTATATATCGTGTAGCCCCAACCGATGCGCGTACCGATCAGCGCGCTCACCGTCGGCATGATGGTGGCCGCGGCGAACCCCCACATATTCATCCAGGC
>NZ_JAXDPY010000685.1:0-18700 GCF_034668105.1 Paraburkholderia sp. | reverse complement strand
CGCGAAATGGGCGCGCAGATCTGTCACGCCTTGGGCCCGCCATGCGTTGAACAGCGCGCGCACACCGCTGAAGTCTTCGAGCCAGAGCGAGACAGGCGCGAGTTCGAACATTTCGGAATCGTCTCCCAAGGGGACTTGCTTCGGGGCGTCGTTGGCGGGCGCTGAGCCGCTTGGGAGGATGTCCAGCATGAGATTCCCGTGGTCGGAGTTCGGGCTATTTTAATGCGGCTTCGGGCCGGCTCAAAAGAAAGACGCTCGACGCGTCAGGACGCGTCCCGTTTGCGCAACCGTCCCGCCGCGGCCTGGCGCCCGGGATCGCTTACCGGCAGGGCTGCGGGAGCCTTGTTACACTCACGCGTCGTGCCTCCCGTCCGTCACCGCTCAAAGAAAAAACGCCCGTCATGAAGCCATCCCTGCTGGTTCTTATCCCTTTGAAAGATGCAAGCCGCGCCGCTCTCGAGACCGCTTTCGAGGTCGTCCATGCCGCCGATGCCACCCAGCGGAGCGCCGCGATCGCCGCGCATGGCAAGACGATCCGTGCTGTGTTGACCAATGGCACGACCGGATTGAGCGCCACTGAAATCGACCAGATGCCGCAGCTCGAATTTGTCAGCGCGCTCGGCGCCGGCTATGAAAACCTCGCCCTCGACCACGCCCGCGAGCGCGGCATCGTCCTCGTCAACGGCTCGGGCACCAATGCCGACTGCGTGGCCGATCACGCATTCGCGTTGCTGCTCGCAGTGGTGCGCGACGTGCCGCAACTCGATCAGGACACCCGCAAGGGCGCCTGGCGCGATACCTTGCCGATGCGTCCGAATGTGTCCGGCAAGCGCCTGGGCCTCGTTGGGCTCGGCAATATCGGCGAGAAGGTCGCGCGGCGGGGTGCCGGATTCGATATGGAAATCGGCTATCACAACCGCAAACCGCGTGAAGGCTCGCCGCTGCGCTATTTCGACAGCGTGGAGGGTCTCGCGCAGTGGTGCGATTTTCTGGTGATAGCGACGCCCGGCGGCGCCGGCACGCGTCATCTGATCGGCAAGGCGGTGCTGGAGGCACTCGGAGCGGACGGTTTCCTGGTCAACGTGTCGCGCGGCAGCGTGGTGGATACCGCTGCTTTAGCGGACGCGCTGACGGCCGGCGCGATTGCCGGCGCGGGTCTCGACGTCTACGAAGGCGAGCCGCATCCGCCCGAAGCCTTGCTGACGCTGCGCAACGTGGTCCTGACACCGCACGTGGGCGGCCGCTCGCCGGAGGCGATCACGGCCTCGATCGACAATTTCCTGGCGAACGCCCAGCGCCATTTCGCCGGCGAGCCGGTGTTGACGCCGATCTGACGTCTTGAAGGCCAATTGAAACCATCAGCGCAGCGGATAGTTTCTCTCATAAATGGCGATTTCCCTTGTGGCCCGGTGGCGAATAGGATGGCTGGTATTGAACCAACCGCTTCGACACCACCGTCGCAGCGACGGAGATCCGCATGGAACACCACGCCCGCACTCAGGACGAACGACTCGAGATCAAGACCACCACCTGCTACATGTGCGCGTGCCGCTGCGGCATTCGCGTGCATTTGCGCGAAGGCGAGGTGCGCTATATCGACGGCAATCCGGAGCATCCGCTCAATCAGGGGGTGATCTGCGCCAAGGGTGCCTCGGGCATCATGAAGCAGTATTCGCCCGCGCGCCTGACCCAGCCGCTGATGCGCAAGGCGGGCGCGGAGCGGGGCAGTGCGCAGTTCGAACCGGTGTCGTGGGAGGTTGCGTTCGACGTGCTCGAAAAGCGCCTCGCCACGATTCGCGCCACGGATCCCAGGAAGTTCGCGCTGTTTACCGGCCGCGACCAGATGCAGGCGCTCACCGGCCTCTTCGCCAAACAGTTCGGTACGCCTAATTACGCGGCGCACGGCGGTTTCTGCTCGGCCAACATGGCGGCCGGCATGATCTATACGATTGGCGGCTCATTCTGGGAATTCGGCGGCCCCGATCTCGACAGCGCCAAACTCTTCTTCATGATCGGCACGGCGGAAGACCATCATTCGAATCCGCTCAAGATCGCTATTTCGAAGTTCAAGCGCGCGGGTGGACGCTTCATCGCGATCAATCCGATCCGCACCGGCTACGCGGCGATTGCCGACGAATGGGTGCCGATCAAACCCGGCACCGACGGCGCACTGTTCATGGCGTTCCTGCACGAACTGATCGCGGCCGACGCGTGGGATCACGAGTTCGTGCAGCGCTATACGAACGCGGCGGAACTCGTCGATCTCGACGAGCAAAGCGAGAACTTCGGCCTGTTCGTGCGTGACCCGGACCAGCCTGTCGGCAATCCGCTGTTTCCGCAGAATCATCTCTGGTGGGATGCTCAGGCCGCGCGCGCCGTGCCGCATCATGCGCGCGGCGTTACCCCGGCACTGGAGGGCCGCTATACGCTCGAGGACGGCACGCCGGTTACGCCGTCGTTCGCGTTACTGCGTGAACGCGTAGCCGACTGCACGCCCGAGTGGGCGGCTGAGATCACCGGGATTGCCGCGGACACGATTCGCCGCCTCGCGGGTGAAATGATCCAGACCAGCCGCGATCACCGGATCACGCTGCCGATCCGCTGGACCGACGCGTGGGGCGAGACCCACGAGAGCGTCGCCGGCAACCCGGTCGCGTTTCACGCCATGCGCGGGCTGGCCGCGCATTCCAACGGTTTCCAGTCGATCCGCGCGCTGGCGGTGCTGATGTCGCTGCTCGGTACGATCGACCGCCCCGGCGGTTTTCGTCATAAGTCACCGTTTCCCCGCGCGGTGCCGCCATCGGCCAAACCGCCGAACAGCCCCGACGCCGTCAAGCCGAATACACCGCTGGCAAGCGGCCCGCTCGGCTGGCCCGCCGCGCCGGAAGATCTGTTCATCGACGAACACGGCGGCCCGGTTCGCATCGACAAGGCCTTCTCCTGGGAGTATCCGCTCGCCGTGCACGGCCTGATGCATAGCGTGATCACCAACGCGTGGCGCGGCGATCCGTATCCTGTCGACACGTTGCTGATCTTCATGGCCAACATGGCGTGGAATTCGTCGATGAACACCGTGAAGGTGCGCGAGATGCTTGCCGACAAGCACGCGAACGGCGAGTACAAGATTCCGTTTCTGGTGGTGTGCGACGCGTTCCAGTCGGAGATGACGGCGTTCGCCGATCTGATCCTGCCGGACACGACCTATCTCGAGCGGCACGACGCGATGTCGATGCTCGACCGGCCGATCTCCGAATTCGACGGTCCGGTGGATTCCGTGCGTGTGCCGGTCGTGCCGCCGACGGGCGAATGCAAGCCATTCCAGGAAGTGCTGATCGAACTTGCTTCGCGGCTGAAGTTTCCCGCCTTCACTACCGCCGAAGGCACGCGGCGCTTTCGCGACTATCCCGACTTCGTCGTCAATCACACCACGACGCCGGATTCCGGCGTCGGCTTTCTGATCGGCTGGCGCGGCAAGGACGGCGACAAGGCGCTGGTGGGCGAGCCGAATCCGAATCAATGGGAGCAGTACGCAAAGAACAACTGCGTGTTCCATTACCGGTTGCCCGAGGCGCTGCAATACATGCGCAACTGCAATGGACCGTATCTCGACTGGGCGGTGGAAAAAGGCTTCCGCAAATTCAGCGAACCGATCCTGATCCAGCTGTACTCCGACGTCATGCAGAAGTTCAGGCTCGCCGCGCAAGGCCGCAGGAGCGGCAGACAGCCGCCCGATCATCTGCGGGCGCGGGTCGAGAAGTATTTCGATCCCTTGCCGTTCTGGTATGCGCCGCTCGAAAGCGATTCCACCGATCTCGCGCGCTTTCCGCTCGCGGCCGTGACGCAACGGCCCATGGCGATGTATCACTCGTGGGACTCGCAGAACGCGTGGCTGCGGCAGATTCATGGCGAGAACTATCTCTACATGAATCCGCTGATGGCGGCCGAAAACGGTATCGCGGACGGCAGCTGGATCTATGCCGAATCGCAATGGGGCCGGGTGCGCTGCATGGCGCGCTTTAGCGAGACCGTGGAGCCGGGAACGGTATGGACCTGGAACGCGATCGGCAAGGCCTCGGGCGCGTGGAATCTTGGAGCCGGGGCGAACGAATCGCAGCGTGGCTTCCTGCTCAATCACCTCATCACCGACGAGTTGCCCGGTCGCGACGAAGCGGCCGCACGCCTCTCGAATTCGGACCCGGTGACGGGTCAGGCCGCGTGGTACGACGTGCGGGTGCGGATCTATCCGGCGGAGGCGGACGCGCGGCATACGCTGCCGCAGTTCGACGCGATGCCGGCGTTGCCGGGATCGAACGGGGTGATCTCGCGGGTCGTCCAGACTTACTTCGCGGGACGCGGCGAATTCGCGGCGCGGCTGCGTGGTGCCGTGGGGCGTAAGTAGGGGCACGTAAAGAGCGGGCCGTAAATAGCAGCAAGGAGCGATTCATGACTCAGATGGCATTGGTGATCGACCTGAACGTGTGCGTGGGGTGCCAGGCTTGCGTGACGAGTTGCAAGGAGTGGAATACGTCGGGCGAGTCGGGCAGTCTCGCCGATCTGAATCCGTACGACGCCGATCCTTCCGGCACGTTCTTCAATCGCGTGCAGAGCTTCGAAGCCGGTAGCTACCCGAACGCCGAGACGATCCACTTTCCGAAGTCATGTTTGCACTGCGAGGACCCGCCGTGCGTGCCGGTGTGCCCGACCGGCGCGAGCTACAAGCGCAAGGAAGACGGCCTCGTACTGGTCGACTTCGACAAATGCATCGGCTGCAAATACTGCGCGTGGGCGTGCCCGTACGGCGCGCGCGAACTCGACGAGTCGCGTAAGGAGATGACCAAATGCACGCTGTGCGTCGATCGGATTCACGATGAAAACCTCTCCGAACGCGATCGTCAACCGGCATGCGTGCTCGCGTGCCCGACTTCAGCGCGGCTGTTCGGCGATATCCACGATCCGGAGTCGGTGGTGTCGAAGGCGATCGAGGAGCGCGGCGGTTATCAGTTGATGCCCGAATGGAACACGCGTCCGGCGAACCACTATTTGCCGCGCGCGACAACCCTGGCATCCGGTTGCGGCAGCGGTGCGTGCTCGTGCAAAGACGCGGGTACGGCGCTGGAAATGCCTGAATCGCTCGACGCGCAACTCGAGCACGGCGAACTGCATCTTGCGTCGATGGCGACGCGCATTTAAGGCATTGAAACCATCCACCGCATCTAAAGGACTTCACGATGAATCCCGCTTTTTCAGTGGTTTTTCTCACTACGCTGAGTGGCGCGGCGCAGGGTTTGCTGATCGCGCTCGTCGGCGTGGAGACGGCCGCGCATCTCGGGCTCGTCACGGCGCCGCCGGACGTGTTCTATGTCACCGGCGCGGGCTTGACGCTCGTGCTGGGCGGGCTCGGACTGATTGCCTCGTTCTTCCATCTTGGGCATCCGGAGCGCGCGTGGCGTGCGATCGCGATGTGGCGGACCTCGTGGCTGTCGCGTGAATGTCTGTGCCTGCCGGCGTTTCTCGCCTGTGCGTTCTTCTACGGTGTCGCACACTGGTTCGGCGCGCCGTGGTCGATGGCAATAGGTTGGCTCGGCGTGCTGGCGAGTGCCGTGCTGTTCGTCTGCACGGCGATGATCTACGCATGCCTGCGTTTTCTGCAGGAATGGGCCACGCCGCTCACGCTGGTCAACTTCGTGCTGCTAGGCTGCGCGTCCGGGTTCACGCTGGCGACGGCGCTGACCGCGTGGTTCGCACCCGAGCTGACAGCAGGGCTTGCGATCTGTGCCTGCGTGCTGACGCTCGCCGGTTGCGCGAGCCGCTCGGCGTCGCTCGTGCGCAATGCGCGCTTGCGGCCGAAGTCGACCGTACAGAGCGCGACGGGCATCAAGAACCCGAAGCTCGTGCAGGTCTCGCGCGGCTTTACCGCCGGCGCGTTCAACCTGCGCGAGTTCTTTCACGGTAAATCGGCGGGGACACTGCGCAGCGTCAAGTGGGGCTTTCTGGCGACGGCGTTTCTTGTGCCTATCGTATTGATCGCGCTAGGCGCGGGACTGCATTCGATCGGCGTGTCGCTGACTTTGCTGGCAGCTGCGTGTCTTGTGCAGTATGCAGGGCTGGTTGCGGAGCGGTGGTTTTTCTTCGCCGAAGCCAGGCACCCGCAGAATCTGTATTACGCGCGAGTAGGGTGATGCGTGCGTGGGCGCGACCGGCTGAATGACCGCTGAAATACGATAAAAGGCAGCTGCAAGCTTGCGCCCCTTACTCTCGCACTTCGCGCTGCGCTGGTGCCGCATTGCACTGTCGGTGGGATTTTCGAAAAGCCCCTGATGCATTCCTGGCTTGACGTATCGACACCTGCCCGATGCCGTCAATGCCCCTCTTCATTGCGTACCAGGACATCCAACTTTGCATACAAATAGCCATAATAATGTTGGCATGATCATTGCGTTGTGGATTCAACTTTCTCTTCAACTTCTCGTTGCACCGAAGTAGTTGGCGACAGGACATTCACCACGTAGTAGAAGGAACGTCATGAAATTGCAGCAAAAAAAACGTCTATGGCTATTTATCCCCGCCATGCTGCTTGCCAGTGCAGCCCATGCCCAGAGCAGCGTCACGCTTTATGGATTGATCGACGAGGGCCTTAACTTCACCAGTAACGCGCAGGGCCACAGCGCCTATCAAATGAAGAGCGGCGACTTTTACGGCAGTCGCTGGGGCGTGAAAGGCAGCGAAGATCTCGGTGGAGGCTATCGGGCGATTTTCCAGTTGGAGAATGGGTTCAATGCCAGCAACGGGGCATTGGGCCAGGATTCACGCGAATTCGGCCGCCAGGCATTTGTCGGCCTCGCTTCCGACCGGTACGGCACGTTGACGCTCGGCCGCCAATACGATCCGACCTCGGACGGCAACAGCTTCGGCGCCCTCACGGCGGCGGGTAACTGGGGCGGGGATCTCGCGGCGCACCCGTTCGACAACGACAACGCGGACTGGGACTTCCGCCCGAACAATTCCGTCAAGTACGTGAGCCCTACTTACCGGGGGCTCACCGCCGAGGGCATGTATGCGTTCAGCAACGAGGCCGGCGGGTTCTCTAACAACAGCCTCTATGGTGGCAGCCTCAACTATCAGAATGGCGGGCTGACGGCGGCGGCATCGTATATGAAGATCAATCACCCCGGAGCGAACGCGTCCGGTGCCGTGGTCGGCGATACGTTGTTCACGGGTTCTTCGGAACAGAACTACGGCGCCGGAGTGTCGTATAAGTTCTCGAAGACGCTGCTGGCCTTCGTCTACTCGCATGTCGACGTGTACGACCCCACGGCCAACGCCTACTTCACGTCGAATACGGGCCCTGCCGGCGGTACGTGGAACTCCTGGAAGTTCGACAACTTCGAAATCAAGGACCAGTACTTCTTTCGGCCGAACTTTTGGCTAGGCACCGCCTATACGTTTACGGACGCGCGACTGGCATCGAGCGTCGGGTCATTCAATCCCAAATGGCATCAGCTCACGCTGACACTCGACTACGACTTGTCCAGCCAGACATCCGTTTATGTGCAAGGTGCATACCAGCACGTCGTCAGCGCACATACGGGTACGGACTTTGACTTTGCGTCGAACGTGGCGGACGCCGGTATGTCATCCAGCGAAAACCAGATGGTTTATCGCGTCGCGTTAATGCACCGCTTCTGACCACTGCTTCTGACCACTGCTTCTGACGACCTGCGCCGCTGCGTCGCGCGGCGCAGGTCCGCTCTGCCGGCTTGCCGGGAGAAACAATCATCGTGCCGTCCTCAAGTCCGACCGATGCCGTGTCGGACTTGAGGGAAGCGCGTTGTCTTATCGAAGCGATGGGGCTGCAAATTCCTGCTGCTTGCCGGGCTGAGAAAAGCAGGACTCACGATCAAATGACAGCCAGGCCTGTTACGACGATAGCTTCGCCGAGTGAGGTCGCCAGTTGGCCTGCAGCGCCTGCGCGCGCGCGTAGACCTTCTCCATCTCCGCACGCAGCGGCGCGACCGATTCGTCGGCGAGGTCGAACTCCGCGCCAAGCGACTCGTAAGCGCGATTGATCTCGCGCAGCAGCGCAGCTTCATCGACGCGCGTAAGCCGTCCGTTCCGCATGACTGCCTCGCCCGCCACAAACACGCTGTCGATCGCGGCGCCGCGCTCGGCGTATACCAGTTGCCGCACTGGATCGGCTAGCGGCGTGAAGCTGATCGCATCGGTCCGGTAGGCGACCAGGTCGGCGCGATAACCCGGCTCGATTGCGCCGAGCTGGCCGCCTAGTCCGAGCGCCGTCGCGCCGCCAATCGTCCCCGCATGCAGCGCCTCGGCTGCGGACAGCCATCGCGAATAGTCGTCGCCGCGTATTTTCGACACGGCCGCGGCGCTGCCCATCACGTTGAGCATGTTGACGGTGACCGTCGACGCGCAACCGTCGGAGCCGAGACTCACGTTGACCCCTGCGTCGAGCAGCGCACGCACCGGTTGCACACCGGAGCCGAGCATCAGATTGCTCCATGGATTGTGTTGCGCACTCGCACCGGATTGAGCAAGGCACTCGATCTCAGCGTCCGACAACCAGACCGCGTGGATGAGCGAGGTTCCCGGCCGCAGAAATCCCAGCTCGGCGAGGCGCATCACCATCGGCTTGCCATAGAAGGCTTGCGCCGTCACCACCTGCAAGCGTGTTTCCTGAACATGGATGATGACCGGCAGATCATGGGTGTCGGCGAATTCACGGCAACGCGCGAGAAATTCCGGCGTGCAGCGCTGCGGCGCCGAAGGCGCGATTACCATGCCCACCCGGTCGTGCTGCGGATGGTGACGTGCCAACTCGCTTTCCAGCAGCGCGAAGAACGCATCGGGCGAAGGTCGCGGTTGCGCGCGCAGCTGCGCGAGCAGGGCGGGCGGGAAAATGCTGTCGACTCCCGGGAAGTTATCGACGATCGCGCGATCCATCATCGAAAATCCGACCAGCGCGCGGATTCCCGCGTCCTCGTAGGCCTGGAAGATGGCTTCGACCGCGGCGGGGTCGATCGTCTGACCGAGGCTCACGTCGTCGACGAGGGTGGTGGTGCCGCTGCGCAGCGATTCGAGCGCGCCGATCAGCGTGCGCAGATAGATCTGGCGCGGCGTCAGCTTGACCGGGCGCGGCGCGCGCACGTAATGCATCCACAATTCGAGCGGCAGGTTTTCAAGCCGGCCCTTGTGAAAATGCTCATGCGAATGTTGATGACCATTGATGAGCCCCGGCACCAGCAGGCAGTCGTCGAGCGGTATGCGTTCGCCGTCGGTCGCGCTACCGCCCGGCACGATGGCGGCAATGCGTTCGCCTTCAATCACGACGTCGACGCGCCGCGGTTCGTAATGCTGGTCGGTGCCGTGTAATGCCCTGACGTTGGAAAGTATCTTGCGCACAGTTTCTGACAAATCGAAGGAAGGGTGGACTGCGGCGGCTAGCGAAACTGCCGCGACAAGCCGGCGAGCCGCTCCATCAGCAACATGGAAATCAAGGTAGCGACGATCAGCACGCCCGAGGCCGCGGCCGCCCGCACGTCGAGGCTGTCTTCGATGATATGCCACAGGTGGATGGGCAGCACTTCGGATCGTGCGTCCGACAGGAACAGCGACAGCGCGACGTTATCGAACGAATTCATGAACGCAATGAACGCCCCCGACGCAATGCCCGGTACCAGTGCCGGCAGTACGACGCGGCGGAACGTGAACCAGCCGCCGGCGCCGAGGCATTTCGAGCTGTCGAGCAGCGCCGGATCGAGCTGCGCATAACTGGCCGAGGTCGTGTACAGCACATACGGTGCGCACAGCGCGATATGTCCGGCGAGCAGACTGTAGAACGAGAGCCCGGCGCTTTCGAGATTGAACAGGATCAGGATACCGAGCCCCAGCGCGAGCGACGGAATGGTCAGCGGCGCCATGAAAAAGGAATCGAGCAGTCGCGCGGCGAACGTGCGGCGGCGCGCGAGCGTCACCGCCGCGGCGACCGCCAGCACGGTCGCGCAGACAGTCGCCGCGGCGGCCAGCTTCAGGCTCAACAGCAGGTCGTCGATAATCTCCGGCGAATCGAAGATCAGCGCTGCATACCAGCGCATTGACAGCCCCGGCGGCGGAAACTTCAGCGAGTAGCCCGACGTGAGCGACGTCACCAGGACGATCAACGTGGGCCCGATCAGCATCAACAGGCCGATGCCACCCAATAATCCCAGCACCGCATTGAACGACAGGCGGCCCGGTTGGGAGCGGCGCGCTGGCATGACCCCCGGCGCGGCAAGCGTGGATTTAGCCATGGACGAACCCTCTGGTCTTGCGGCCGAAATAGTTGAGCAAGGTCACGACGAGCAGCACGCTCACCAGCAGAATCACGGCAAGCGCCGCTGCAAACGGATAGTTCTGCGTCTGGATGGCCTGTTCGTAGATGTAGAACGGCATGTACATCAGCTGGCCGCCGCCCACCAGGGTTTGAACCACGAACGCGCTGACCGCGCCGGTAAACACCAGCAAGGTTCCGCTGAGCAAACCCGGCATCGCAAGCGGCACGGTGATCTTCCACCATGTGCGCCAGCTGCTGGCGCCCAGCGCATGCGACGCCTCGGGCAAGCGCGTGTCGAGCGAAGTGAGCGTGGTGACGAGCGGCAACACCATCAACGGCAATTCGATCTGCGCAAGCGAGAGGATCACCGCCAGCGGCGTGTACAGGAGCTTGACCGGTTGGCCGGTGTGTCCGAGCGCCATCAGCAGCGCGTTGACCAGCCCTTCATTGCCGAGAATCACGACCCACGCAAACGTGCGCACCACCGAACTGGTCAGAAGCGGCAGCAGGATCAGCACGATCAGCACGCGCCGCCAGCGCGGCGGGCTCACCACGTACAGATGCGCAACCGGATAGCCGAGCACGATCGTCACCAGCGTGGTTGCCACACCAAGCCAGAGCGTTTGCCAGAGGATGCCGCGGTTATAGCTGTCGCCAAAGAACACCATGTATTGGCGAATGCCGAAATGCGTCATGGCGGTGTCGTTGTGCAGGCTGATCAGCGCGACGAGCAGGAGCGGCACGCCCACGAACGCGATGAAGAACAGGCCCAATGGCAACACGAGCAGCCAGTCGCGCGGCATCCGGTGATTCGCGTTCATGATGCGTCAGACCTTGACCAGACGATTGAAACGGTCGATATATTCCGCGCGGCGCGGATTGATACGTGCCCAATCGACCTGCACGAACGACGTCATGTCATTGGCGTTGTGAGCGATCGCGGCGAGCGCCGCACCGAACGGCACTTTTGTGTTGGTCGGCGCGACGTAGTAGGGCGCGCTCGTCATCTGTTGCTGCACTTCGACACTCAACGCGGTGTTGATATACGCCGCGGCGAGATCCGCCGCCCGGGTGTTCTTCACGATGTTCATCGTGCTGCGCACGATGCCCCAGTTGCTGTCGGGGCGCGCGAGCGCAACCGGCACGCCCTTGGCCTTGAGCGACTCCACGTTGTTGATGTAGTGGCAGGCAATATCCACCTGACCTTGCTGGAACAACGTGCCGAGCGCGCCGGGATTGGCGGCCACCGCACCGACGTTCGGCATCAGACGCTTGATGTAATCGAACGCCGGGTCCATGTGATCTTCGTCGCCGCCCAGCATCTTGGCGAGCGCCACCATCCATACGGTGCCTAGCGTGGAATCGAGACTCACGAGGCCGACGCGGCCCTTGAATTCGGGCTTGAGCAGATCGTTCCAGGATTTCGGCGTGGCCTTCACACGTTCCGTGTTGTACGCAATGCCGTAGACCTGCGCGGACACATAGGCGCCCAGACCTTTCGGGTCGATGAAGTGCGCGGGCAGATTCGCCAGGTTCGGCACCCGGGCCGCCGGAATGGGTTCGAACACGCCTTGCGCGATGCCCTGCAGTTAGGGACCCTCGTCCATCATGACCACGTCGAACGGCGGGTTGTTGCGCGCGGCCACCAGCTTGGTCAGCGTGTCGACCGCTTGCGACGCCGTGAGCACGGCGCTCACGCCCGCTGCCTTGCGAAACGCGGGCAACAGGAGCTTGCGTTGCGATTCTTCCCACGCACCGGGAAACGTGGTGGCGGCGAGGGATTCGGACGCAGCCATGGCAAGCGGGCTGCCGAGCGACAGGCCGACGGCCCCCGCTGCGCCCATCAGTTGCAGGAGCTTGCGGCGTTGGTGATCGATCAGCGACATAGGACCTCAGGAAGGATAGTTGAACAGGATGAACGGGCGATGCTGAAGCGGGCGGCGCGTTGAATCAGGACGATCGTGACCATGCGCTAAACCCCTGCGGTACCGGGTTGGGGCGCCTTGAATGTCCGTACCCGTGCACCCGGCTTGAAATCGAGCGCGACGCGCAAGCCGGGGCGCAAACCGGCACCCTCGGCGCGCGGCACGGAAATCTTCACGGCCGGGCCGGCATCGGTCTGCAGATCGACCATGAGCGTGGGACCGATCGGCATGGCCAGTTGCACGGTAGCCAGCAACTGAGGCGCGCCGGCGCCGGGCTGCGGCAACTGCCACGCCCATTGCTCCGGGCGAACCGCCAGCAGCGCCGCACCGGCATCGCGCCACGGGCCGGGATGAGCCACGGCCAGCGCGGCGCCATCGTCGAAGCTGGCGAGGCATTCGCTGCCGTGCACGCGCAAGGTGACCGGCAGCAGATTCGCCGTGCCGACGAAGGTGGCGACGAAGGGCGTGGCGGGCTGATCGTAGATCGCGACCGCCGAGTCGTATTGTTCGAGCCGCCCGCGATTGAGCACGGCGACCCGGTCGGCCATGCTCATCGCCTCTTCCTGATCGTGCGTCACCATCACGGTCGTGATATTCAGTTCGCGCTGGAGACGGCGGATTTCGATTTGCATATCGAGCCGCAGGTTTTTGTCGAGTGCCGCGAAAGGCTCGTCCAGCAGCAGGATGCGCGGCTCGACGGCAAGCGTGCGGGCCAGTGCCACGCGTTGCTGCTGACCGCCCGACAACTCGCGCGGATAGCGCTTCGCAAAGGCTTGCATGCGGACCATCTCAAGCATCTGCATGGCCTTGTGAGCAGCATCGCGACGCGCGACGCCGTTGGCTTCCAGACCGTAGGCCACATTGGCGGCGACCGTCATGTGCGGAAACAGCGCATAGTTCTGGAACACGATGCCCACGCCGCGTTGGCGCGGCGCGAGGCCGTCCACGCGTTGGCCGTCAACCTGTACTTCACCCTCGGACTGCACCTGCAGACCGGCGAGAATGCGCAGCAGCGTGCTCTTGCCACAGCCCGATGGACCGAGCAACGCAACCAGCTCGCCTGGGGCAATTTCAAGCGTGACGTCTTCGATCACCGGCACGGCGCCGAAACGATGCCGGATGCCGCGCATCTGCACGGCGGCACCGGTTTGCGAGGCGCGTGCCTGCGAGGCCGCAAGGCCCGCGCCCGCTGCGCCGTGCTTCGACTGCGAATCGATACTGTGCGCGGTGCTCATGCGCTAGCCCTCTTCCAGAGTTGCGTGGCGGCGTGTTTTCCAGCCGCAATGACGGCATCGGCGTCGCAACGGGTGGGGATGCCGCCGTCCACCACGATCTCCCCGTCCACGACGACCATCTCGACATCACGCCCAAGTCCCGTGTGCACCAGCGTGCCCAACGGATTCGGGTGGGGAGTCAGATGGGCGCGCTGGAAATCGAAGATGGCGAGGTCGGCGAGCCAGCCTGTCTTGAGGCAGCCGAGTTCGTCGCCAAGTCCCATGGCGTGCGCGCCGTTGTGCGTCGCCATGGTCAGCGCATCGGCGGGTTGCCAGTCCGCGGCGACTTCGCCCAACTGGATGCGCGCGATAGCCAGCGCCCAGCGCATGACCTCGGTCATGTCGGCGTGCATGTTGTCGGTGCCCAATGCAATGCGCGCGCCGGCGGCGCGCAGACGCGGCGTAGGCGCCATCGTGCCGCCCGTCGCGTTGCCCTTGGGAATGTGCGCCACGGTGATGCCGGCCCGGCCCACGCGCGCGATGTCGTCGTCGTCCAGATACAGGCAGTGCGCCGCTACCAGGCGTTCGTTGAGCAGCCCGACTTCGTCCAGCAACTGCGCGGGGCTTTTACCCGAACGCTTCTTTACCACGCTGACTTCGGTGCGGCTTTGCGCGAGGTGCGTCGTCACGCCGAGGTCATGCGTGCGTGCCGCGTCGGCGATCAGACGTAGAAAGTCGTCGGAGCAAGTGTCAGGCGCATGAACCGCTAGTTGGACGCCCGTGCGCCCGTTGTGCTTGCGGTTCCAGCGGCCGGCCAGCGTCAGTGCGTCGTCGAGCGTGCGCTCGCCGGTCGCGGCATGGTATTCCCAGCGTCCGTCCGCGACGCCGGAGAAGTCGACGTCGTGCAGACGGCCGCATGAATACACTCGCAGGCCGAGCTCGGCCATGGCCTCCATGGTCAGATCCGCGTGGACGTAGGTGTCGTTGATCAGCGTCGAGCCGAACAGCATCGCTTCGAGCGCACCGAGACGCGCCAGCGCGATCGCTTCGTCCGGGCGCACGTCATGACCGTGGGGAATCCCTGGCGTGTAGGCGGGCGCGAAGCCCAGGTCTTCGGCGACGCCGCGCACCATGGTCAGAATGGCGTGGGTGTGGACGTTCACGTAGCCGGGCACGATGACGCGTCCGGCAAGCCGGCGCGTGGTCCGCGCGCGTGTCTGTACCGGCAGATCCTGGGCCCGCCCGACAAAGGC
The DNA here is from genome assembly GCF_034668105.1 of Paraburkholderia sp. GTDB lineage: Bacteria > Pseudomonadota > Gammaproteobacteria > Burkholderiales > Burkholderiaceae > Paraburkholderia. The sequence goes on along the minus strand of NZ_JAXDPY010000685.1, from coordinate 3,981 downwards.
GAGCCGGTTGCCGCGAATGCCGATCGCCGCGTCGTGCAACAGCGGTTGAGCCGGGTCCATCGTCACGACGGTGGCGCCCAGCAGCAACAGGTCAAGGTCAAATTCGATAGGTAAGGCAGTCATCAGCCAGGTGGTCCGGTTCAGGTCAGGTATGCAGGTGCTGCAGGAAACGCCGCGTGCGCTCTTCGCGCGGGCGGCCGAAAACGTCGCCGGGGGTGCCTTGTTCGACGACGGCGCCGGCGTCCATGAAGACCACCCGATGCGCGACGTTGCGCGCGAAGCTCATTTCGTGGGTCACGACCATCATCGTCATCCGGGCCGTGGCGAGATCGCGCATCACGTCGAGCACTTCGTTGACAAGTTCCGGGTCGAGCGCCGAGGTCGGTTCGTCGAACAGGATCATCTCCGGTTCCATCGCGAGCGCGCGGGCAATCGCGACGCGTTGCTGCTGGCCGCCGGAGAGTTGCGCCGGCCGTTTGCCGAGGTGTTGCGCGAGATGGACTTTTTCCAGGGCCAACTGGGCGCGAGCGCGAGCCGCATCGCGTGACAGCCCCAGCACGCGCTGAGGGCCGGCGGCGACGTTATCCAGTGCACTCAGATGCGCGAACAGATTGAAGCGCTGAAACACGAAGCCGATGCGGCTGCGCTGTCGCGCCAGTGCGGCTTCGGGCAGCGTGCGGCCTTGCTCCGACAGCCCGATACGCTCGCCGCCAAGGCGGATCGTGCCGCCGTCCGGCCGCTCCAGGAAGTTAAGGCAGCGCAGGAGGGTCGTTTTACCCGAACCCGAGGGCCCGATCAGCACGACGGTCTCGCCAGTTTCGACCTGTAGCGAGACCGAAGGCAGAATGACCTTGTCGCCGAAGCGCTTGTGCAGGCCTTCGATGGACAACAGCGTTGCAGCAGCGCCTGCATGCGCGCGCGCGGCGGCGTCCATCGCGGGGGCTGCGGGCACGTCGGAGACAGTAACGGTGGAAGACATGCGGGAACCCGAGCTCATGAAGTCAATATTGCGGCAGTCGTCGCTCGAGGTAGCGCGACAGCCACGCCAGCGCCGAGATCAACGCGTAGTAGTAGAGGGCGATCAGCAGAAAAATCTCGAACGGCGAGAAATACGTCGCAATGATTTCCTGCCCGGCGTGCGTAAGTTCATACACGGAGATGGCGGACAGCAGCGCCGAGCCCTTGATCAGCGAGATGAGTTCGTTGGTGAGCGGCGGCAAGATGCGCCGCCACGCTTGCGGAAAGAGTACGTGCAGAACGATCTGACCGTGCCGCATGCCGATGGATTGCGCGGCCTCGGTCTGGCCGCGATCCACGGACTGCATGCTGGCCCGCACGATCTCGCAGATGAAGCCGCCCGCGTTCAGGCTGAGCGCGATGACGCCGGCCCAATACTCGTCGAAGTTGATGCCGATGACCGGCAGCGCAAAGTAGACGAGAAAGATCTGCACCAGCAGCGGTGTGCCGCGCACGAAATCGACATAGGCCAGCACGGCGATGCGGACCGCTCTGAAGCGGCTGAGTGCGCCAAAGCCCAATACGAAGCCGAGCACGATGCCAATCGCGATCGCCGCGAGGCAGACCTTGAGCGTGGCGAGCAGGCCGACCGCGAGGATCGGCAGCGCCATGACGATAATGCTCCAGTCCATGGACGCCGCGCTCTCAGGAAAGCGCCGGAATCGCGTCCGGCAAGTTCATGTCGAAGCCAAACCACTTTTGCTGCAGCGTATGCAGCGTGCCGTCGCTTTTGAACTGATGCAACTGTTGATCGATGTAGCCGATCAGCGCGGTATCGTCGGTGCGCGCCGCGATGCCCGCCCAGTTATCCGCGCCGATGCCCTTGACGATCGCATATTTGCCGGGCGCATTCTTAAGGACGAGCGAAAGCGTCGGCAAGGTGTTGAGCACGCCATCCACCTTGCCTTCGGCCAGCGCGATATAAGCGGCCGGGTGGTCGTCGAACGTTTTCACGTCCTTGAAGCCCGCGCCGCCCGCTGCCTTCAATTGCGCGTCGAGTTTGGGCTCCAGAATCTGACCCGGTGAGCCGAGCTTGAGCCCCAGCACCTTGCCATTCATGCCGGCAATGCCGGTGACGCTCTTCTGATCCGCCGCGCGAATCAGCAGCGCCTGCGAAGCTTCCACGTAAGGCACCGAGAAGTCCACGTGCTTTTCGCGCTCGACCGTATAGCTCAGGCTGCTCATCACCAGATCGAACTTCTTTGTGTAGAGAGACGGAATCACGCCCGACCACACCGTGTCGATGAACTGCGCCTTGACGCCGAGATTGCGGCAAAACGCGTTGGCGAGATCGACGTCGTAGCCGATCATGGTGCCGCTCGCGTCGCGATAGGTCAGCGGCGGATAAGTCGCTTCGCAGCCGATGCGCAGCACGCCTGCCTTCTTGATGCCGTCAAGCGTGAGCCCGGCGGCCATCGCAAAACGGGGCAAACCGATCGACATCAGGGCGGCACCCGCGCCGGCCCGTTGAAGAAATTGGCGACGGGAAAATCGTTCGGACATCAGGCTCTCCAAGGAAATCACAATACGTACGAGATAAAACAGCGTGTGAAGCGGCGCGCAATCACCGGGCGCACGATCCCGCAAGGCCTTTCCTGCTGCCGATAAATAGCGGTCAAGGCAAAGCGTGGCAGCACCCCGATGCCGGCGCTAAAGCGGTCGGCCGCCGTGGCGATATCCGCGTGACGGATCACCAGGTCGAAGCCCGCCGCGTCGCTCAGGCGACTTCCCGGAACAGGCTGCCCCAGCCGCTAACGCGCGATGTGTCGATGCCGCTCATTCGCAGCGCCTTCCAGACGACGGTCGAGATGGTGTCGTACACGGGGATGCCGAGTTCGGCCTCGAGCTCTTCAGCGAGCGGCGCGCCGCGCAAGTTGGTGCAGAAAATCGTAATGGCGTCGGGTTTGCTCTTCGCGACTTCGCGCGCCATTTCACGCAGCGTGTCCGCGCTGACTTCCGAAAACGAAAAATTGTCCTGCTTGTTCAGATGACGTTCGGCGACACACTCAAAGCCCGCGCCGCCATACGTTGAGACGACTTTTGCCTGCACGTCGTCACGATACGGCGTCACCAGGCCGAAACGACGCACGCCCGTCATGGCGAAAATCTCGTTGAGCGCGAGCACCGAGGTGCAGGCGGCGATGCCGGTGCGTTCGGTAATGCTGCGGCACAGGCGTTCGTCCGCTTCAAACCCAAGCCAGGCTGACGAGGTGCCGTTCCAGCCGATTACGTCGAGCTTCGCGTCGGCAAGCAGTACGGCGGCGCTGAGAATTTCCTCGTCGTTGAACTGGGCCAGCGCTTGTTCGGACAGCGCGATTTCGGTCACGCGGAAGCGGCCGAAATGCGCGCTGACGTCCGGCAGGCCGGCGAGCATTGCCGACGTGACGGGTTCGAGAATGGTGTTGGAAGACGGGGTCAACATGCCAATCAAAGTGCGTTGCGTCATGATTTCCATATGATGGGTAGCTTCGGGGAGGCTGCGCCGGAAAGAGGTGCCTGATCGACGCTATTATGCAAACTTTGTGCCAACATAATTCGAATGGTTTGTACGCAATAAAAATTTGATTGTATGCAATCGAAGAACTGTATTGGATCGCGTGCGGGCCTGCTCTCAAGCGCCTTCGCGGGCGCGAACGTCGTTATTTCAATCTATCAACTGTCGAATGGCGCGATTGCATAAAGATGGTGCGTGGCCGCACCAAAGACGAATCGTTGGCACCAAACGCGGGTTAACTCGGGGTGCTACGCGCGCAAAGAGGTCTTTTTGAAGGGTGCCCCCGCCCCGCATCGGCAGTAACGCTGATGAAGTCTTGCATACGAATGTGTTACAATTTCCTTCTCTCGAACGAGCAGTCGATGTGAGCGTCCCAGCGAATTTCTGTGTGCTAAAACGCTTCAGATTGTTCTATCATCGATTCACTTCCCAGTTGCGAGAATCACTTTGAGCCGAGCCTCCTCCATGCC
>NZ_JAXDPY010000684.1:0-4123 GCF_034668105.1 Paraburkholderia sp. | reverse complement strand
CGAAGCCATGGTCTGCTGAAGCTTCCTGGCACGCTCTTCATGCCCAATGCGCAGCTTCGCGGCCCACTGCCGGTCCACTTCGGAAACCCGGTTGCCGGCCTGTTCGACCATCGCACGCAACGTCTCGGCAGGCGACGCCAGAATCTCGACCGCGCCGCGACGATTGTCGCGCATCTCCGCCGGAGTATCGCTGATGCGGACAAATTTTGCCGATTGGAACACGGCCGGCGAGCCGTAAGCGAGCTGGAAGTCGAGGCGTCGGCCGATTGTCAAAATGACGTCGGCGTCGCCCATGACGGTGCCGCGCATCGCTCCAACGACGGAGGGATGACTGTCGGGCACGAGGCCTCGACTTTCGCCCGTATCGAGGTACACGGCACCTAATCTGTCGAGGAGTGCAATCAGCTCCGGTCCCGCGCCGTGGGCGCCACGACCGGAAATCACCAGCACACGGCGCGCCGACCAAAGCAGCTCAACCGCCCTGGAGACCTGCACCGGATCGGGAAGCGTAACCGTACGGGGCTTGGCGCAGAGATGCTCTTCGAGCTGCACGGACTTTGGTACAATTCCGCGCAGCGTATCGGTCGGAAAGTCGATGTAGGACGGACCGGGCTCGCCTCCCTCGCCGAACGCGCGCGCGATCGCTTCGTCGAGTTCCTGCAGCACCAGCGACGGTTCGCGCACCGTGCGTGCGTAGCGCGTGATGGATCGCACCAACTGCGTGTGATCCATATCCTGCAGACCGCCGCGGTTTTCCTGCGGACGCGGATTGCCGCCCGAAATCACCAATATCGGCGCGCGAGAAACATGCGCGTTCGCAATGCCCGTAATGGCATTGGTCATCCCCGGGCCCGCGGTAACCAGCGCGACCCCGAGTTCGCCGGTCAATTCCGCATGGGCCTGCGCCATGTGCACAGCCGCGCGTTCGTCACGGACATCAATGATACGAATTCCTTCCGCGTCGAGCTGCATCCAGATCGGCATGATATGCCCGCCACAGAGCGCGAACACGCGCTTGACGCCGCGTTGCTTCAAAAGGCGCGCGATCAGGGCGGCCGCGCTATCGGGGGATAATTTCATCATACAACTCCGGTTTTGTTAAACACTTTGGTACGTCATACGTGCGCCAGCCACGCAACGAGCAATGAAACGGTCAAGACGGCAAACACATGCGAGACGAGAATCGAACCCGAGGTCTCGCCAGCCTCGAGCCCGTAGAGTTTCGCGATCGTGAATGGTCCCGATCCGATGGGAAGCGCGCTCAAGATCACGGCCGAATGGGACCATAGAGGCGGCATCGTAAAGACGTAGAAGGCCAGCAACGCCGTAATGGCAGGCTGCAGGATCAATTTCAGCGCGACGAGTATGCCGATCGACACTGCGTCGTGACTGACCACACGCTCCTGCGCGAGGAACAAGCCGATGCAAACCAGCGCCACTGGCGAAGCGGCCCCGCCAAGCAATGTGGTAAAGCTCTCGAACGGCCCAGGTATTTTCAAGCCACTCAGACCGATACAGAGCCCCGCGACTGGCGCGATCAAGAGCGGGCTGGTGAACAGCGACCGAGCGACCCTGGCCCCGGTCGACCACAAATTGCCTCCCTTTTGCAGATCGATCTCGACGATGACGACGGCGAACAGGAAGAGGACGCAGGCTGTAACCAGGGTCGCGATAATCGAGGCCGGTGCACTCTCCGGCCCGAACACCAGAAGGCACATCGGAATTCCCATGAAGCCGACATTGCTGTAGCCGGCATCCAGGCCCTCGATGCTGGCGCTGGCGACGCGTCGCCCCCGGGCGCGGCTGATCGCAAAGGCGACCGCGAAGGTGATCGAAAAACCGCCGCAGAACGCCGCAACGAAGCCGAGCTGATGCACTTGATCCGGGGTGATCTTCGACATCGCTACGAACATCAGCGAGGGTAACGCCAGGTAGACCGCAAAGCGATTCAGGTTGTCGGTCGCCGTTTTGTCGAACGCGCCGAAATAGCCGCAGATGAACCCGGTCAGGATCAACGCGAAGATCGGCAGCGCGGAATTCAGTACGGCGGTCATGTGATCCAGAGTGCCCCAACATGTTTCAGAAATCCCCGCTTACCTGTTCACCGCGAGAAACGCACCTTTAACTCACGATGCAGCACCTTGCCCGTGGCGTTGCGCGGCATTTCGTTTTCGGCGAGAAACGCGTAAGAGCGCGGACGCTTGTAGCCGGCCAGGCGTTCCTTCGACCATTCCACGAGATCACTCTCCGTCAGAGCAGCGCCTTCGTGGAGCACGATCACTGCGTGAACCCGCTCGCCCCATTTTTCATCGGGGAGACCGATCACGGCGACATCCTTGACCTGCGGATGCGCGCCGACCAGCGCCTCGACTTCGGACGGATAGATGTTCTCGCCGCCCGAAATAATCATGTTGCTCTTGCGGTCGGACAGATGGATGTAGCCTTCTGAATCCCGCCGGGCCATGTCGCCGACCGTGCAATAGTCGCCGCGGAATGATTCTTTGGTCTTTTCCGGCAGCCGCCAGTAGCCATCGAAGGTATGGGCGTTGCAGGAGAAGAGTTCGCCGGATGCGCCGTCCGGGACCTCGTTGCCCGCTTCGTCCAGAATCCTGATCGGCGCCGCGCCGACGCACTCACGCCCAACCGAGCCAAGCTTGGTGAATTGCTCGTGCGGATGAAGCATCGTCACCCAGCCGGTCTCGGTCGCACCATAGAGCTCAAACAGGCCGGAGTTCGGAAACATCTGCATCACCTGGCGCTTGGTCTCCGGACGCGCCGGCGCGGATGAAATCATCAACTTGGTCACCTGGTCGAAATTGTATTTTCCGCGCACCGCATCGGACAATCCGAGCATCATGATGTAGTGGGTTGGTACGAGCGATGTGAACGTCGAGCCGCCCTCGGCCAGGGTCCGTACAAAATGCTCCGGGTCAAAGCTCTTGCGGGAATAGATCGAGTTCACGCCCCCGCAGTAACCGAATGCGCCGAAGAAATTGAGCGAGTTGGCGTGACACATCGGCATCACGAGCAGGGCGCCGTCGTGGCGATGCAGCCCAAGCTCGATCTCGGTGACCATCGAGAGCAGAACGCCGCTACGGTGGCTTCTTACCACCCCCTTGGGATTGCCCGTGGTGCCTGAGGTGTACATCAGCGTCCACGGGTCGGACAATGCAACATTCTGCCCGGGTTCGGCGCTGCTGCCGGCGGCGAGCAAGTCTTCATAAGCGCGATAGCCGGCGGGACACGAACGCGTGCCGAAATGGACGAAGCGACCGGGCTTGATCGGCAAATCCTCGCGAACGTCTTCGATCATGCCGACAAGTTCGTCCTGCACGATAACGGCGGAGGCCTCGGCATTCTCGACGATGAACTGGATTTCCTTGCCGATCAGGCGAAAGTTGATCGGCAGCGCGACGAGTCCGGCCTTCGCGGTGGCCGCAAAGATCTCGCACCATTCGACGCAGTTATAGGCCAGGATCGCGACGCGATCGCCCTTGGACAGGCCGAGGCCGAGCAGAGCGTTGGCGAGGCGGCATGCGCGGTCGTTCCACTGGGAGAAAGTCATCGAACGTTCGAGGTCCCTGGCGCCGACGCGATCCGGCGATAGCCGCGCATGGACCGAGAGCATCTGTCCGAAATTCAGGAGGTCCTTCACTTTGCACTCCTCTGGGTTGAAGCCACGTGACTGGTTCAGCGCAAAAGCCCGATCGAAATCCACGGAACAGCGGCGATAATGATGGTGCCGATCAGCAGCGCCAGCATGTAGCCGAGCATCGGCTTGATGCCTTCATCGGGGTGAATGCGGCTGATTGCGCAGGCGGCGTAGTAGCCGACGCCGAACGGCGGAGCGAACAGGCCGATACCCATCGCCAGGATGACCACCATGGCGTAGTGCACTTCATGCACGCCGACTTGCTTGGCGATTGGAAACAGCAGCGGACCAAACAGCACGATTGCGGGAATGCCTTCGAGCACGCTTCCCAGAACGATGAAGGCGACGATCGTCACCGCGAGGAACATCGGTGCACCGCCCGGCAAGCCGGTCATGAACGCCGCGAGTGATGTTGAAAAGCCAGATTGCGTCAGCGCCCACGCCATCCCGGTCGCAGCGCCAATGATGAGC
>NZ_JAXDPY010000683.1:0-12029 GCF_034668105.1 Paraburkholderia sp. | reverse complement strand
TGTCGCAGTTGCGCGATCAGGATGTGAAATTCAAATTCTTGCCGGTTAGCGTGCCTGCCGGCGCCAGCGATCTGGTCGTGCAGTCGCACGTGATCAGCAATGGCGGCGACGATGCCATTGGTTACAGACTGACCAAGGGACCCAATGGCTGGAAGATTTACGACATCAACATGATGGGCGCCTGGCTGATTCAGGTTTATCAGACGCAGTTCGCCGATCAGCTTTCCAAGGGCGGCGTTGATGGGCTGATCAAGTTCTTGACTGCACATAACGCACGAAGCGCGGGCTGACGTCCCGCAAAAGATTCACGCAAAGAAAAAAGCGCGGTGGCAATCAGGCCACCGCGCTTTTTTCTTTGCAAAACCTGCACATCATCTCGGGCGGACGGAACGGCTTGAATCACCCTAAGCCATCCCAAGCCGCCCTGGACAACGCTTAGTGTGCGGAAGCGGAAGCCGCCGTCTGCACCTTCTTGCCCTTGCCCGCACGCCCAATCTCTTCAAGCTTGATCTCGACGTGCCGAGAGAACACGTACTCGGCCGGACGCTGCTTATCCAAAGCAATATCCTTGACGAAGGCGCCAGACGTCTTCGGACCGCGCAGGCTAACCTTCAATGCCTTCAACGGATGCGCAACCGTATCCATCACGGCCGTTGCTTCGAAACCGCAGTGCACCATGCAGTCCGCGCACTTTTCATAGTTACCCGTGCCGTACTTTTCCCACTCCGTGGTTTCCATCAATTCCTTGAAGGTCTTCACGTAGCCTTCGCCGACCAGGTAGCACGGCTTCTGCCAGCCGAACACGGTACGCGCCGGGTTGCCCCAAGGCGTGCACTCGTACGTCTGATTGCCGGCCAGGAAGTCGAGGAACATGCCCGACTGGCTGAATGACCAGTTCTTGCCGTTGTTGCCGCGCTTGAAGATCTCGCGGAACAGATGCTTGGTCTTGTCGCGGTTCAGGAAGTGCTGCTGATCCGGCGCGCGTTCGTACGCATAACCCGGCGAGACCGTGATGCCGTCCACGCCCATCGGGCCCAGCGTGTCGAAGAACGCAGCGACGCGTTCCGGCACGGCGTCGTTGAACAGCGTGCAGTTGATGTTCACGCGGAAACCGCGGCGCTTTGCTTCCTTGATCGCGGCGACTGCCTTGACGTACACGCCTTCCTGCGACACGGAGTGATCGTGCGCCTGTTCGTCGCCGTCCAGGTGAACCGACCAGACGAAATACGGATTCGGCTCGTAGTCGTCCATTTTCTTTTCCATCAGCAACGCGTTCGTGCACAGGTACACGAACTTCTTGCGCGCGATGATGCCCTTCACGATCTGCGGCATTTCCTTGTGCAGCAGCGGCTCGCCGCCGGCAATGGAAACCACCGGTGCGCCGCATTCGTCGACCGCGCCAAGGCATTCCTCGAGCGACAGACGCTGATTCAGGATGGGATCCGGATAATCGATCTTGCCGCAGCCATTACAGGCAAGATTGCAGCGGAACAGCGGCTCCAGCATCAACGCGAGCGGGTAGCGTTTGTTACCGGAGAGATGCTGACGCATGATGTATGCGCCGACCCGGACTTTCTGTAGCAGCGGAATAGACAAGACGTCCTCCTTAAACTTCGCGTGCAGCGAGTGGTTGCATCAGTTTCGATGGCAACTTGAATTCGACTTTCTCTTCACGGCCCGCCATCGTTGTGACATCGACGGGTCCCAATGCGCGCAGCGCATCGATTACGTTCTTCACCATTTCTTCCGGTGCCGAAGCACCGGCCGTGATGCCGACGGTCTGCACATTCGCAAACCACTCCGGCTTCACTTCCGAACCGTCGGCGACGAGATAGCTCGCCACGCCGGTTTCGCTGCCGATCTCGCGCAGCCGGTTCGAGTTCGAACTATTGGTTGCGCCCACCACCAACAGCACGTCGACCTCTTTGCTCAATTCGCGCACCGCCGCCTGGCGGTTTTGCGTGGCGTAGCAGATGTCGCGCGTGTCGGGACCGACGATGTCGGTGAAGCGGCGCAGCAAGGCATCGATAATGCCACGTGTATCGTCGACCGACAGCGTGGTCTGCGTGACGTACGCGAGCGGCGTATCGTGCGGCAAGTCCAGATGCGCGACTTCGGCCTCGCTTTGCACCAGCAGCACCTTGCCCGGAATCTGGCCGATCGTGCCTTCCACTTCCGGATGGCCGGCGTGGCCGATCAGAATCAGCGTACGGCCCGCGGCCACATACTGGCGCCCTTGCACGTGGACTTTGGTCACGAGCGGGCAGGTTGCGTCGAGCACGTCGAGGCCGCGCTGTTCCGCGTCTCGCTCGACTGTCCGCGCGACACCGTGGGCGCTGAAAATCGCCACGGCGCCTTGCGGCACCTCGTCGAGTTCCTCGACAAAGCGCGCGCCCTTCTGGCGCAAATTGTCCACCACGTGGCGATTGTGAACAATCTCGTGGCGAACATACACGGGCGCCCCGTGTTGTTGTAACGCGCGATCGACAATCTCAATGGCGCGTACAACACCCGCGCAAAAGCCGCGGGGTTGAGCAAGGATGACTCGCATAAATTGGCGAACTCCGACTGACGCGGGTTTCGAAGAAGCCGGTAATTCTGACTTTATCGCCGCGATCATCTATTTAGTTGACGTCTTGAGCCCCGGCGCAGAGCCGGTACAGCAAAACCAAACGCGCATTCTAACGCTATCAGGCCGGCTTTGCTTCGAGGCCCCGCCCCGGTGTTGGGCGGGCGCCGCGCCATCGGCCCGGTGGCGGGCGCCCAATGCCTGGCATAACCGGTAATGATTACACGCTGCAGCGGTTTGGCGGAACCCTTAAACTACGTGGTCCTGCGGCGCATGTTGGCGGCCGCATTACAGAATGGTTTCGAGGCTCGCTGGATGGACGTCGATCAATACGAAAATTTTCCGGTCGCGAGCGTGTTGCTGCCGAAGGCGCTGCGCACGCCGATCGACATTATTTACCAGGTTGTTCGCACTGCGGCCGACATCGCCCATGAAGGCGACTGGAGCCCGGCCGAGCGCCACGCTCGTCTCGCCGACTTCCGCGCCGGCCTCGACGCGATAGCGGAGCGGCGCGCGGCGCCGGTGCATCCGCTGCTGTTCGGCAAGCTCGCCGGGGTGATCGCGAAGTATAAACTGCCGCTGGCGCCGTTCTACGATCTGCTCCATGCCTGCGGGCAGGACATCGACACCACCCGTTACGCCGACCGGAGCGCGTTGCTCGACTATTGCCGCCACTCGGCAAGCCCGATCGGCCAGTTGATGCTGCATCTGGTAGGCGCCGCCACGCCGCAGAATCTCGCCGACGCCGAGGCGATCTGCACGGCCTCGCAACTGATCAGCTTCTGGCAGGACGTGGCCGCGGACTGGAACAAGAACCGCCTGTATCTGCCCTTGGCGGATCTGAGGCGCTTCAACGTGACCGAGGCGCAGATCGCGAAGGGCGTTGTCGACGAGGCATGGACAAAGCTGATGGCCTACGAAATTTCGTTTGTACGGGCCACGTTGGTACGTGGCGCGCCGCTCGCATTGCGGATTCCCGGGCGGCTCGGTATCGAGCTGTGCGGCGCCATCCACGGTGGCCTGCGCATCCTTGAGCGGATCGAAAAGGCCGGCTATGACGTGTTTCGCGAGCGACCGGTGCTGAACACATTTGACTGGTGCGTCGTCGCGGTGCGCACTTTGATGATGCGCCTGTCGCGGCGGGTCGGCGTGGAAGCGGGTTCACTCGAGGGTAATGCTTAATGGCGGGCTTAATGGCGGCGGTTCTATTTCTTCTTTCGTGTCTTTCGCTGCTGATCTGGGGTGTGTTGCTGTTGGCGCGGGGCGGTTTCTGGCGGGCGCGTCCCGCTGCGCCGCTTACGCTCGAACCGCGTGAAAGCTGGCCGGCGGTTGCCGCCGTGGTGCCGGCGCGCAATGAAGTCGATGTAATCGCACAGGCGGTCACCAGCTTGCTCGAGCAGGACTATGCGGGCGAATTTCACGTCATCGTCGTCGACGACCACAGCACCGACGGCACCGCCGACGCCGCTCGCGCGGCCGCGTTGCAGCTGCAATGCCCCGATCGCCTGACGGTGTTGAGCGCGAAGCCGCTGCCGCCGGGCTGGTCCGGCAAGGTGTGGGCGCAGTCGCAAGGTGTCGAGGCGGTGCGCACGCTCGGCCTGCCCGCCGATTTTCTGCTTCTGACCGACGCCGACATCGGCCACCCCGCTGACGCCGTCATGCAACTCGTCGCGCGGGCGGATGCGGAAAAGCGCGATCTCGTCTCGCTGATGGTCCGCTTGCGCTGCGATTCGTTCTGGGAGAAGGCGCTGATTCCGGCCTTCGTGTTCTTCTTCGCCAAGCTGTATCCGTTCGCGTGGGTCAACAACCCGCGCAACCGCACGGCGGCGGCGGCGGGCGGCTGCATGCTGGTGCGGCGCAGCGCGCTGGAAGAAGCGGGCGGCATCGAGTCGATCCGCGCCGAGCTGATCGACGATTGCAGCCTCGCCGCGCGGATCAAGCATCGTGGCACAGGGCGTCATTCGATCCGTCTGGATGTGGCGGCGCGCAGCGTGTCGTTGCGTCCTTACGATAGCTGGCGGGACATCTGGAACATGATCGCGCGCACGGCCTTTACGCAGTTGCATTACTCGCCGCTGCTGCTGGCAGGCACGCTGCTCGGCATGACGATCATCTATCTGATGCCACCGGTGGCCGCGCTGGTGCTCGGTCCGCTGGGCTGGCCCGCGTGGCTCGCGTGGGCGCTCATGTGTTGCGCTTATGCGCCGATGCTGAGCTATTACCGCCGTTCGCCGCTTTGGGCCCCGTTTTTGCCGCTGGTGGCGTTGTTCTATGTCGGCGCGACGTTTGCGTCGGCGGTGCGCTACTGGCGCGGCAAGGGTGGGCATTGGAAGGCGCGTGTGCAGGCGCCGGTGCAGGAGCGCTGAAACACGCGCTCGCGGATTTGTCGGACGAAAAAAACGGCGCTCTCAGGCGCCGTTTTTTGCATCGACCGTTATATCAGCCCTTGGTGAGCATCATGTACATCTGGATCACCATGTCGGGCGAGAACGTGAACGGCACCCAGCCGTGGCCGGTGTGACGCATGACCAGCAGACGGTCGCCATTCGACTGCTTCTGCACGGCCATGACAGGATTTTTGGTCGAGACGAAGCGCCAGCCCGGCGAGATGCCCGGCGGCGGTTCCGGGGTCATCGAGGCCCGCGCGTTCGCCAACTCCTCGATCAGCTGGCCGATCTGCTCAGCACGCAGCGCGACCGTCTGGCCGCCGATCGTCATCGTGATCTCGTTTTGCGCAGGGCGGTTGATTTCGAGCGTGGGTTGTTGAGACTGAGCGGCCGGTTCTTCGCTGCCGGGTGCGGGTGCCGCCGCCGCTTCTACCGCGGTCGTGGCTGCCGCTGGTTCAGGCGCCCGGTCTTCGGCTTGCGATTCGGGCGAGACGTGATTCGCCGCCGGCGCTCCCTGCGCTGCCGCCTCGGTAGGTGTCTCGGGACTATTTTCGGCCTGCGGGGCCACGACAGCCTGGATGAGCTGATCGACGCCCACTTCCAGCGCGCCGAGCTGTTCGTGAAGATTCATGCGAGGTTTCTCTGGTAAGACCCGCGATTTTACCTGCTGCGCGCGGGCTTTTACCTGCCGCCAACACCGTGACGTTGTAACAAAGTGCGTGCGGGCCGCGCCGCGTTGTTCGGCGCGGCCTACGCGGGCCGGCCTAGGTGGTCCACCTACGTGGACCGACTCATGCAGCTCGGCCTACGCAGCTCGGCCGCGCAGCCCGGTATGCGTGGGCGGCCCGCAGCCCGCCCGATTAGACATGCTCGCGTCAGGGCTTCAAATACCCGGCTTGCCGGAACCAGTCGAGCGCATCGCTCAAGCCCTCGCGATAGGGTCGCGCGCGATAGCCGAGCTCGCGCTCTGCCTTCGCCGACGTGAAGTACATCTTGTTTTTCGACATCCTCAACGCGTCGACGGTGAGGAACGGTTCGCGTTTCGTGAATTTTGCGACCGCCTCTGCGCCAATGGCCAGCGGATAAAGCGGCCCACGCGGCAAACTCAGCGTGGGCGCCTTGCGGCCGGTCAGCGCGGCGATATCCGCGAGCATTTGCTGCAGCGGCAGATTTTCGCCGCCGAGAATGTAGCGTTCGCCGATCTTGCCGCGTTCGAGCGCCAGAAAATGCCCGGCGGCCACATCGTCCACATGCACGAGGTTCAGGCCAGTCTCGACGAACGCAGGAATCTTGCCGAGCGCCGCCTCGACGATGATGCGGCCGGTCGGCGTCGGTTTGACGTCGCGTGGACCGATCGGTGTGGACGGGTTGACGATCACGGCAGGCAGGCCATCCTTGACGATCATCCGCTCCACCGCGCGCTCGGCCAGCACCTTGCTGCGCTTGTACACGCCGATCGCCTGGTCGGCTTTGAGCGGCGAGGTTTCATCGGCGGACTGGCCGGAACTGGTGACCTTCAGCGTGGCCACGCTGCTCGTGTAGACGATGCGTTCCACGCCTTCCTTCAGCGCCGCGCGCATGGTCGCCTCGGTGCCTTCGAGATTCGAGCGCTCGATTTCGCTCGGGTCCGGCGCCCACAGGCGATAGTCGGCGGCCACATGCAGCAGATAGCGTACGCCGCGCAGCGCGTTGCGCATCGACGCTTCGTCGCGCATATCGCCCACGACGATTTCCGCGTCCAGCGCCTCGACGTTTTTGCGTGGACTGGTAGCGCGCACCAGCACGCGCACCTTGAAACCCTTCTGTTGCGCGATGCGCGCCACCGACGAGCCGACGAAGCCGGATGCGCCGGTCACGAGCACGAGATCGCGATTCTGTTCGGTCATTCTGATTGATTCCCTGCGTGACAGTCGACGGATTGTACGTGGCGCGCGTGCCGCGTGCCGTGCAGGGCGCTTCGAGCGCGTGGGCGGGCTCGGACGAGCTCATGCGCGGCCGAGCAATCTTGCCGCGACGCGACTAGAATGCCGGCTTGAAAGATTTTGCGTTGCATGGGACCGGAGTAACCGCTCAAGCGCTAACTCCGGGGTCGACAGAAGAGAGGACGGCATGGCTCCGGATCTGGATCTACGGATCGAAACATATTACGTACGCGTGCGCGGCACGGTGCAGGGCGTGGGCTTTCGCCACGCCACGGTGCGTCAGGCGCACGCGTTGGGTATCAAGGGATGGGTGGCGAATCTCGACGACGGTTCCGTCGAAGCCATGTTGCAGGGCTCGGCCAACCAGGTCGACCGGATGCTGTCGTGGCTGCGTCACGGGCCGCCGGCGGCGCGCGTGACCGAAGTGGCCGGCGAAGAGCGCGCGACCGAAAAGCGTTTCGAGCGTTTCGAGCAGCACTGAGCGCGGGGACTTCGCGCAAGTCGAAACAAACGCGGCGCGCCATCACATCGATAGCGCGCCGTTTTGTCGCTGGTATGTGTCGCGTAGCCGGCTTGCGACCCGATAACGCAATCGCAAGCCGCTTACCGCAAGCCGCTTACCGCGCCACCAGCAAGCTTTCCGCGAAGCCCCATTCATCCTCGATCCACTGATGGCTGCACACAAAGCCGGCGTCGTCGGCGATCGCGGGCATCTCGTCCGCGCGATATTTGTGGCTGCTCTCGGTCCAGATGGTTTCGCCTTCTTTGAGCGAGACCGTCAATTGCGCGGCGCCCACGCGCGCGGTGAGCTCGCGCTTCGCCCGCAGATGCATTTCGATGCTGCGTGCGTCCGGATTGAAGCGGGCGACGTGCTCGAACGCATCGAGCGGAAAATCGGCGTCGAGCTCGCGATTGATGCGCGCCAGCAAATTCAGATTGAACGATGCCGTGACGCCGATCGAATCGTCGTAGGCGGCCACGAGCACCGGCGTCGGCTTGATCAGGTCCGTGCCGAGCAGCAGCGCGTCGCCGGGCGCCAGCATATTGCGGATATCGCGCAGAAACCGTGTCGCCGCGAGTCTGCCGAAATTACCGATCGTACTGCCAAGAAACAGTACCAGGAGCCGTTCATCCGCCGCGCGGTTCTTGCTCACTTCGGCGAGTCCGGCCAGGTAATCGCGTTCATAACCCACGATCGAAATCCGCTCGATGTCGCCGAGTTCGCGCCTGCACAACTGCAACGCGCTGCGCGAAATTTCAATCGGACAGTAAGAAGTGGGGCGCTTTTTACACAACGCTTCCAGAATGCGTCGCGTTTTGCGGCCACTGCCGCTGCCCAGTTCGGCGACGGTCACATCATGCGGAAGATGCGCGACGATGTCCGCCGCGTGCTTGGTGAGCAGACGTTCCTCGGCGCGTGTCACGCCGTATTCCGGCAGCACGGTGATCACTTCGAACAGCGCGGAGCCGACTTCGTCATACAGATACTTCGAGGGCAGTTCTTTTTGCGGCGTGTGCGTGAGCCCGGCGCGTACTTCGGCGGCGAAGGCGGCGCGCAGTAGATCGGGCGATGCGTCGTGCGAGAGGGCTGGCTGGGTCATGCTGGCTCCAGTAGTCACATTCGATGAGCAGGATTGCTGGCCGGATGGCGGCAGGCGCACTGAAGCGCGGGTGATGCATGCCGCGGGAAGGAAAGGCGGGCCCAGTCCGCGTGGACTGCCTTTCCGGCCCGGCTCATTGATATTGCCGAGGACGCTTGCAAATAACGCTGCAATGGCGGTTGCGACGGATGTCCAGGATGTCCTGAATGACGTTGCAAACGGTGTCGCCAGACTTCATAGCAAGATTCGCGCTTGAACATCTGCGCAGGAAGTGGCGGGCGTAGCTGCAGCGGCTTTGCCCGTCGCGCGTGAAGTTATGTTCTAGTGCATCGGCGCGCGATGCGCACGGAATAAATTGCTGCTTGCTGCAATGAACCAGCGACGAACCATCAGGCGCGTTTGCTCCGGAACCCGTCTAGAATGCCCGCTTGCATCACCTGCCGAAGATAAAAAACGCAGCGCTCGTTCTACGCTGCCTGCTTGTGAGACTTCACTTCTAATGACAACGACTCGAGGCGCACAGCCGCATGTTGCGCCGCACACACTTGCATCAACATCAGTACTGGCTCACCCGTCTGCGCCGCGTGCCGAAACGACTGCGTCAGGGGCCGCGTAATGAACCAATATGATCCAAAGCGCGGCATCGCGTTGTCCGTCGGCGCGTCGGCGATGTTTGCATTACTGTCCGCTTACGCCAAGCTGCTTGCGCCCTTGAGCGGACTCGACATTTTCGCGTGGCGCGTCGTGTGGACCGTGCCGGGCGCACTCTTGCTGATTCTGTGGCGCAAACGCCTGCCGATTCTCCGGCAACTTCTTTACCGCATGGTGACGCAGCCGAAGCTCGGCGTGGCGATGATTGTCAGCGCGGCTTTGCTTGGCGTGCAACTGTGGGTGTTTCTCTGGGCGCCGCTGCATGGGCGCATGCTCGAAGTCTCGCTCGGCTATTTTCTGCTGCCGCTAACGATGGTGCTGGTGGGACGCTTCTACTATCACGAGCGCCTCGATGGTCTGCAGTGGCTAGCCGTTCTCTGCGCCGCATTGGGCGTCGCCCATGAACTATGGATGACGGGTGCGTTTTCATGGCCGACCTTGCTCGTCGCGCTTGGTTATCCGCCGTACTTCGTGCTGCGGCGCAAGATCAACCAGGATTCGCTGGCGATGTTCACGGTGGAAATGGCGCTGTTGCTGCTGCCGGCGGCTGTGTTTATCGTCATCGGCGGTTCGCTGACGGTGATTGGCGACCGTGTCGACATGTGGTGTTTGCTGTTGCCGGGACTCGGCGCGCTCAGCACCATTGCGCTGGCTTCGTATCTGAAGGCGAGCCGTTTATTGCCGATCGCGTTGTTTGGCATTCTCGGCTATGTCGAGCCGGTGTTGCTGGTGTTTGTGTCCATTACGTTGCTCGGTGAGGCGCTGAGCGCCGCGCAGTTAGCCACGTATATTCCTATCTGGATTGCGGTCTCGCTGACGGCGTTGCATGGCGTGCGGCTGGTTCGGTTCGCGGCGCGTTGAACGTTGAGCCATGGTGGTCGAGACACGGCTGCCGGTTGGACTGAGACGGCTGATTGAACGGGGATGGCGGTAGAGTTAAGAAGATTGATTGAGTCGGGATGGCGGCTGGAGTTGAGCGCAGGACGCGCGAATCGTGCGCCCCCAGTCGATTCACCGATGCGCCGCCGCGCTGTCCGCATTGATACGCGTCGCGCCGACCTGTGCCTCGATCGCCTCACGCAGCGCGGGCCGCCAGCCAAAACCAAACAACGCCTCGGCGAGGACGAACAGCGGGCCGATCAGCAGCCCGATCACATCGTCGACAAAGGCAGGCTTGCGATGTTCGTACGCTACGTGGCCGATGAACTGAAAGACCCAGCCGATCACGAAGAGGCCAATACCCGAGCCGAGCCAGATGAGCGTGGCTTGCGCGGCGAGCCATTGTCCGCCTGCGACGCACAGCACCGACACCACCGCCATCATCACGCCGAGCGGCACGTCGAGCACGAGGTAGTAGAGGGTCGCCGCGGCGAACAGCACCCACGCGGGCGATAAGGTCAACGGCAAGCCAGCCACGCTGAAAGCGGGCCGGCTCAACAACACGGCCAGCGCCAGCACGATCATCGGAATGCCGATGAAATGCGTGGCGATATTGCGCCGGTCGCGGTGGTAGGCCGCGTATTGCGTAAGCTGTTGCGTCAGCGTTCTCATGGATGCCGCTCCTCCGTCAAAGCCAGCATAATCGCGGGCAGCGGAATTTGAAACCATCGGGTAGCCGACAATCCGACATGGATGCCGTCCTATGAGTGCGAGTTTTTCCTCAAATGAGCTTGGCGCGTTGCTGGAGCGCAGCGCGTGGTTTCGCTCGGCGCCCGCTGCCATGCAGGCGCAGCTGATCGAAGCGGGGCGTGTCGAACGCCTCGCGGCCGGCGAACGGCTCTTCACGCGTGGCGATTCCGACAACGGCCTCTATTGCGTGCTCGACGGTCTCGTGAGAATCGGCGCGGCGAGTTCGGCCGGCAAGGAAGCGTTGCTTGCGATCATCGAGCCCGTGAACTGGTTCGGCGAGATCGCGTTGTTCGATAACCGCCCGCGAACCCATGACGCGTATGCCGAACGCGATTCCGAGCTGTTTCATGTGCCGCGCACCGCGCTTGCCGCGCTGCTCGAACGCACGCCCGGGTATTGGCATGCGTTCGGTTTGCTGCTGACGCAAAAGTTGCGCCTCGCTTTCGATGCCATCGAGGAGGCCGCTTTGCTTCCCGCCGCGCAGCGCGTGGCGCGCCGCTTGTTGTTGATGGCGGGCGGGTACGGCGAACCCGGTGCATTGCGGCGTGTACTCAAAGTGCCGCAGGAGGATCTGGCCATGATGCTGGCTTTGTCGCGGCAGACGATCAATCAGGTGCTCAAGGAGTTCGAAGCGCAGGGCGCGTTGAAGCTGGGCTATGCGGAAATAGAGATCGCCGATGTGCAAAAGCTCAGCGTACTAGCCGAGCTGAATCCGGCGGCGCATTGATCGAATTGAATGTCCAGCAAGTCACGCAAAAGATGCAGGCACGTCCGACTCGCGCGCCGCGCATCCGCAATTGATTGCGGGCACAACCGACTTGTCCGATCCGGCGATCAACGTGCGGATCGGCTCGACCATTTTGCGCGACGACCTCGATGAGAGCGGCGGCAATCTCGACGCCGCGCTGCTTCGTTACAGCGGCGGTGGCCGCGGTTACGCGCGGCGTGTCGTGCTGCGGATGCAGCGGCTGAACGCAAGCTTGCGCCACGAAGAATGAACTGATTCGTGGCGCAAGCTTGTTCCGCTTCTCCTCGCGTTAGCTCATCGCTCCAGCAAACTCGGCGCGCAGATCCTGCAACCTGTCGCGCGCGGTGCTGAGGCGATCGACGAGCTGTGCCGACGCGCGCGTGATCGGCATGCGTGTTTCGTCGGTCATCGAATGATCGAATGCCAGCATCGCCTTGATCGCGGACGGGTTGGGCGCGGCGAACAGCAAACGCAGTACCGGTAGCAAACTGGCGAACAGATTGCGTGCGTCCATGTCGTGTG
>NZ_JAXDPY010000682.1:0-3113 GCF_034668105.1 Paraburkholderia sp. | reverse complement strand
AACTGGTTCTCGAGGAGATCGCTAGTGACAAGGCCGCGACGCGCGAAGGCGCAGTGCGAGGCCGGACATGGTCACGGCCCGTTACGTGATGCAGTGAAATGAAGCGCGTCGTCTGCGTGGACCGCCTGCTCAAGTGAGCTTAGTCCAGCGTGGCTCGAGCCAGAAATGGGGCGAGGAGTTCCCGGGCGATCTCCGGGGTCACGACGTCCGCTGGGGCCAGCTTCTCATAGGTGTAGCTCTCCGGGTCATCGTAGATCCGCTCCGCGATGAGCTTCGGCTTCGGCTCGTTTGTATACGTAAAGATCTGGAAGAGGTGATGCGTCATCAGATAATGCGCCGCGGGGTCAGCGTCGATGCCGTGGTCCTTCAGGCACACGCCGGGCACGACGTGAGTCCATACGGCTTCCGTCGTGACGCCGTAGTCGTCGACGCCCATGTTCATGGTGCGTGCGCCCATCACGTTCTGGCGTGTTTCAGCGGCTTCACGATAGAAACCCTCGACGGCTGCCTTGCCCGTCAGAACGTGCATTTGCCGCCGGTCACCAACGCGGTACATGGGTTCATCGACCGTGAGTTCAGGAACGATGATCTGATCCCAGTATCCCGCCACCTCCAGCAGCAAATGACGGAAGTAGTTCTTTAACATAGCCCGGTGATGCGGATGGGTCGTCTTGTGGAGAAACGCTTCGACTTCCCGGGGCCATTGGGTTACGTCGAACTTTGCGGGCACGTGCATCAACGTCAGCGCGTCTGTCGTGGGCATTTCCCGGCCTGGCGCCGCCAGGTTGGCATATTTCATGACTAGCTCTCCTCTTGCTTGTGCGGATGGAATTCAAATGACGTGCAGGTCTGCGCAGCTGCTTCAGACAGGCGCCCCGCGAAAGCAGGCGCCCTTACGCGGTGACAGACACAATTAGCGCACCTTCACGCTCAACTCTCCCAGGCCCGTGATACCACCCTTCATGATGTCGCCGCGATGAACGGGTCCTACTCCTTCGGGAGTGCCGGTATAGATGAGATCACCAGGCTGCAGTTCGAAATACGTGGACAGGTTGGCGATGATTTCCGGCACGGACCAGATGAGCTTGCTGAGGTCTGTCCTTTGCCGATCCTCGCCATTGACCTGTACCCAGAGCGCGCCCCGGTCGATGTGGCCGATTTCGCTCGCTCTGTGGAGCGGCGCGATGGGCGCCGATTGATCGAATGCTTTGCCAGGTTCCCACGGTCGCCCCTTGTCTCGCAGCGCCAGTTGCAGGTCGCGCCGGGTCATGTCGAGACCGACCGCGTAGCCAAAGACATGATTGAGCGCATCTTCTACCGCGATGTCACTGCCTGCGCTTCCAATCGCCACGACCAGTTCGATTTCATGGTGGTATTCACTGGTGTTCGACGGATACGGAACGTCGACGGTCGTTCCAGTCGGGACGTTGACGATGGCATCCGCCGGTTTGCAAAAGAAAAACGGCGGTTCGCGGTTCGGGTCGAAGCCCATTTCGCGAGCGTGGGCAGCGTAGTTTCGGCCTACGCAGTAGATGCGTCGAACCGGAAAGACGGAGTCGCCGCCCTGGATTGGCACCGTCGGCGCGGGTAAGGTGAACTCGATGCGCATGCAGGCAACTCCTTTCTTCAATAGCGGCTACGTGGGGGGTGCTCGTTTCTCAACTGACGGGAAGTATGGTTGTGCGCTGCATCCTCGTCCAACGATGAATACTGACATCGTGATCTCGAAGTCAGATCACCACGCCGCACTTCGGCTTGCCCGACGGTCTTGTGCAGCGCAACCTCCAAACGTATCTGCTTGCAGAGTGCCTTGTTCTTGCCGCGAGTTACCCGCTATAGGGGATGGGCGAACGTGTCTGCGCCTAAGTACTTGACACCACGCTCGGAAGACTATATTTCTCGACCAATACCATTCGGCGACTCGACATATGCTCGACGGCGTATCCATGGATCAACTGCGTACATTCATCGCTGCCGCAGACGAAGGAAGCTTCTCCGCGGCGGGACGCAAGCTTCGCAGGACACAGTCCGTGGTGAGCCAGACGCTCGCCAATCTCGAAGGCCAGATCAATGTGTCCTTGTTCGACCGGAGCGGTCGTTATCCGCGATTGACGGAACAAGGCGCCGTCCTGCTTTCACAGGCGCGTCTCGTCGTCGGCGGCATGGATGGTTTCAAGTCGACGGCGCGAGCAATCGCAGAAGGACTTGAACCGGAGCTTTCCGTGGTGGTGGACGTCATGTATCCCATGGCCTCGCTCACAATGGCGGTCGGAGAATTCCGCGACGCGTTTCCTCACACGCCATTGCGGTTATATGTCGAAGCGTTGGGTGCGGTAGTGCAGCGAGTACTGGAGCGCGCGTGCAGGCTTGGGATTAGTGGTTCCATGCCGGCCGTGCCGGAAACGATCGATGCCGAGAAGCTGCTCGATGTGCCCATGGTCACCGTTGTCGCTCCTAAGCATCCACTGGCGTCGTTTAAAAGAGTGATCCGATCGCGCGAGCTGGAAGGATACGTGCAGCTTGTATTGACTGATCGCACGCCGCTGACCGATGGGAAGTCGTTCGGCGTGTTCTCTCCGCAGATCTGGCGATTATCGGATCTCGGCGCCAAGCACGCGTTCTTACGGGCGGGCCTCGGCTGGGGGCACATGCCCGCGGCGATGGTACACCCCGATCTGGTTTCAGGCGATCTGGTGCCGCTTCGAATCGAAAACTTTCAGCCCCGAACGCCGCCGATCGCAATGTATGCGATCTATCGCAGAGACACACCGCCAGGGCCCGCAGGCCGCTGGTTCCTCGGTCGACTGAAGCAAACCTCAAACGACGACTGACCGTTGCGGGCTGATGATTGCTACCTGAGAAGCGGGAGGGCGATTCAGCTTCACCTCGTTAGAGCCCAAGCAGGATCGCGCGCCGATTGGCGGCTGCCTTCCACGCAAATCTTGCTGTCTCCGCCAGGACGTTGCGTCCGTTGACCGGGAGGTGAGCGTGGCTGACGAAGAACCCGGCATTTTTCGCTGGACTACACGTCACTATTCGCGTGCACGCCGGTTCGATGCGTACATCGACATCCTGTGCGCCTGGCGTTTTTCCTTCGAGCAGACCGTTGTATC
>NZ_JAXDPY010000681.1:0-3101 GCF_034668105.1 Paraburkholderia sp. | reverse complement strand
CATCGCACGAAGATCGTCTTGCCGGAAGATTTCGCGATGCCCGAAGGCGGCCTGAACATCCGCTGGCCCGACCCGCCGCTCGTCCAGGAAGCGCGTCTGCTCGACTACAAGTGGTACGCCGCCCTCGCCTACGTGCGCGCGAACAAGCTGGATCGTGTCGAGATCGATTCGCCGCACGCGCGCTTCGGCATCATGACCGGCGGCAAGGCGTATCTCGATGTGCGTCAGGCCCTCACCGATCTCGGACTCGACGACGAAACCTGTTCGCGCATCGGCATCCGTCTGTATAAGGTCGGCTGTGTGTGGCCGCTCGAGGCGCAAGGCGCGCAAGCGTTCGCGCGTGGTCTCGAGGAAATTCTGGTGGTTGAAGAAAAACGCCAGATCCTCGAATACGCGATCAAGGAAGAGCTGTACAACTGGCCCGATGCGCAGCGTCCGCGCGTGTTCGGCAAGTTCGACGAAAAAGACGGTGCGGGCGGCGAATGGTCGGTGCCGATGGGCAACTGGCTGCTGCCGGCGCACTACGAGCTGTCGCCCGCGATCATCGCCAAGGCAATTGCCACGCGGCTCGACAAGTTCGACCTGCCGTCCGACGTACGCGCGCGCATTGCGATGCGCATCGCGGTAATCGAAGCGAAAGAAAAAGCCTTGGCGCGTCCGCGCGTTGAAGCGGAGCGCAAGCCATGGTTCTGCTCGGGCTGCCCGCACAACACGTCGACCAATGTGCCGGAAGGTTCACGTGCGATGGCCGGTATCGGCTGCCACTACATGACCGTGTGGATGGACCGCAGCACCAGCACCTTCAGCCAGATGGGCGGCGAAGGCGTCGCGTGGATCGGCCAGGCGCCGTTCAGCAACGACAAGCACGTGTTCGCCAACCTCGGCGACGGCACCTACTTCCACTCGGGCCTCCTCGCGATTCGCGCGGCAATCGCGTCGAAGGCGAACATCACCTACAAGATTCTTTATAACGACGCGGTCGCGATGACGGGCGGCCAGCCGGTCGACGGCGTGCTGACCGTGCCGCAGATTACGCATCAACTTGCCGCCGAAGGCGCGACGAAGATCGTGATCGTCACCGATGAACCGGAGAAGTACTCGGCGAACGTCGGCCTCGCACCCGGCATCGACATTCACCATCGTGACAAGCTCGACGAAGTTCAGCGTCAGCTTCGCGAGATTCCCGGCACCACGATTCTGATCTATGACCAGACCTGCGCGACCGAAAAGCGCCGCCGCAGGAAGCGCGGCACGTATCCGGATCCGGCGCGCCGTGTCGTGATCAACGAAGCGGTGTGCGAAGGCTGCGGCGATTGCTCGGTGAAGTCGAATTGCCTGTCCGTGGAGCCGCTCGATACCGAATACGGCACCAAGCGCCAGATCAATCAGTCGACCTGCAACAAGGACTTCTCGTGCGTGAACGGGTTCTGCCCGAGCTTCGTATCCGTCGAAGGAGGTCAGTTGCGCAAGCCGAAGGCGGCTTCGGGCATCGTCGGTGACGCGATGCCGCCGGTGCCGGAGCCCGAACTGCCGTCGATCGCGCGCCCTTATGGGGTGTTGGTGACAGGCGTCGGCGGCACGGGCGTCGTAACGATCGGCGCATTGCTCGGCATGGCCGCGCACCTGGAAAACAAGGGCGTCACGGTACTCGACGTCACCGGCCTCGCGCAAAAGGGCGGCGCCGTGATGAGTCACGTGCAGATCGCCCAGAATCCAACCGACATTCACGCAACCCGCATCGCAATGGGCGAAGCGAGTCTCGTGATCGGCTGCGACGCGATCGTCACAGCCAGCGACGAGTGCGTCTCGCGGATGCAGGTGGGCCGCACCCGTGTCGTGCTCAATAGCGCGCATACGCCGACCGCCGAACTCATCAAGAACCCGAACTGGCGCTTTCCCGGCAGCAGCACTGAAGCGGACGTGCGCGCCGGTGCGGGCGACGATGGCGTCGATATGGTCGACGCGAACCACTTCGCTGTCGCGCTGCTCGGCGATGCGATCTACACGAACCCGTTCGTGCTCGGCTACGCATGGCAACGCGGCTGTGTGCCGCTGACCTATCAATCGCTGATGCGCGCGATCGAACTCAACAACGTCCAGATCGAGAAGAACCGTGCGGCATTCGAATGGGGCCGCCGCGCCGCGCATGATCTGGCTGCGGTACGCAAGCTCGCGCAGTCACAAGGACGGGGGGCCGCAGCAGAGACGGTGAGCAGCAAGATCATTTCGCTGCACACACCGAAGGCGCTCGACACGCTGATCGATAAGCGCGCCGACTACCTTGCAGCATGGCAAAACGACGCGTACGCCGCCCGCTATCGCGCGCTGGTGTCGCAAGTGCGGGTGGCGGAATCGGCGCTCGATTCGATCGACGACCAGTTGCCGTTGACGGAAGCGGTCGCGAAAAATCTGCACAAGCTGATGGCTTACAAGGACGAGTACGAAGTCGCGCGACTCTACAGCGATCCGGCGTTTATCGAAAAGCTAAAGGCGAATTTCGAAGGCGACTGGAAGCTGCATATTCACCTCGCGCCGCCGACGTTTTCGAAGAAGGACGCACACGGTCATCTGGTGAAAAAGAAGTACGGCCCTTGGGTGTTCAGTGCCATGCACGTGCTCGCAAAGCTTAAGTTCCTGCGCGGGACCGCGCTGGACGTGTTCGGTAAAACGGAAGAGCGTCGCACGGAGCGTGCGTTGATCGTCGAATACGAAGCACTGGTGCGCGAGCTGATTGGCGGCCTGACTGCGCAGAAGCGTGAACTGGCGGTCGAACTGGCGAATCTGCCGGACGGCATCCGCGGCTACGGGCACGTGAAGGAAAATAACCTGAAGGGTGTGCGGGTCAAGTGGAACGATTTGCTGACGCGCTGGCGTTCGCCGGAAGCAGGAAAGACGCAGCACGCGGCATGATCTTGCCGGATTGACCGGCGGCTATCGGCCTGAAATGGAAAAGGCGACTGTCCTCGCGGACAGTCGCCTTTTTTTTGCCTGTTTCGACACGTGATGCGTGTGTACAAGAACAAGCGGTACTGCTCCTTCCAACAACACAACAACAACCAAAAACAAACAACTACCAGACAGCAACTAAAACTACGAACTGC
>NZ_JAXDPY010000680.1:0-5190 GCF_034668105.1 Paraburkholderia sp. | reverse complement strand
CGCTGCTGCCGCCGCCGCTGCCGCCACCGCCGCTGCTTCCACCGCCGCTGCTTCCACCGCTGCTGCTGCCGCCGCCACTGTTTCCACCGCCGCTGCTTCCACCGCCGCTGCTTCCACCGCCACTGCTACCACCACCGCTTCCCCCGCCGTTACCCTTACCGGCGCCGCCGCCCGCACCCGTGCCTCCGCTGGCACCGTTGCCACTCGCGCCATTGTTGCCCGCGCTCGCCGCGCCGTTACCGCTGCCGCCACCACGCTGCACGCAGCCGCCGACATTGCCGGTCGTGCAGTCATGCGGCTGAAACACCACGGCCGCATCGTCGGCAGCCGTCGGTTCGCCGGGCGCGGTGCCGGTGGCCACTACGCCTGCCGCGGAACCCTCGTCCTGCGCGAGCTGCGTCGCGCCGTGCGTGCCGCTCGCAGGCAACGGAGCATCGGCAAGCACGATCCATTTGGGAATGACATCGGTCGACGCGGGGTACGCGACCTGGGTCGCCAGCAACGCCACACCCGCCACGATTGCCGCACTCCGTATGACCCCGCAGTAGTACTGATTGAATCCTCTGGTCTTCATCGCATCTCTCCCGAGGGAAGGTCGACACCTCGTGCCGTCATCTCTCACGCTGATTCGCCAGCGGTGTGCCTGTCTGGACGCGGGCCTCGTCGTCCCCCGGGTCTGTTTTGCTGGTGCAAGTCAAACACCCTCACGGTCTTCCCGGCTGCACAGCCAGCAGTGCGCCGACAAGCGCCTGCCCGGGCTTCCACAGGCGCCGTCCGGGCGTGCTTCGTGATCTATCGCTTCTTGCCAGGGCGATTCGCACAAGCGGCGCTTGCGACTCTGTTCCGGTCTCTTCGGCTTCGAATGTCTGGACGGTAAATAGCGATATCCATGCCATTGCCTGCAAAGCCTTGTGGCGACAGATGCCGAATAGGGATGTGCGATGCCCGCGAGCGAAAAACGCACGAAAACGTTTCGACGATGAAACGCGTGAGCGGAATGCCGCTTTTATCGCACCCTATTTGTTGCGCGCGGCATTTTCCGGTGCGTTTTCCGAGCCGTTGCCGGAGGCCTTGCCGATGTCGTCGACGTGATTGCGCGGAGCGGCTTGCAGCGCACGTAGTTCGTCGACGGGGATGTGGCAGCGGATGCGATGCGCGGACGCTTGAGCAGCATCGCCACCGGCTGCGACGAAGGGTGGATCCAGCTGCTCGCAGATTGCCCCGAGTTTGCGCGGGCAACGCGTATGGAACACGCAGCCGGATGGCGGCGACGCCGCGCTCGGCAGATCGCCGGAGAGGCGTATGCGGGCTCTGGTCTGGTGGGCGTCGAGCGTCGGTACCGAAGACAGCAGCGCTTCAGTGTAAGGATGGTGCGGACCGTCGAACACCGCGGCCGCCGGTCCAATCTCCAGCAACCGTCCGAGGTACAGCACCGCGATGCGATCCGACAGATAGCGCACCACATGCAGATCGTGCGAGATGAACACGTAGCTCACGCCGCGCTCGCGTTGCAGGTCGGCGAGCAGGTTGAGAATCGCGGCCTGCACGGAGACGTCGAGTGCGGACGTGGGTTCGTCGCAGACCACCACGCGCGGCTCACCGGCAAATGCGCGCGCGATCGCCACGCGTTGCTTGAGTCCGCCGGACAACTGACGCGTGCGCGAGCCGAGATAGCGCTCGGGCAAACGCACGGCGGCCGTCAAGGTGGCGAGCCTCTCGTCGATCGCGGCGCCCCGCAATGCGGTAAGGCGCGACAACGCACGGCCGATCAGCCGCTTCACTGAATGCGCGCGATTGAGCGCCGAGTCCGGATTCTGAAACACGATCTGCAGCGACTTGACCTGCTCGTCGTTGCGTCGCGTGACGCGCGCGGCGAGTGGCGTGCCGTCGAGTTCGAGCACGCTGCCCGCGTCCGGAGTGAGCAGGCCGAGCATCAGTTTCGCGAGCGTCGTCTTGCCGCTGCCGGATTCGCCGACGAGGCCAAGCGTTTCGCCGCTGGCGAGATCGATCGAGACGTTGTCCACTGCGCGCAGCGGGGCGCCGGATACGTGGAATGTCTTCGAGAGTTTCTGCGCGCGCAGCACGACGGCAGGGCGCTCGCTGTCACGCAATGCATCGTCGCGCCGGGGCAGCGCTTCCGCGCTCGCGCGCGGCAGTTCGATGGCGCGTTCGTGGTAATGGCAGCGCGACATCTGATCGCCATGCGCGGCACTCACGCGATACGGCGGTGGTGCTTCACGGCGGCAGCGGTCGTCGGCGAGGCGGCAGCGGTCCGCGTAAATGCAACCTTGCGTGACCGAACCCGGCAAGGGCAGATTGCCCGCGATGGTGTCGAGCCGCTCGGTGTCCTTGTTGCGTCCCGTGCCGGGCAAGCAACGCAGCAGTCCAACCGTGTAGGGATGACGTGGCCGCGCGAACACGTCCTGGGTCGCGCCTTCCTCGACCAGCTTGCCGGCATACAACACGCCGATGCGCTCGCACATTCGCCCGATCACCGCGAGGTTGTGGCTGATGAACAGCACGGCCGTGCCGAGTTCTTCGCGCAGTTGTGCCACGAGGTCGAGCACTTCGGCTTCGACGGTGGCGTCGAGTCCGGTGGTCGGTTCGTCGAGAATCAGCAGGGCGGGGTTCGAGGCGAGCGCCATGGCAATGACCACACGCTGCTGCATGCCGCCCGACAGCTGATGCGGGTAGCTCGCCATCACCCGCTCGGGTGACGCGATGCGCACGCGTTGCAATATCTCGACCGTGCGCCGCAGCGCTTCGTCACGCGAGGCGCCGGCTGCTTCGAATGCTTCCGTGACTTGCCGCGAAATCGTCAGTGACGGATTCAGTGCGCGCCCAGGGTCCTGATAGACCATCGAAATCGCGTTCGCGCGCATCGAGCGCAGCGCATCCGCATCGAGCTTCTGCACGTCCTGACCGGCGATGATGATCTTGCCGGCCTTCACCTTGCCGTTGCGCGGCAGATAACGCAACGCCGCCATCGCGACCGTCGATTTGCCGCAACCCGATTCGCCGACCAGACCATACGCTTCGCCACGCCGCACACGGAACGAGATGTCCTGCAGCACTTCGCGATCGCGTCCGCGCATCCGGTACGTGACGGTCAGCCCGACCACGGTCAGTGCATCCGTGCGATCGCTCTTCGAGACGTCGAAGGCGGGGAACGAGGCGGGCGGCGGGCCGTTCATTGGTCGAGCACTCCTTGCACGCTATCGGCGATCAGATTCACGCCGACCACCAGCGAGGCGATGGCGCCGGCCGCGAACACGACCGTCCACCATGCACCGCCTGCCATTAGCGTGTACGACTCGGACAACGCGAGCCCCCAGTCGGCGGAAGGCGGCTGGATGCCGAAACCGAGAAACGACAGCGTCGCGACCGCGAAAATCGCATAGCCGAGCCGCACGGTTGCTTCGACGATGATCGGCGGCAGGACATTCGGCAGAATCTCCGCGAACATGATGTACGGCGCGCGTTCGCCGCGCAGTTGCGCGGCGGCGACGTAGTCCAGATGCCGTTCGGCGAACACGGCGGCGCGTACCGTACGCGCGGTGATCGGCATGAAGGTGATGCCGATCACGAGGATCACGGTCAAGTTCGATGCGCCGACCGCGGCCAGCGCGAGCAACGCGACGATCACGAGCGGCAGCGCGAGCACGGCGTCGATCGCGCGGCCCACTACGTTGTCGACCCAGCCCTCGAAGTAGCCGACGATCAACCCAAGCGCCGTTCCCGCGACCGTGCCGAGCAAGGTCGCCAAAGGCGCGATGGTCAGAATGTCGCGCGCGCCGACGATCACTCGCGAGAACACGTCGCGGCCGAGTTGATCGGTGCCGAACCAATGCGTGCCGTCCGGTGGCATCAGCGAGTTGAGCGGATCGGACGCATACGGGTCGATCCGTACGATCCATTGCCCGGTGAGCGCGCAGACGATCCACCATCCAACGATCAACACGCCGACCACAAAGGTGGGCGAGCGCAGCAGCACGCGCAACTGGTCGAAGCGCGGTTCGGCAGCCGGACGTGCGGCAGGCGGCGTGGCCGGCGGAACGATGGTGCTCATTCGGCGCTCCTTACTCGCAGTCGCGGATTCAGCAGAACATGCAGCGCATCGGCGACGAGATTGGCGGCGGTGTACACCACGCCGATCGTCAGCACGCCCGCTTCGAGCATCGGAAAATCCTTGGCTTTGGCGGCGTTGTAGATCAATGAGCCAATGCCTTGATAGTGGAACAGCGTCTCCACCACCACGAGACCGCCGATCATGTAACCGAGCTGCGTCGCGGCGACGGTGATGGTCGGCAGCAGCGCATTGCGCAACACGTGACGCCAGATCACGGTGTGGCGCGGCAAGCCTTTGAGGATGGCAGTGCGCGTGTAGTCCGCATCGAGCGCCTCGACGGTGCCCGCGCGCGCCATGCGCGCGATGTAGCCGAAGAACACCAGCACCAGCGGCAGCACCGGCAGAATCAGATGCCGCAGTTGTTCGAGCGCGCTCGCTTCGGGCGGATACGACGCTTCGATCGGCAGCCAACGCAGCCACACGCCGAACACCAGAATCAGCACGATCGACGAGACGAATTCCGGCACTACGGTTGCCGATAATCCGGCAATGCTGATGGTGCGATCGAGCCAGCGCCCTGCGTGCATGGCCGACCATACGCCGCCCGCAATGCCGAGCGGCACGACGACGATAAACGCGAGCAGGCCGAGCTTGGCCGAATGCGCCAGAGCGTCGGCGATAAACGGCCCGACCGGTTCGCGATACGCATAGGACAGTCCCATATCGCCACGCACGAAATGCGAGATCCACTCGACGTACTGCGTCATGAGCGGCCGGTCCGCGCCAAGCTGATGATTGAGCGCCGCGACCGCGCGCGCATCGGCGAGCGGCCCGAGTACCGCGCGGCCGATATCGCCGGGTAGCAACTGGCCGCCAGCGAAGACGATCACCGACAGCAGCCACAGTGTGATCAACGACAAGCCGACCCGCGTCGCCAGAAATCGCACGACGCGGCCGGCGTTGCCGCTCGAGGCCGGGGACGCGGAAGGGGTCACCGAGGTCGACATTGTGATCTCCTGCCAAAGAAGCGCCATGCGCTCATGCGTTCAAGGGCGTTTGCGTTCAACAGCTTTGCATTCAACGGATTTTGCGTTCACCGGGTTGGCGGTTACGGGTTGGCG
>NZ_JAXDPY010000679.1:0-8045 GCF_034668105.1 Paraburkholderia sp. | reverse complement strand
GGAGTAATCGCATGAAAATCCGTAGACTGATCGCGACGCTGGCGCTCGCCGGTCTTGCCATCGCGGGAAGCAACCAGACCGTATTGGCCGCCGGTACGGCCGCTACACCGGAGACGATCACGCCCGCGTTCAGCGAGGCAATCGCCAATGTGCCGGGCAAGACGATGACCGCGCTTGTCGTCGACTATGCGCCTGGCGGCAAGTCGAAGTCGCATCGGCATGGCCAGGCTTTTGTGGTCGGCTATGTGCTCTCGGGCGCGATCCGCAGCCGCATTGGCAACGGCGAGGAGCGCGTGTTCCATGCGGGCGAATCCTGGACCGAGAAGCCCGGCGCGCATCACACCGTCAGCGAAAACGCGAGCGATACGGAACCCGCGAAACTACTGGCCATTTTCGTGGCTGACACGAAGGATAAAAAGCTCGTCACGTTCGACAAGCCTTGAGCGCATAGCGAGAAATGCATGAGGGTCCATGCGCTTGCCGGCATGAACCCTGGCTCTGCTACAGGCCATCGAGCCTGAGCCCTAGAACTTCGGATGACATTCGAAATTCACTGACGACCCGTGCTCCGTCATCATCTGCACGCCGCTCACCGTTTCAGTCGTGACACTGCTTTGCATGCCGCGACGCTCGCAATAATCGCGCGCCTCGCTGATCGCATGTTCATGCGCGCGGGCCCAGGCCATCCGGCCGCCAGTCGCGCTCGCCGCTACCGTGTAGGTGCCGGGTTTGCCGGTGGCGGCAACATCGGAAGTCGACGCACATCCGATCAGGCTGGCGCACGCGGCCAGCGCCGCGACCCACGCGCGAGCGCGGTGGTGTGCGGGATCGCGTGTCTGGTTGGACAGTGTGCTTAGGCGCTGTAGCGCTGAGCGTGCCCGCTCCTGTCCCGTCAAGTGATCCAAGACCGTGTTCAACATGATTCGCCTGCGTTTTCTGATCGTTTTCAATCTCGAAATTATCCGCAATCAGGCGCGCCAGATCAGCCTCTGCATCCGAAAACACTGTTGCATCCGCCTGAACAATTGCCGTCCGGCGGTGCCAGGAATGGGCGTCGCGCAAGTCCGTGTCATATCGAATGAACGAGGGGGACCTCGCCTGCGTTGGCCGGATTCTCATGCTTTTTCGCCATGCAATATCTGCATTCTCCTCATAAAAACAATGCACTGGCTTTGTCCCGTCAGTTGACTTGAAATTAGCACGGCCATTCGATTTTCGACGGCCGGTTCGGTCGATGAAGCCGGACCGCGCCGGCCCCGCAGCAAGGCTGTGCAATCAAGTCCGCGGCAAGCGGATATAAAAAGAGGAGACATGCATGCGTTTTATCAATCATGGCGTTTGCGGAGCCACACTGATTCTGGCCGCCGGTGGCGCGGCGGCCGCCGAGTCGAGCGTGACCTTGTACGGCGTCGTCGACGCGAACATCCAGTATCTGGACAACGGCGGCGTCCATTCCTATTCCGAAAAGAGCGGCGGCTCGACGGGCTCCCTGTTCGGCCTGAAAGGCAATGAAGACCTGGGCGGCGGACTGAAGGCGCAGTTCAATGTCGAAACGGGTTTTAACGTGAACAACGGCGGCTTGTTCGCCGATACCACGGCGCTCTTCTATCGTCAGGCATGGGTCGGCCTGAGCGACGCCAGATACGGTTCTGTGACCATGGGGCGTCAGTACGAGCCGAGCTTCCGGGTCATCTATCCGTCCGATCCGTTTCGCGCGAACGAGGTACTGTCGCCGTTTTCGGCCAACGTCCTCGCGGTGGACCGGAACACGCTGTCGACGCAATACGATTCCGGCCGCGCCAGCAATTCGATCATGTATGCGTCGCCGAATCTGAAGGGGCTGCAGTTTTACGGCATGTATGCGTTCGCCGCCACGGTGAGCCAGCCGGTGCCGGCCACCTCGGGGAACATGCTGAACGTCGCGGCCACTTACTCGGGCTACGGCTTCTACGCGGGGCTTGCGTATGTGAACCAGCATCCGGGACAGGAAACCATTGCCGGCCTGCCCGCTTCGCTGAGCCTGCTCGGCACCGAACACTTCATCGGCGCGCTCGCTTACCGGATCGGCATCGTGAACTTGCAGTTCAACTATTCCTATAACCGCGCGGAAGACCCGGCGCCGGGTTCGCTGGCAGCGCATCTGGGCACCGGGCATTCGCTCAGTATCGCGGAGTTGGGTGCGACGATCCAGGCCACGCCGGCCGACGTGATCGCGATTGCCGGCGTGCAGCGCAATGTGCGCGGCGCGCATGACAATACGCCGGGCTTCGAAGTGGGGGTCGACCATTCGATCTCCCCACGCACGAGCCTGTACATGCGGGCCGGCTATCTGAAGAACAACGGCACCGCCACGGTAAGCTGGCCGGGCGTGACGGTGAGCGCGCCAGGAACGAAGCAGATTCTTGCGACAGTGGGGATGTCGCATCGTTTTTAGGGCGAATCGCGGCACAGTCGTTGCTGTCTCGCTTCCATCCAATTTGATGCCGCTCGTGCGTTTTATCGGTCCGACCGATCCGCGCTCGATCGGCACACTCGATGCAATCGGCGGCGAATTGAAGGTGGACCCGTTGATCTTCCGCTAGACGCGCGGCGAAACGCTGGACGGACTGCCGGGTATCGAAGGCGGGTGCGTGATCCCGATACGTAATCCCAATACATGAGCAGCGCACGCGCGGCCATGCCAAAACACTTTCGGAATCGCACTTCACCGACTAGTCTGTAACCACACCAATCAACTAGCCGGACACTGAACCGGAGGAGACATCGATGGAGATCGAAACACGCACCATGACGCGCGTGATGGTTCGGCTCGTGCCGTTCCTGATCCTGTGCTATTTCATTGCCTATCTTGACCGGGTCAACGTCGGCTTTGCTGCACTGCAGATGAACAAGGCGCTTGGCCTTTCCGCGAGCGCATTCGGCTTCGGCGCGGGGATTTTCTTTATCGCGTACTTTTTCTTCGAAGTCCCTTCCAATCTGCTGCTCGAGAAATTCGGCGCGCGCCGCTGGATCGCCCGCATCATGTTCACATGGGGGATACTCGCCGGCGCCATGGCGTATATCCCGGACATTGCCCGTTTCACCGGACTCTCGCCCGCGCACGTGTTTTACGGCTTGCGCATTCTGCTGGGCGTGGCCGAAGCGGGATTCTTCCCCGGCATTATTTTCCTGCTGACGCTGTGGTTTCCCGCCGCATATCGCGGCCGCGTGGTCGGTTATTTCATGGCGGCCATTCCGCTTTCCACGGTGATAGGCGGCCCGGTTTCCGGCGCGCTGCTGTCGATGGACGGGCGCGCCGGTCTGGCCGGCTGGCAGTGGGTCTATCTGATCGAGGCGCTGCCCGCCCTGCTGCTCTCGATCGCCGTGCTGTTCTATCTGACCGACAAACCGGCCGACGCCCACTGGCTTGCCGACGACGAACGCGACTGGCTGGTCGCCCGCCAGGCTCAGGAACGCGAGCATCGCGAGGCGGTGCATACGTTCAGCGTGAAGGAAGCGCTGTTCAATCCGCGAGTGCTCGCCGTCGCGCTCATCTATTTCGGTGCGAACGCAACCAACTACGGACTGAGTTTCTTTTTGCCGCAGATCGTCAAGTCGTTCGGTCTCAGCAATTTACAGACAGGCTTCGTGACCTCGTTGCCTTATATCGTCGGCGTGATCAGCATGGTTTTTTGGGGACGCCATTCGGACCGCAAGCTCGAACGCAAATGGCACGTGGCGATCGCGCTGCTGGTCGCGGCCGGCGGTATCGCGGCGGCGGCGGGGCTCGACAATCCGGTGCAGAAAATGATCGCGCTGTCGATTGCCGGCTTCGGCATCTTCGGCTGCCTGCCGGTGATCTGGACCTTGCCGGCCGCGTTCCTGTCGGGCGCGGCGGCCGCGGGCGGCATCGCCGCGGTCAATTCCCTCGGCAATCTGGCGGGATTCTTCGGACCGTACGCGATGGGCTGGATCAAGGACAGCACCGGCGGCTTCGGCGCCGGGCTGCTGTGCTTGTCGGGAGCGGGACTCGTCGGGGTAGCGGCTGTGCTTCTGCTGCATCACGATACGTCGCTCGAGGCGTCGTGCAGTGTGCCCGATGCGCGGGCGGCAGGCCGGACGAAGGCGGCGGGACCCTAGAACCGGCAAAACGCCGCGCGGACTGAGCCGCGCGGCGCAACGCGCTTAAGCATCAAGGCGAGGCGCTGGCGCTCGCCGGCGGATTCGGGGATGCGTTTGCCGTGCCGCCGCCAATGTCCGGCGGCATCACATCGTCTGGCGTGGGCGTGGGCGCCAAAGCCGGTTCGCCGCCGCCATGCGCCGCGCCGTCTACTGCATCGCTTGCTGAGACAGGCGCTGACGGCGCTTGAAGAAGCGGCGGCTGCGGCAACGGCTTCGATGCAACAGCCGCGGCAGCCTCCGAAGCAGCGGACGCCGATGCAGCAGACGCCGATGTAGCGGCTGCCGGTCCAGATACAGACGCGGTGCGCGCAGCCGCCTTGCGCGTCGTATTACGTGCGACAGCCGGCGCCTCGGTCTTCACGGGCGACGCGCCGAACAGCTGCTGGAACCACTCGCGCAACCTGCCGGTCCGCTCGGCAAACCAGCCCGGCTCCTGCTCGGTCGCGAACCTGACGCGGCTGTCTACCAGCTTCGATCTTTGCGCGCGCTGGAAAAAATCGCCGACGATCGGCAGCGCGCTGTGCGCCCCCTGGCCCCAATAATCGCTGCGCAAGGTCACCCGGCTGTCGTTGAAGCCGACCCACGCGCCCGCCACGAGTTGCGGTTGGATCAGGATGAACCAGCCGTCCGCATTGCCCTGCGTCGTGCCCGTCTTGCCGGCGACGTCGCCGCGAACGCCGAAGCGGCTGCGAATGCTCGCACCCGTGCCGCGGCTCACCACGTCGCGCATCACATCGACGAGCGTGCGCGCGGCGGCGACGGGCAGTTCCTGTTTCGGCGACGCCGGCGCGAACTCGGCTAGCACTTCGCCGTTGCGGTCTTCGATCCGCGTGACCATCACCGGCTCCACGTAAGCGCCGAGGTTGGCGATCGTGCCGTAGGCCGAGACCATTTCCTTCAGCGTGACCGGGCTCGTGCCGAGCGCGAGCGACGGCACCGGGTCGAGTTCGCTGTCGCGCACGCCCATGGCACGCGCCAGCTTCGCGACCTTGTTCGGACCGACCGTTTCCATCAACTGGGCGGTGATCCGGTTGCGGGAATAAGCGAGACCGTCGCGCAGGCTGATGGCGCGCTCGCTCGGCTCATCCTCGTCGTTCGGACGCCAGACTTCGCCACCGGCGAGCGGAATCTCGACGGGCTTGTCGATAAACGTGTCGCTGGGTTTCGCGCCGTCTTCGAAGGCTGCGGCGTAGACGAACGGCTTGAAGGTCGAGCCCGGTTGACGCCGTGCCTGCTGCACATGGTCGAACGGGTCCTTGCTGAAGTCGCGGCTGCCGACCCATGCCTTGATCTGGCCGTTGCGCGGATCCATGGCGAGAAAGTCCGCCTGCACGCGGGTTTTCGATTCGCATACCGACTGCACCAGATCGCGGTCGGACGAAACGCGTTTCATGGCGTCGTCGTCCGACAGGCCGGCGTCTTTCGCGGCGCGATAGTCGGGCGTTTCACGCAGGAAAGTCTGCAGCAGGTCGCGGCCGTTCGCACAACCCGCGCGCGTCCCCCACGCCGAGTTGGCGATGCCCTGCAACTGGTTGCCCTGCAGGGTCACGGCCTGAGTGGCCATGGTTTGCAAGCGCGAATCGATGGTGGTGCGCACCACCAGTCCGTCGGAATAGAGGTTGTAGTCGTTGCGATCGGCCCATGCCGCGAGCCACTTGCGCAATTGCTGCGCGAAGTGCGGCGCCGGTCCGGGCGGCTCGGTCTGCCGTTCGAAATCGATGCGCAAGGGGCGCCGCGCGAGCGTCGCATAGGCCGCGGGCGTGAGCTTGCCGTACTTGACCATTTGCGCGAGCACCGTATTGCGCCGTTGCAGCGCGCGTTCCGGATTGAGCACCGGGTTGTAGTAGCTATTGCCCTTGAGCATGCCGGTGAGTGTCGCGCTTTCCAGCACGTTCAGGTCGCCGGCCGATTTGTCGAAATAGGTTCGCGCTGCCATTTCGATGCCGTAGGCGTTGTAGAGGAACGGCACCGTGTTGAGGTAGGTCTCGAGGATTTCGTCCTTGGTGTAGAGCGCCTCGATCTTGAAGGCCGTGATCGCCTCCTTGATCTTGCGGGTCAGCGTGGGCGCGCGGCCGATCTCGTCCGGATAGAGATTACGGGCGAGTTGCTGGGTGATGGTCGAACCGCCCTGGCGGTCGCCGGAAAACGTGTGCAGCGCGGCTGATGCCGTGCGGCGCCCATCGAGTCCGAAATGCTGATAGAAGCGGTGGTCTTCGGTGGCGATCAGCGCGTTCACGACGTTCGGCGAGATGTCCTTGAGTTTCACCCACTCGCGGTTCGAGGGCTTGAATTCGGCGAGCAGTTTGCCGTCCGCTGAGAGAATCTGCGCCGGCTGCTCGATTTTCGCCTTACGGATGTCGCCGATGCTCGGCGTGAACGGGATCAGGATCAGCACATACAGGAGCAGGAGCGCCGGGATGGCGGCGCAGGCCTTGGCCACGCCACGCGGCGTGGGATGGCGCAGGTGCCGGAAAGCCCGGGCGATGGGCTGGTTCGCGAGGGTTAGCCCTTTTTCAAGGGTCTGTAGGAATTGGGGGATCAGGCGCTTCACTCGGGTTACCGTTCTGCTTGACGAAGGCAGCATCGTAGCAGGGGGGTGCCGGGCGGCGGGTTGTTTGTCCGCCTGCGGCGGTGGGCTTTTTCTTGATCTGGTTGCCTGCGGCGCGTTTTGTCTGTCTGCCTGCGGTGGTGGGCTTTCCTTGATCTGGTTGCCTGCGCCGCGCTTTGTCTGTCTGCCTGCGGCGTTGGCCTTTCCTTGAATTGATATTGGTCCATTAGCGTGGGTCTGTCATAAATTTTGTGTTCAAGGCATAACATGTAGCTCAAGGAGCATGTATGCCACGCAAACCCAAGCCGGCCGCAGAGGCCCTGACGGCGTTGCCGTCAATTCCGGATGAACTGATCGACCAGTTTGTGAAGGGGCCGATGACGGCCGAGGCGGTGCAGGCCGCTTCGGCCGCGTTCAAGAAAGCGCTGATAGAACGCGCACTGGGCGCAGAACTCGGCCACCATCTGGGCTATCCGGCGGGCGCTGAGCGGCCCCAGGATGCAACCAACCAGCGCAATGGCAAGAGCGGCAAGACGGTGCTCACCGACGACGGTCCGCTGCGCCTCGCGATTCCGCGCGACCGCGATGGCAGCTTCGCCCCGATCCTGATCCCCAAACACGCGCGCCGCTTCACGGGCTTTGATGACAAGATCATCGCGATGTACGCGCGCGGCATGACGGTGCGCGAGATTCAGGGCTTTCTTGCCGAACAGTACGGCACTGACGTCTCGCCGGAGTTCATCAGTTCGGTGACCAACGCCGTGATGGAAGAAATCATGGCCTGGCAGGCGCGCCCGCTCGAGCCGATGTATCCGGTGGTGTTCTTCGACGCACTGCGCGTGAAGATCCGCGAGGAAGGGCTGGTGCGCAACAAGGCGATCTACCTGGCGCTGGGCATCCTGCCGGACGGCACCCGTGATGTTCTGGGCCTGTGGATCGAGAACACTGAAGGCGCCAAGTTCTGGATGAAGGTATTCAACGACCTGAAGGTGCGTGGCGTGCAGGACATCCTGATTGCGGTCACCGACGGCCTGAAGGGCATGCCTGAATCGCTGGGCGCGGTGTTCCCGGCGACCACGCTGCAGACCTGCATCGTGCATCTGATGCGCAATTCGCTGGAGTACGCGAGCTGGAAGGATCGCCGGGCGCTGGCCGCGGCCATCAAGCCGATCTACACGGCAGCGAGTGCCCAGGCAGCCGAAGCCGAACTGGAGGCGTTTGAACAGGGCGAGTGGGGACAGAAGTTCCCGAGTGTAGTGGCCGCCTGGCGCGGGGCCTGGGATCGGGTGATTCCCTTCTTCGCGTTTCCGCCGGCGGTACGCAAGGTGATCTATAC
>NZ_JAXDPY010000678.1:0-5631 GCF_034668105.1 Paraburkholderia sp. | reverse complement strand
ACGGCGACGGCTATGTTCAGCCGGCAGCGGCACTCACTTCGGCCGTCTTCGGGCACCCGGTGAACGGCGAATCCGCAGGCGAGCTGACACGCAACGACGTACTCGACGACATCACACTCTACTGGCTGACGAACACAGGAATTTCCGCGGCGCGTTTTTATTGGGAGTCTCACTTCAACTTCCTGGCCGCCGCGGATGTCTCCGTTCCGGCTGCCGTGAGCGTCTTTCCTCGCGAGAACTATCAGGCCCCGCGCAGCTGGACCGAGCAGGCGTATCACAACCTCATCTACTACAACAGGCTCGATCGAGGCGGTCACTTTGCGGCCTGGGAACAGCCGCAATTATTCGCCGAGGAAGTTCGCGCGGGTTTGAGACCGCTGCGCCAACGTCAATGACTTCCCGCGCGGGTCGTGCGGGTCAATCTTCAACGTTGGACGCAGCCAGGTGTTACGTGCGCGTAATCGATGCGCCACCATCAACCAGCGAAGCGGTACCTGTCACGAAGGACGAATCGTCGGACGCAAGATAAAGCACCGAGCGTGCGAGTTCTTCAGGCCGCGCGACCCGCTTGAGCGCATGCAAGCCGGTCACGAAGGCTTGCGATTCGGCGGTGTCGTTCATGTCGCGATACATCGGGGTGTCCACGGCGCCGGGCAGAATGGCGTTGACGCGCACACCTTGCGGTCCGTACTCGGCGGCGAGCGCCTGCGTCAAACCGATCAAGCCGGCCTTGCTCGCGGCGTATGCCGCGGTGCCCGGAAATGCGAACGAGTAGCCGACGAACGTCGACGTGAAGATGATCGATCCGCCACCGTGCTTCAGCATTTCTGGAATCTGGTGCTTCGCGCCCAGAAACGCGCTCGTCAGATTGGTCGCCAATGCGGCCGACCAGCCCGCCTCCGAGACGCCCGTGGTCGGGCCCATTTCACCCAAGGTACCGGCATTGTTATAAGCGATGTCAAGCCGGCCAAAGCGGCTCACGGCAAGCTCGACCAGCGCTTTCGCATAGTCTTCCGACTGCACGTCGCCCGCCAGAAACGCGACCTCACCGCCTTCACTGACGATCTCGGCAGCGAGCGTTTCAAGTTCAGCCGCGCGGCGCGCCGCGATCACCACTTTTGCGCCTTCCGCGGCGAACAGTTTTGCGGTGGCACGGCCAATTCCCGCACTGGCGCCCGTCACGATCGCGACTTTTCCTGTCAAGCGTTGCATGTTCAATCTCCTACTGCAGTTGGTTGGCCAGTGCCCAATGCGCTGGTCCATGAGAAGCAATATAGGCTTCAGCCGTATGCACAGGAAGGCATAAAACATGGGTATATCATTCAGCATTATTGAATGATCGGAGACGGACATGGATCGGTTGCGCGCTTTTGAAGTCTTCGTGACCGTGGTGAGCCGCGGCAGCTTCACACGCGCCGCCGATGCGCTCGACACGTCCCCTGCCAACGTCACCCGCTACGTGAACGAACTGGAAGCGCATCTCGGCACACGCCTGCTGAATCGCACCTCACGCACGCTTTCGCTCACCGAAGGCGGCGAGACCTTTTACGCCCGCTGTAAATCCATCCTCGACGACGTCGCCGAGACGGAGGGGCTTGTGTCATCCGCATCGGTCGAACCGCGCGGCCGGTTGCGCATCAATGCGCCTGTGAGCTTCGGGATTCTGCACCTGGCGCCGCTGTGGCCCGCGTTCATGCGCAAGTATCCCGAGGTGGAACTCGACGTTGCATTGATCGACCGCGTCGTCGATATCGTCGATGAAGGCTACGACCTCGCCATTCGCATCTCACGCGCCGGTTCGACCAGTCACGCAGCGCGCAAGCTGGCGACATCGAGAAATATCCTGTGCGCGTCGCCCGACTATCTGGCACGTTGCGGATATCCGGCAACGCCGGCTGACTTGGTCGAGCACCGATGCATCGGCTACTCGTATGCGGCCACCGGCGACGAGTGGCAGTTGGCCGACAGCGAGGGCAAGTCTCACGCCGTGAAGGTGAACTGCCACATGCACTCCAACAATGGCGACACGGCACGCGCCGCGGCGCTCGCCGGACAAGGCGTGATCTGGCAACCCACGTTTCTGGTCGGCAACGACCTGCGCGGCGGCAAGCTCGTTCAGATATTGCCGGCGTATCGCTTGCCTGACATCGATGTGCTCGCGTTGTATCCGAGCCGTCGTCATCTGAGCGCCAAGATACGCGCGATGGTCGATTTTCTGGCCGATGCGTTCGGCGGCGTGCCGCCGTGGGATCGGGCTGACGGAGAGTGAGCGCGGAGCTCATTGACGCCTATGTCACGCAGGAAACCGACACGTGGAGGACGTTGTCGGCATCGACTGATTTTTCGGGCTGATCGCTTTCAGCGCGGCCGGGCGGCTGCCGCGTCTAAACCCGCGTCTAAACACCGGCCAGCGCCGGCAGCTCGACCTCATACGAGACGCGCTCGCGCCGGCTGCTCATCTGGGACTGATGCGCCGCCTGGTCGACGTGGCCAGGATGCGGCGCGTTTTCGACGCGCGTCGGTAAGCATGCAGGATAGCGGGCGTTTTTCCTCTCCAGAATGACCCGGCTCAGAAATCCCGCGCTATAGGCCTTCAGCAAGTGCGCATGGTGCGCTTCAATGTAGGCGGCAATCCGCGCCTCCTCACCGTCGATCACGGCAAGCAGCGCCAGCGTGCGCGCATCCCAACGGAAGCGCAGGCCGAGTTCATCGAACGCGCAGTTGTAAGCGCACAGTTGCGCCTCGATCTCCGCATCATGGGCGTTGTCGCAAGTATCGAACTGGGACGTGTTCATGGTCGTCTCCTTCAGGCAAATGGCATGGACCAAGAATAGAAGCGCGCATGAATAAACAATAGTTAAAGTTTTTTCGAAGAACGATAGTGTTTTACTTATATATCGATTTCCCTGGTTA
Source organism: Paraburkholderia sp. (assembly GCF_034668105.1). Lineage (GTDB taxonomy): Bacteria > Pseudomonadota > Gammaproteobacteria > Burkholderiales > Burkholderiaceae > Paraburkholderia. The sequence continues at coordinate 2,718 of NZ_JAXDPY010000678.1, read as the reverse complement.
CTATCGCGGCGAAATCCAGAACGCCTAAGCAACCGCCTCAACGCGCCCTGCGCGCGACCACCTGCTTTGCGAGAACCCGTTCATCGGACCGCGCGCCAGCACTCCAGGCACCGCCCCACTTCCTTGAAGACTTTCAGTTGGCACACAGCCATCGTGCCCAGCGAGTTCGTCGACATACAGGGCAAACCCTATCTATTAGGGATGCCGAATACAAATCATAAAATGTTTTAACTTTCACTTATCACTGTTCTCGCGCAGCATCCCCTCAGACGCGCTCCACGCGAAGCACCTTATTACCCGGTAGTTGCGCGAGCAACGAGTAAGGGTTTTCGTTAGTGCAAGTCCCGCTGACCGACCAATGGTGCTTCATTGCCCGCATAAAAACCGGCGATAAAGCGATTCGATCACGTAAGTCCAACGTGCCGCTCGAGCCCGACGGAATCTACAGGAGACGAAAGACATGGGACATTCCACCGTACCCGGAACAGGCAGTACAGCGTTCAGGCAAAACCGCTGGGTGCAACTGGCGATCGGCATCGTATGCATGGGGCTCGTCGCGAATCTGCAATACGCGTGGACGCTCTTCGTCGTACCGATGGACAACGCCCACCATTGGGGCCAGGCGGGCATCCAGACCGCGTTCACGATCTTCATCGTCACGGAAACCTGGCTCGTACCCGTTGAAGGCTGGCTCGTCGACAAGTTCGGGCCGCGCCCTGTTGTAATCGGCGGTTCGCTGTGTGCGGCGATCGGCTGGATCATCAACGCGCATGCGAGCAGTCTCGCGGAACTCTACGTCGCGGCGGTGATCGCCGGCATCGGCGCGGGGTGCGTGTATGGCACCTGCGTCGGCACGGCGCTCAAATGGTTTCCGGACAAGCGCGGTCTCGCGGCCGGTTTGACCGCCGCGGGTTTCGGTGCCGGCGCGGCCGTTACCGTGATTCCAATCGCCAACATGATTCAGCGCTCGGGCTACGAGTACACGTTCATGTTCTTCGGCATTTTTCAGGGTGTCTGCATTCTGTTGCTCGCCACCATGCTGGTACGGCCGAAGCCGCCCACCACCGCGGTCGCGGCCAAACGCGTGGTCTCGAGCAAGATCGACTACACGCCCGGCGAGATGATCCGTTCGCCGTTGTTCTGGGTGCTGTACCTGATGTTCGTATTCGTCGCGGCCGGCGGCATCATTGCGACCGCGCAGCTCGGGCCGATCGCGAAGGAATACGGCTTTGCCAAGATGCCTGTGAGTCTGCTGGGCATCACGTTGCCGCTGCTCACGATGACGCTGTCGATCGACAACCTCTGCAACGGCTTCACGCGTCCGTTGTGTGGTTTTCTGTCGGACCGCATCGGCCGCGAAAACACCATGTTCATGATCTTTCTCGGCGAAGGCGTCGCGCTGCTCGGACTGATGCAGTTCGGCCACAACCCGTACGCCTTCATGTTCTTCGCGGCCGCCGTGTTCCTGTGCTGGGGCGAGATCTTCTCGATCTTCCCGGCGACCTGCGCGGACACCTTCGGCAGCAAATACGCCGCGGCCAATGCGGGGACGCTTTATACCGCCAAGGGCACGGCGTCGATGCTGGTGCCGATCGCATCGGTGCTGTCCGCGAACGGCGGATGGAGCACCGTGTTTATCTCGGCGGCGGTGGTGTCGATCGCGGCCGCCGTGTCCGCGAAGTTCATTCTCGCCCCCATGAGAAAGCGCTGGATCGAGAACTCGGGTGCGCCTGCCGGCGCGGTTCTCGCCGAAGCGCGGCTGCACCCGTCGTCCAGCGCCCCAACTGAATGAATGAGTGACAACGCGAGCGCGCCGCTCGCGACAAAAACCCCATAACGTCCCGCGACCAAGGAGAGACATCATGGCAGAAGCCGACAGCCCCACAACAGAAAATGCGCTGAAGCAACAGGCAACCGAGACAACCGACGGATTCCACCTCGTCATCGATGCGCTGAAGCTGAACGACATCGACACCATCTTCGGACTGGTCGGGATTCCCATTACGGACCTCGCGCGCCTTGCGCAAGCGGAAGGGATGCGCTTCATCGGTTTTCGTCATGAACAGCATGCGGGCAACGCCGCGGCGATCGCCGGCTTCATGACGCAAAAGCCGGGTATCTGCCTGACGGTGTCGGCGCCCGGCTTTCTGAACGGCTTGACCGCGCTCGCCAACGCGACCACCAACTGCTTCCCGATGATCCTGATCAGCGGTTCGAGCGAGCGCGAAATCGTCGATCTGCAGCAGGGCGATTACGAAGAAATGGATCAGTTGAACGCAGCCAGGCCGTACGCGAAGGCCGCGTATCGCGTGCTGCATGCGGAAGACATCGGCATCGGTGTGGCGCGTGCGATTCGTGCCGCGGTGTCGGGTCGTCCGGGTGGCGTGTATCTGGACTTGCCGGCCAAACTGCTCGCCCAGACCCTGGATGCCGTGAAGGCGCAGCAGTCGTTGATCAAAGTGGTCGACGCCGCGCCGCGCCAGCTGCCGGCACCGGAATCGGTCAAGCGTGCGATCGACGTGCTGAAGAGCGCCAAGCGTCCGCTGATCCTGCTCGGCAAGGGCGCCGCGTACGCACAGGCCGATGCGGAAATTCGCGCGTTCGTCGAACAAAGCGGCATTCCGTATCTGCCGATGTCGATGGCCAAGGGCCTGTTGCCCGACACGCACGCGCAATCGGCGTCGGCGGCGCGCTCATTCGTGCTGCAGGAAGCGGACG
>NZ_JAXDPY010000677.1:0-3785 GCF_034668105.1 Paraburkholderia sp. | reverse complement strand
GGCGACGCGATGCTGCTGACGCGGCGCGATGCCTGATCCGTTCCATGTCGCGCGGCGCTGTTCCGCGCGATAGCGTTGCGTGCGGGCAGCGCGCGCGGTAGTCTGCCGCTCCTTGCTGCGTCGATGTAGCGGCAGTCGTTACTGTGTTTCCGCGCCCGCGCACCGCGGCAGATCCATGCTGCGTCTTGAGTTTTTCTTACCCGGCCGCCGTGGCTTACCCGGCGGGGTTTCAACGTTGCGCCGGACTGTTTTCCGGTAGCACAGGAGTTATTTCATGACCGACGGTCATACCCACAATCCCAGCGGTACCTGCAACACCTGCGCGAGCCACGGCGATACCACCTCGTCGCGGCCCGACAACGGCCTCAAATTCGAACTGCTCGGCACCGACGGTCAAGCGCGGCGCGCTCGCGTGACGCTCAACCACGGCGTGGTCGAGACACCGATCTTCATGCCGGTCGGCACGTATGGCACCGTGAAAGCGGTTCAGCCGCGCGAGCTCGAGGAAATGCACGCGCAGATCATCCTCGGCAACACTTTTCACCTGTGGCTGCGCCCGGGTCTGGAAACGATCGAAGCGCACGGCGGCCTGCACGGCTTCATGGGCTGGAAAAAGCCGATTCTGACGGACTCCGGCGGCTTTCAGGTATTTTCGCTCGGCGATTTGCGCAAGATCACCGAAGATGGCGTCACCTTCGCGTCGCCGATCAACGGCGACAAACTCTTCCTGTCGCCGGAAGTGTCGATGCAGATCCAGAAGGTGCTGAACTCGGACATCGTCATGCAGTTCGACGAATGCACACCGTACGCCACCAATAACGTGCCGACTTCGCATCAGGAAGCCGCCGATTCGATGCGCATGTCGATGCGCTGGGCCAGGCGCTCGATCGACGAATTCAACCGCCTCGGCAACCCGAATGCGCTCTTCGGCATCGTTCAGGGCGGCATGTTCGAAGACCTGCGCGACGAGTCGCTGGCGGGCCTCGCCGAGATGGATTTCCACGGTCTCGCGATCGGCGGCCTGTCGGTCGGCGAGCCGAAAGAAGACATGATGCGCGTGCTGAACCATATCGGCCCGAAGCTGCCGGCCGACAAACCGCACTACCTGATGGGCGTCGGCACGCCCGAAGACCTCGTGGCGGGCGTGGCCGCGGGCGTCGACATGTTCGATTGCGTGATGCCGACCCGCAACGCGCGCAACGGCTGGCTTTTCACCCGTTTCGGGGACATCAAGATCCGCAACGCCGCGCACAAGAACTCGCTGCGCCCGCTCGACGAGCAATGCGGCTGCTACACCTGCCGAAATTTCACCCGCGGCTACTTGCATCACCTGCATCGTGTAGGGGAAATCCTTGGCGCGCAGTTGAATACGATTCACAACCTGCACTACTACCTCGAATTGATGCAGGAAATGCGCGACGCGATCGACGCAAAACTCTTTGAACCTTTCCGCAAGCGCTTCCACGAGAACCGCGCGCGCGGCATAGACTAGCGGCGATCGGCAATCCGCTGACGAATTTGCCGGAGGAATCCGTCGGCTGGGCGCGGAAAACCTTACAATCAACTTTCGCAAATGGCGAAAAAGGCTTTAACCGGTTGATCGCAAAGCCGATTCGCCTCGCCGACGCCTGTCAGGCCGGTGGTAGAATAACCGGCTGATTTTTTTGATCGTTTTGACTTATAACGGAGAGACCAACGTGTCGTTCATTTCCAATGCCTTCGCCCAAGGCACAGCAACAGGTGGCATTGAATCGAACCTGATGAGCTTCCTGCCGCTGATTCTGATGTTCGGCGTGCTGTACTTCATCATGATTCGCCCGCAAATGAAGCGCCAGAAGGAACATCGCAACATGCTCGCGGCCATGGCCAAGGGCGATGAAGTGGTGACGAATGGCGGCATCGTCGGCAAGGTGACCAAGGTGGGTGAAGCTTACGTCGGCGTCGAAATCTCGGAAGGCACGGAAATCACCGTGCAAAAAGCGTCGGTCACGACGATTCTCCCGAAGGGCACGATCAAGTCGCTGTAAGGCCTGCTCTCTCGCGTCCGGCGCGGCCTCGCCGGCGGTTCTCGCGGAACAACGCTGAACTGCCCGCGCTCATCGCCGGACGCATCGCTTCCAAGCCAACCTTCCCGTTGGACCACTCATGAATCGCTACCCCCTCTGGAAATATGCCGTGATGCTGGTGGCTCTGGTCATCGGCCTCGTGTACACGCTGCCCAATCTGTTCGGCGAAGCGCCGGCGGTGCAGGTGTCGAGCGGCAAGGCAACGGTCAAGCTCGACTCGACCACGCTGTCGGCGGTCGAAACAGCGCTCGCGGCCAATCAGATCAAGCCTGACGAAGTCACGTTCGACAACGCGTCGAGCAACGCGAACATTCGCGTGCGGCTGCTCGACACCGACACGCAGTTGCGCGTGAAGGACCTGCTGCAGAAGTCGCTGAACAGCGACCCGAGCGACCCGCAGTACATCGTGGCGCTGAACCTGCAAAGCGCGTCGCCGCGCTGGCTGACCGCCCTGCATGCGCTGCCGATGTACCTCGGTCTGGATCTGCGCGGCGGTGTGCACTTCCTGCTGCAGGTCGACATGGCCGGCGCGCTGAACAAGAAGCTCGACTCCGACGCCTCGGACGCGCGCACCATGCTGCGTGACAACAACATCCGCGACGGCGGCGTGAATCGCGTCAACCAGACGGTGGTGATCAATTTCGCCGACCAGGCCACGGCGGACGCGGCGCTCAAACAACTGGGCCGCGGCATCAGCGAACTCCAGTGGGCCTCGCAGGCAAGCCCGGACGGCGGCGTGCAACTGGTCGGCACGTTCACGCCGGCGGTGCAGAAAGCCGTGCAGGACGCCGCGCTCAAGCAGAACATCACCACGTTGCATAACCGCGTGAACGAACTCGGCGTGGCCGAGCCGGTGATCCAGCAGCAAGGCTCCGACCGGATCGTCGTCGAACTGCCGGGTGTGCAGGACACGGCGAAGGCGAAGGACATCATTGGCCGTACGGCAACGCTCGAAGCGCGCCTCGCCGACCCGGTCAACACGCATCCGAATCCATCCGATCCGGTGCCGCCGGGCGACGAGCTGTTCACCCAGGGCAACCAGACGCCGGTGCTGCTGCGCAAGCAAATCATCTTCACGGGCGACCGGATTATCGACGCGTCGGCGGGCTTCGACGAACATCAGCGTCCGTCGGTCAACATCCGCCTCGACTCGGCGGGTGGCCGCGCGGTGCGCAGCGTCTCGCGCGACAACATCGGCAAGCCGATGGCCATGGTGCTGTTCGAAAAGGGCAAGGGCGAAGTGCTGACGGTAGCGACCATCCAGTCGGAACTGGGCGACCGCTTCCAGATCACCGGCCAGGCCTCGCCGCAAGGCGCCGCCGACCTCGCGCTGCTGCTGCGTGCCGGTTCGCTGGCCGCGCCAATGGACATCATCGAAGAACGCACGATCGGCCCGAGCCTCGGCGCGGACAACATCAAGAAGGGCTTCCACTCGGTGGTGTGGGGCTTCGTGGCAATCGCCGTCTTCATGATCGCGTACTACATGCTGTTCGGCGTGATCTCGATGATCGGCCTGTCGGTCAACCTGTTGCTGCTGATCGCCGTGCTGTCCATGTTGCAGGCCACGCTCACCTTACCGGGTATCGCGGCTATCGCGCTCGCGCTCGGTATGGCAATCGACGCGAACGTGCTGATCAATGAGCGCGTGCGCGAAGAACTGCGCCATGGCGCCCCGCCGCAACTGGCAATCCAGAACGGCTACGCGCATGCATGGGCGAC
>NZ_JAXDPY010000676.1:0-6319 GCF_034668105.1 Paraburkholderia sp. | reverse complement strand
AACATGTCCTTGTAGGCGATGTCGCCCGTTAGCAGCCAACGCCCTTCGAGCACGGCCAGGAAACTGGCCATGCCGATGCTGATCGCGGGGAACATGATATGAAACGAAACCGTGAACGCAAACTGCAACCTGGCAAGGTGGAATGCATCGAAGATTTCCATGATCGATCAACGGCTCCGAGTGGCAACGGCATGTGCGTAAAGACGGACACCATGTGGCGACGGAACGGCTACGCGGCACATCGTAGCGCGATAACGCGAGGTCTGCATAAAAACGGGGGAAATCAGAAATCGCGCGTAGGTGTGAGACGCCTGCGGGTATGCAATTGCCGCCAGCCCGGATTCGTGGTGCCGCGAGCATGCGTGGTGGCATGTCACCGCATGTCACCAGCACGCACGCGTGATTTGTCCCGCTAGTATGGCCAGTCGGAATATAAGAGATGCGTCGCGAGAGGAACAACTGAACAGCGGCGGCCATGCACGGTACAAGTGCAGCGATACCGCCGCCTGTTTCAACCGGTCTTCAGATTCAGAGGCCGCACATCGTCAACGATGACGCGGCGGCTTGTCCCAGTTCGCCGGATACGTCATTTCTTCGCGTCCGCGCTTTCTGCTGGCTCGGGGCTGCTGCTTTCCTTGGAGGTTTTTTTCTTCGCGCGTCCGCTGCCACTCTTTGCGCCTGTCGCCTTGGGCGTCGGCGGCGCCTCGCTCTTGCTGAACTTCACTTCGCCGCTTTCCTTGTCATAACTGACGTCGACGGTATCGCCCGACTTCAGCCGGTCACCGAGCATCTCCTTCGCGAGCCGCGTTTCCAGTTCCTGGCGAATCTGGCGCTTCAACTCGCGCGCCCCGAATTCCGGCCGATAGCCGGCATCGGCGAGATGATCGATCACGGATTCGTCTATCTTGAGCGTGATATCCTGGGCGGCCGCGGTGCGTTCCACCCGTTCGAGCTGGATCTGCACGATTGAATGGATGTTGTCGCGCGAGAGCCCGTGGAAGACGATGATCTCGTCGATCCGGTTCAGGAATTCAGGCCGGAAGTGTCCCTTGAGCACGCCCATCAATTCCTCGCGGATCGCTTTTTCAGACTGGCGATCCGCGTCGGGTTTCTCGAGGTTGTCCATGATGATCGAGGCGCCGAGATTGCTCGTCGCAATGATGATCGTATTGCTGAAGTCCACTACGCGGCCCTTGCCGTCGGTGAGCCGCCCGTCGTCGAACACCTGCAGCAGCACGTTGTTCACGTCCGGATGGGCCTTCTCGATTTCATCGAGCAGGATCACGCTGTACGGGCGACGCCGGACGCGCTCGGTCAGTTGGCCGCCCTCGTCGTAACCGACGTAACCCGGCGGCGCGCCGATCAGCCGTGCAACCGCGTGACGCTCCATGTATTCGGACATGTCGATACGGACCACCGCCTGCTCGTCGCCGAACACCGTTTCCGCCAGCGCTTTCGCGAGTTCGGTCTTGCCGACGCCAGTCGGTCCGAGGAACAGGAACGTTGCAATCGGCCGGTTCGCCTGGCCCAGCCCCGCACGTGACAGGCGCACGGCATCGCTCACGGCGGTCACCGCATCGTCCTGGCCGACCACGCGCTCGCGCAGCTTGTTCTCCATATCCAGCAGTTTCTGGCGCTCTTCCTGGGTGAGCTCCGTGACCGGAATGCCGGTGAGACGCGACACGACTTCGGCGATGGACTCGACGGTCACTTCGAGTGTTTCCGAGCCGGTCTTGCGCTGCCATGCTTCCATCTGCTCGTCGAGTTTCGCCTGCTTTTCGCCGATCCGCGCCTCGAAATTCTTCGCCTCGTCGAAGCGCTTGCGCGAGGACGCGTAATCCTGCTCACGCTTGAGCTGGGCGATTTCGGCTTCGAGCTCCTGGATCGCCGCCGGTCGCGAGGTCGCGCCGATACGCACGCGTGCCGCCGCCTGGTCGATCAGGTCGATGGCCTTGTCCGGCAAAAAGCGCGACGTAATGTAGCGATCGGACAGCTCGGCGGCGGCAACGAACGCATCGTCAGCGAAGGTTACCTGATGGTGCGCCTCGAGCTTGTCGCGCAGCCCACGCAGAATCACGATGGTCTGCTCCACCGTCGGCTCGGGCACCAACACCGGCTGGAAGCGCCGCTCGAGCGCGGCGTCTTTTTCGATGTACTTCTGATATTCGTTGAGCGTCGTAGCGCCGATCAGACTAAGCTCGCCACGCGCAAGCGCGGGCTTCAGCACGTTCGCAATATCGAGGCCGCCTTCGCCACCGCCTTGTCCCGCGCCGACGATCGTGTGCAGTTCGTCGATGAACAGGATCAATTCGTCCTGCTTCGCCGTGACCTCGTCGATCAACTGCTTGGCGCGTTCCTCGAATTCGCCGCGATATTTCGCGCCGGCCACCATCGAGTTGATGTTGACCTCGACGAGCCGCTTGCCGCGCAGAACCTCGGGCACGTCACCGTTGATGATGCGCTGCGCCAGCCCTTCGACGATCGCTGTCTTGCCGACACCCGGCTCGCCGATCAGCACAGGGTTGTTTTTCTTGCGACGCGCGAGCACTTCGATCGTGCTCTCGATTTCCTGCGCGCGGCCGAGCACCGGATCGAGCTTGCCCTGACGCGCCATCGCCGTGAGGTCGCGCCCGAACTTGTCGAGCGTGGGTGTGCCGGTAGGCGTGTCGACGCGGCCGTCCTCCGCGCCTTTGCCGACCACTTTCACGACCTTCTGCCGCAACGCCTCCGGCGTCACGCCATACTTCTTCAACAGCGCGCCCGCGATACTGTCCGGCACCGCCGCAAGGCCGATGAGCAGATGTTCCGGGCCAACATACGAATGCCCCAAATCACGCGATGCCTGGAACGCGTATTGGAACGCCTTTTTCAGGCGCGGCGAAATCGTCATCTTCTCGATCGGCGCATCGGGTGAGGCGGTGCCCTTTTGCGCGTGCTGGTCGATATAGGCTTTGATATCTTGTGGTGAGAGCTTGAGCTCCTTTAGCAGCGCGGCGCACACGTCGGCGTCCGCGAGCACGTAAAGCAGGTGTTCAGTGTCGAGTTCGTTGCGGCCAAGCTCGTGGGCCTTTTCCGCGGCGCGCTGCAATAACTCTAGTGTTTGCTCGCTGAAAGCATCGGTTGCATCGACCGACTCACGTGGCAATTCGGCCTCGTAACCGGCGTCATCGTCTTCATCGCCATCTTCGGCTCCGCCGCCTCCCAGGCCGCCAAGGAAACGCGACAAGCCGCCTCCTCCAAGCAGGGAATCGAATGGATTCATCATGCTTTGGTGCCGCATTAATTGCCGATAGTCGTAGTCGCAAATCGATAAAGTTTTCCGTTCGCCGTTTTGCACAACGGTCACACGGGCGACAGCGGGACGGGCATTACAGATTTCGCAGAGGGCGGGCATCGAGAGTCACCTTTTTCGGTTAAGGCATCCGGCCTCGCGGCCGTAAATCGCAGGGTTGTACAAAGCAGATTCGAGACACGTCGCTACACGCTGGGTGCCCGTTGGAAGCCGTCATTTGCCGGCTTCGCGGCTACCCTGCTCTTCAACGGTGAGTATCGCTTCCGGTACGGCTTCGAGACGCGCCTTCGGGATCGGCTCACCACTGGCATCGGAGAGACCGTAGGTCCCCTCGTCGATCTTCTCAAGCGCGCGCTCGATATCGCTAACGCGTTGGTCGTTCACGTCATGCAGCGCCTGATTGATCTCGCTCTGCGCCATTCCCTGCGCCTCGTCCTCGAACTCCTCGGCCTCCTCGCCGTGCTCTTCTTCGGCCGTCCGCTGATTCGCGATCGTGTTTTCCTCTCCGCCGAGCAGTTGCCGGCGCAACGCTTCGAGGCGCTGACGTTGCTGTGCAATGAATTCATCACTCAATTTGCCCTGTTGCTCCGACATGGTCCTCTCCTCGGCATGGCCGACGTGTGATGTCAAAAGTCACCCGCCCAACTCCTGAAACGCGTGGCCGTTGGCCTCTAGTCCTTTCAGAATGTCGGGTGTCAGCTCGCTTTGCCACACGGGTCCGTTGAATTGCCAGTCACTTGTGTCAACCAGGTCAGGAAGCCCCGCGCCCTTGCGCACATAGAGTCCGAGCGTCGGCTTTTTCAGGTTGAGGTAGAAATCGAATTCCTGCATTTTCAACCCGTCATGCATGCATCCTCCCGTCAATCGAGAATAGGGCGCCTCGCGTGCCCCCCACACAGGAAGTCTAGGAGCAAGTCGCGAGGATGTGAACGCCCGTTTTCTCCGATGCCAGATATGGGTGAAATACGTCTACCGGATTGCCATTGCGCGTTGAGATCCGCACGCCGGAATGCTGGAATTGCGGCATGATGGTGTTCAGGATGACGCATCGGATTGCGAACGGATCCCCGTCGAACACTGCAAAGGAGAACACGATGCCAGCAAGCACTGTTTCTTACGGCGAGTTTGAGATCGCGGTGCAGCCTGAGCGCAACCAGCGCCATGCCTGGATCGCAAGCGTGAGTGTGACTCGCGGCGATCGCACGGTTGTCAGTGTTCGCCCCGCGACCGTGCAACCCGAGTGGCTCACTGAAGAAGAGGCGATAAGAGACGGGATCGAATGGGGGCGGCGGTTCATCGACCATGAGTTCAACACGCCGCAGTCCCGCTCCTGGGTTGCCGAGCGCGCTCACGCGGAAACCTGGTTTCGCGATGTCGAAGAACCGCCCGGCTCCGAAACCAGCGCATAAGACTCGTCACCCAAAAGCACCAAAGGCGGCCAGTCAGTGCCGCCGCAGATGGGCTTCGATTTCTTTCGCATGGAGTGTCGACAGATCCTCGCTGAGTTGCTCGAATATCAATCGACGGGTGTGCTCAGTCAGATTTGCTTTGACCATGCCGAGGAATGTCAACAACTCCCTGCTATCCGAACGACTCTTACTCAAGATAGCAGTTCAGGCCAACTACGCCCAAGGTAAATTTGCCAATTTATCGTATCAGTCCAAAGTTCAAGGGGACGCCACATGCAGATCGGCAAGCGAAGTCCGGACGGCTCGCCTGCCGTGCATATCCCGTACCTGCTTTCTGGCGGATAGAAGCGATCCTTGAGCAGCGACGCGCGGCGCCGCCACACAAGGCGCATTGATTAGAAATTGAAGTTGTCGATATTGCTCGAATCGAACGTGGTCGGCGGTCCGAGAATGATTTCGCCTTGCGGTCCGATCGTGCGCTTGCCCAGCTTGCCGGCATCGAACGACTCGCCTTCCTTGCCGCTGATCGTCCCCGACGCCAGCGCCGCGGCGGCATAACCCGCCAGATAGCCCAGCTGGTTCGGATCCCAAAGCTGAAACGCCTTAACCGTCCCGTTCTTGACGAACGCACGCATCTGGTTCGGTGTGCCCAGGCCGGTCACCTGCACCTTGCCCTTGCTCGACGACGACGAGATGTAACGCGCCGCCGCCGCGATACCGACCGTAGTCGGCGCGACGATCGCCTTCAGATTGGGATATGCCTGCAGCAAGCCTTGCGTTTCGACGAACGACTTCTGGTCGTCGTCGTTGCCGTACGCGATCTTCACGAGCTTGATCTTCGAGTACTCCGGCTTTTTCAACTCCTCCTGCATCCACTTGATCCACGTATTCTGATTGGTTGCATTCGGCGTGGCCGACAGCACCGCGAATTCACCCTCGCCGCCCATCAGTTTCGACACCAGCTGGATCTGACCCCGGCCAATGCCCTCTGCGTTCGCCTGGTTGACAAACAACTGACGGCCTTCGGGCGCCGTGTCCGAGTCGAAGGTCACGACCTTGATGCCTTGCGACATCGCTTTCTTCAGATACGGCACGACGGCGTTCGCGTCGTTGGCCGCGATCACGATGGCGTCCTGCCGCTGCGTAATCAACGTATTGATGTATTGCACTTGCGACGACGCGCCGGCATCAGAGGGCCCCACGACCTTGCCCACGCCGCCGAATTCCTTGATCGCCGCCATGCCGCCGTCGTCGGCAATCACTTCATAGGGGTTGTTGATCTGCTTCGGCACGAAAGCAATCTTCAGACCGCTTTTCAGCCCCGCTGCCGACGCGGCACAACTGAGCGCAACCAGGGCGATGCACAGCGCAGCTTTGCCGGTGTGACGTAGAGGATTGAACATAAGGCGTCTCCTGCTTTGTTGTTGGACGAAAACCTGTCCGGGTTGTAGGTATCGGGGATTCGGTGTCTGGTATTGCTGGGGATCGGGTTTTAAGAGAACGTTATAAAGAAGAAGCGGACTTCGCGATGAAACGCCGGTCACGCGCCGCACGCCAGCGGGCGACCAGGTTGGGAATCAGCACCGATGCCAGCAGCAGCACGCCCGTGACGATCGTC
>NZ_JAXDPY010000675.1:0-3976 GCF_034668105.1 Paraburkholderia sp. | reverse complement strand
CGCACGTCGCAGGTCTCGCGTATTTCGGGCTGCTGTTCGGGCCAGTGGTGATCGGTGCAGTCGCGCAAGTGACCAATCTGTCGATTGGGCTTTCCGTGGTCGCCGTGTGTTGTGCGTTGATTGCGTTCGCGGGCCCGAAAGTACTGCGCCGCCTGAAAATCTAGCAACAACGCGCGGCATCAAAAGAAAAAGGCACGCGACCTGACGGTACGCGTGCCTTTTTTAATCATGCGTTCACGGGCAGCGCAAGCTGCCCGCGTACATGCGCTCTTACATCTTCACCACGTCGAGCAGCGTCTTCTTGCCCGACTTGTAGTTGTACAGCGAGATCACGCCGTGCTTCAGGTCGCCCTTCGAATCGAAGGTCGTCTGGCCGATCACACCCTTGTAGTCGGTGTTCGGCATTGCAGCCAGGATCTTCGCCGGATCGGTCGAGCCAGCGCGCTTCATCGCGTCGACGATGATGTACACCGCGTCATACGTGAACGGAGCATAGATCTGGATCGGCTGACCGAAACGCTTCAGATACTTCGCCTGGAACGCCGGGCCGCCTTCCATCTTCTCGAGTGCCATGCCGGCTTCCGAGCAGACGATGTTGTCGGTTGCGTCGCCAGCCAGATCCGATAGCTTATCCGTACACACGCCGTCGCCAGCCAGCACCTTCGCGCGCAGGCCGAGCTGCTTGGCTTGCTTGGCGAACGGGCCGCCGGTGGCGTCCATGCCGCCGTACATGATCGCGTCCGGGTTTTCGCCCTTGATCTTCGTCAGAATCGCGCGGAAGTCGACAGCCTTGTCGTTCGTCGCGTCATGCGACATCACGTTCAGGCCCAGCGACTTGGCGGTCTTTTCGAATTCGTTGGCAAGGCCCTGGCCGTATGCGGTCGAGTCGTCGACGATCGCGACGCTCTTCATCTTCATGGTCTTGGCTGCGTAGTTAGCCAGTGCCGGACCTTGTTGCGCATCGGTCGCCACGACACGGTACGTCGTCTTGAAACCTTGTTGCGTGTACGCCGGGTTCGTTGCCGACGGCGAAATCTGCACGATGCCAGCATCGCTATAGATCTTCGAAGCCGGAATCGAGGTGCCCGAGTTCAAGTGGCCGACCACGGCGACAACCTTGTCGTCGACCAGCTTTTGCGCGACTTGAGTTGCCGTGCGCGGGTCAGCTGCATCGTCTTGTGCGTCGAGTTGCAGCGTGATTTTCTGACCGCCGATCGTCAAGCCCTTGGCATTGATTTCTTCAACTGCGAGGCGCGCGCCGTTTTCGTTGTCTTTACCCAGGTGAGCGATACCACCGGTCAACGGTGCAACGTGGCCGATCTTGACGACCTCGTCCGCCACCGCGCCCGTTGCCAACGACGCAAACAACATGGCCGCAGCGCTGATCGGCAACAGCTTTTGAATCTTGATGTTCATGTAAGTCTCCAGTTTCGGTCCCAAAAACAACGTAATCGCCCTGTGCCCCCGCTTCCCTACACGTGTCGCTCAGTCCCGTGGACGACCACGCCGGTTGCATCGTTCATGCACTTGGCCAGCAGGTTCGCCAACCTGTTTTTGGCAGGCGGCTAACCGTACTTGCGCGCAAGTGTAGGCCATCAAATTAAATTGTGGGACTTTTTTGAGGAAGTGGGATGAACACCAATAGCGTTTATCCCACAGCGGCCGATTCCGGCTCGATAGAAAGGCTGGAAAACGCCATCCCATGCGGGTTTCCGCCAGGTAGGGGTTTCATCTGACAGCACCGGCCTAAAGCTTTTAGCGTGTTAAACCGTTAATGGTTCGAATAGGCTTTGGATTAAAAACAGGTGCGTCCCGGTTCGCTGCGAGGCGCGCCTGTGCCGCGCTGAATCAAGCTTTGATCGCGGCGATCCGAGCAGCCACTGCATGCCATTCCTGCTCGAGCTGTCCGACCAGTTCCGCCGCGCCGAGGCCTTCGCGACGCCCGCGGCCAAGCGGTGCGCCCTGGCCGGACCAAAGAGATAGATAGTCGCCGTTATTCGCGCGGCTCGCGGTTTGTCGCAGCTCCTGAGTCAACGCGTTTTGCACCGGATAAGGCGCGACCTTGTGCGGGGACTCGCTCAATTGCTGCATCAACGGATTGCGTATGCCGCGCGCATGACGGCCGGTGATCGCGCGTGTTACGGATGTCGATGTGTCGGACATCGAACGTACGCGGGTTTTCCATGCCTGGGGTATCGCGCTCTCGAGACAGGTGAGGAATGCGGTGCCCATCACGGCGGCTTGCGCGCCGAGCGCGAGCGCGGCGACGATGCCGCGCCCGTCCATGATGCCGCCGGCGGCCAGCACCGGCAGACCGGTCGCATCCACGAGTTGCGGCACGAGCGCCATGGTGCCGATCAGCGCCTCCTCGAATGCGCCGATGAAAGTGCCGCGATGCGCGCCGGCCTCCGCGCCTTGCGCGGCGATTGCGTCGGCGCCCGCATCGCGCCACGCAATACCCTCGGCGACATGCGTCGCGGTGCCTATTACATAGAGGCCGTTTGCATGCAGACGGGCGACGTCCTCGGCAGCGAGCAGTCCGAACGTGAAGCTCGCCACCGGCACGCGCAATTCGATCAGCGTTTCCAGTTGCGCGCGAAAATCCGGCGCGTAGCGTTCGAGCGGCTGGCCGGGTGGCAAACCGAGGTCCACGCGCAATGGATCGATTGCTTCGAGTGCACGGCGCACGGTGGCTTCGTCCGGCGCGGCGGGTTCGAGTACAAACAGGTTCACGCCGAAGGGGCGATTGGTCAGCGCGCGAATCGCCGCGACTTCACTCGCGATCTTTTCGGGCGATAGCGCGGCGGCTCCCAGAAAGCCGAGACCGCCGGCGTTCGACACCGCGGCGACCATCGCCGGCGTCGTCGCGCCGCCGGCCATCGGCGCCTGCACAACTGGCACCCGCAACTCGAAGCGCGCCGCGAACGGCGTCACAAAACTGCCTTCACTCATGATCGATTCTCCTTCCGACAATGCGCTCGCGGCATCGGCGAGCCAACACTCTCGACTGTATCGAGTCCGGCGCACGCGGAGAAATGAATAATCGAGAATGTTTCAATCCCCTTACGAGATCGGTGCTACGCGACGCGCTCCGCAGGCCTCGCCTGACCCGCTGCAAGCCGTTTCTTTTGGTGGCACACTGACCGCCCGCTTCAGGCATTCAGACCTCCGGCATTCATTCAGACCGACCCCGCGTATCAACTCACTCGTAAATGGAGAGCAACATGAGCACGACTTCCCGCTGGATCGACATTCCCGCCGGCAACGACAGCTTCGGCGGCTATCTGGCGCTGCCCAAAGGCGGCAAGGGACCGGCCGTCATCATCATTCAGGAAATCTTCGGCGTGAACAGCCATATCCGTTCGGTCGCGGATCAGTACGCGCAAGACGGCTACGTCGCGCTCGCACCGGACGTGTTCTGGCGCGTGCAGCCGCGCGTCGAATTGACGTATGACGGCGCGGATCGCGAAAAGGGCATCGAGTTGATGCAGAAGACCAACGTCGAGCAGGCGGTGGCCGATATCGGTGCTGCTGCCGCGGCGTTGCGCGCGTTGCCGGAAGTGACCGGCAAGGTTGCGGCGATCGGCTTCTGTTTCGGCGGCCGACTCGCCTATCTGGCCGCCGCGCAAGGCACGCTCGACGGCGCGGTTGCCTATTACGGCGGCGGCATTCAGAACCAGCTCGATGAGGCCGCGAAGATCAAGGTACCGATGCAATTCCACTACGGCGAACTCGACGCTCACATTCCGCTGTCGGCTGTCGGCCAGATTCAGGAACGCTTCGCCGGCCGCACCGATGCGGAATTCAACATCTATCCGAACGCCGATCACGGCTTCAACTGCTCGGACCGTGCGTCGTATAACCAGCACGCCTCGGCGCTCGCGCATGGCCGCACGCTGACCTTCCTGGGAGAACGGCTGTAATGGGTGGTTGCGATACGCGGTTGTGACCCGCGCTTGTAACCCGCGCTTGTAAC
>NZ_JAXDPY010000674.1:0-28686 GCF_034668105.1 Paraburkholderia sp. | reverse complement strand
CGAGCGCCGGCCGGTCGGCTATAACCGCGCGTTTTTCGAACGCTATCGTCCGAATCAGGACGCGTACCTGTCGCCGGCGCAGCGTGCACGCCTGCACGAATGGGGCCGCACGTCGGCGGATGTCAGGCCGGCAGGCACGTATGCACGCGACATCCTGAGCCGGCTTCTGATCGATCTGTCGTGGGCCTCGTCGCGGCTCGAGGGCAATACATACACGCGGCTCGATACCGTGCGCTTGATCGAACAGGGGCACATTGCGGAAGGCAAAGACGCTCAGGAAACACAGATGATCCTGAATCACAAGGCCGCGATCGAAATGATCGTCGAGAGCGCGGACGAAGTGGGCTTCAATCGATTCACCGTCCTGAACCTGCACGCGATTCTCTCCGATAACCTGATGTCCGACCCGTTCGCCAGCGGCCGTTTGCGCGCGCGCGAAGTGGAGATCAGCGGCACGGTCTTTTTTCCGCTCGCCGTGCCACAGCAGATTGCGGAATGCTTCGAGGCGGTATTGGACAAGGCCGCCCAAATCGACGATCCCTTCGAACAGGCTTTCTTCGGCATGGTGCATCTGCCGTATCTGCAGCCGTTCGAAGACGTCAACAAGCGGGTCTCGCGTCTGACCGCGAATATCCCGCTGATCCGGCAGAATCTGTGTCCGCTGTCGTTCATCGACGTTCCCGAAAAGGCCTACGTCGACGGTACGCTCGGTGTGTACGAGGCCAATCGCGTCGAGCTGTTGCGCGACGTATTCATCTGGGCGTACGAGCGCTCGTGTCAGCGTTATCTGGCGATTCGACAATCCGTCGGTGAGCCGGACGCGTTCCGCCTCAAGTATCGCAATGCGTTGATAGAGGCGGTACAGCAAGTGATTCGCGGCGGTCTTGCCGGCACGCGTGGCGAGATCGAAACGCTCGCGCGGAATCTGGTGGCCGCGGAAGACATGTCCTCGTTCATCGACGCGATCCAGTCCGATCTCGATCACCTTTACCTGGGCAACGTCGCGCGTTACCGGTTGCGGCTTTCTGAATTCGAGCGCTGGCCGTTCAAACGCTCCGAGACGACCTCACGCTGACGCTTGAATGTCGGCTTTGCGACGTGCATCACTGCGCGCCGTCTTTCCGCCGTGAACGCGCCAGCTCCAGGTCTTCGCACATCTGTTTCGCCCCTTGCGCGATCCGCGGCGCCGGCCGGTTGATCAAATCGCCGTCGATGGCGAACAGATTGTTGTTCGCGACCGCTTTGAGGCTCGGCCACGCACGCCATGTGCTGAGTTGCGGCAAAGTGGTGTCCGGTTTGGTCGCGCCGGGCGCGGCAGTAAAGATCGCTTCCGGATTCGCTGCGAGCACCGCTTCGGTCGAGACGGTCGGCGCCAGCGGCTCGAGTTTCGCAAACACATTGCGGCCGCCGCAGAGTGCGATCACATCGCTCACCATATGCTCGCCGTTGAGCGTCATCAACGGTTGATCCCACACCTGATAGAACACGCTGACCGGCGGTCTGCTCGCATACTGCGTGCGCAATCGCGCGATGTCCCGACGGTACGCCGCGGCGGCGGCATCCGCGCTCGGCGAGGTGCCGAGCAATTGCCCCAGCCTGGTCAGCGACGTGGCCACGTCGTCGAGACGATGCGGCTCGCTGAAGAACAGCGGCACATGCATCTCGCGCAGCCGATCGAGCTGGCGCTGCGCATTGCCGTGTCGCCACACGACGATCAGATCGGGCTTCAACGCGACGATCCGTTCGAGGTCGAGCGCCTTGTTGTCGCCGACGCGCGGCAGTTGCTTCGCTTCGGGCGGATAGTCGCTATAGGACACGGCGCCGACCAGTTTCGCGCCGCCGCCCGCGGCATACAACAGTTCGGTGACGTGGGGCGCGAGACTGACGACGCGTTGCGCAGGTGCGGATAAGGTGACAGTTGCGCCGGTGTCGTCGGTGACGGTGATGGCGGCGTTCGCATGCAGTGTGCCCGCGAAAAGCGCGGCGGCGATCGCGGCGGCAAACGCGCAACGTGGACCTCGAATCATCGAACCGCCTCGCGCAAACCTGCTTCAAGACGCGCCCATTCCGCTTCGCTCGCCGGCAGCCCGAAGCGCACGCTGCCCGATGCCGCGAAGAGCCGCGTCCACACGCCGCGTCGTGCTAACGCTTCATGCATGGCAGCGGCGCGTGCGTCGTCGGTCCATGCGAAGAGCGGCGTGCTGCGCGCGGCGAAACCGTGTGCATGCAACAGACTCACCAGACGGGCGCTTTCGGCGGCGAGGCGCGTGCGCATCTGCTGCTGCCACGCCGTGTCTTCGAATGCGGCTTTGACGGCGTGACGAGCCGGACCGCTGACCGTCCACGCGCCGAGCGTACGGCCTAATGCGTCGAGCAAAGCCGGCGCACCGAGGACGAAGCCCGCGCGCACACCCGCGAGCCCAAAGAATTTCCCTGGCGAACGCAGCACGATCAAGCCGTCGCGATGCGTGCTCGCCGCAAGTGACGCCGCCGGCATCGTATCGCCGAAGGCCTCGTCGACGAGCAGGGTGCCGCCGCGCGCGCTGAGTTGCGCGTGCCAGTGCAGCAACTGGCCGGCGCTCAGGTGCTCAGCGGTGGGATTGTTCGGATTCACGACAACCCCATGCGTGAACGCCTCGGGCAACGTGTCCCAGGCCACATCCAGTGGCGCGACCTGGTGTCCGGCCCGCTCGAAGGCGGGCGCATATTCGCTATACGTGAGCGGCGCAATGCCAACCTGGGCGCGTGGCAAGAGCGAGGGCAGCGCGCGGATCGCCGCCTGGCTCCCCGCTACCGGGAGCACGTGCGCGGCGTCGGGCGCGCCGTAGTAACGCGCGGCGCAGGCCGCAAGACCGTCGCCTTCGTCGGGCAGGCGGCGCCAGGCAGCGGCGGGAACCGGCGGCACCGGATAGCCGTGCGGATTGATACCCGTCGACAGGTCGAGCCATTGCGCGTAGGGAATGCCGTAACGCTCAGCCGCTTCGTGCAGATTGCCGCCGTGAATCACCACGGTGGGCGCGGCGCCGCTATCGGCTGTGCGAGCAGCCATTCGATCAACCATGAAAGGGCACACTCAACAAAGCCAGCACGATCAGCACCGCCAGCCAGAGAATGACCGTGCGTTCGACCAGTATCAACGCCGCCGTCACATGCGTGGCCTGCGCGGCGTGTCCGAAGCCGAGCGTCGGTCTGTGTTCAAGCGCGCCGTGATAGACCGCGGGGCCGCCGATCAATACGTTCAGACTGCCCGCGCCCGACGCCATGACCGGTCCGGCGTTCGGACTGTCCCAGCGCGGCGCCTGTTCGCGCCAGCAACGCAGCGCCGTGCGCGTGTCGCCGAGCAACGCATAGCTCGCCGCGGTGAGGCGCGCGGGAATCCAGTTGAGCACGTCGTCGATCCGCGCGGCGGCCCAGCCAAAACGCAAATAGCGCGGCGTGCGGTAGCCCCACATGGCATCGAGCGTGTTGGCCAGACGAAAGCCCAACGCGCCCGGGCCGCCGGCGATCGCGAACCAGAACAGCGCGCCGAAAATCGCGTCGTTGCCGTTTTCGAGTGCCGATTCGACGGCGGCGCGCGAGAGCGCCGCTTCGTCGGCATGAGCGGTTTCACGCGACACGATGCGCGAGGTCAGGAGACGCGCTTGCGCCAGATCGCGCCGCGCCAATGCCTGTGCGATCGGCGCGATGTGATCGTGCAGACTGCGCGCGCCGAGGGCAAACCACAGCAGGACGACATGCACCGCGCAGGCCCAAAAAAACGGCAGCACGGCGACGAGCCACCAGGCGATCAGCACCGGCGGCATGACCGCCAGCGACCATGCGAGCAGCCCTTTGAGCCGCAAGCGCCGGCCGGTGTTGTAGCGCGTTTCGAGGCGCGCAGCCCATTTGCCGAAGCCGACCAGCGGATGCGCGGTGCGCGGCTCACCGAGCCAACGGTCGACGGCGACGCCTGCCGTTGCGAGGGTAACGATCAGGGGGAGCGAAAGCATTACGCGCTGCCCGCTGTTTTCAAGGCGAGCGGCAAGCCCGCGACCATCATCGTGACCTGGGTGCTCAATGCGGCGACGCGCTGGTTGAGCCGCCCGAGTTCGTCGACATAGAGGCGCGTTTCGGCGCCGAGCGGGACGACGCCCAAGCCGATTTCATTGCTGACCACGATGATCTTGCCTTTGGCGTTGATGAGCGCTGCTTCGAAAGCGGCAAAGTGCGCGTGATAGTGCTCGATGGGCAAACCGTCGCCATCCGGAGGGCATAACAGATTGGCGAGCCACAGTGTCAGGCAGTCGATCAGAATGCAGTGGCGAGGCGCGTCGATCTGCGAGACGGCGCCGGCGAGATCGAGGCCCGCTTCGAGCAGCTGCCAATGCGCCGGACGCCGCTCGCGATGATGCGCGATACGCGCACTGAATTCGGCGTCGTCGGCCACGCGCGCGGTGGCGACGTAGGTGACGGGAAGGGCGCTATGGTTCGCCAGTTGTTCGGCGTGCACGCTCTTGCCCGAGCGGGCGCCGCCGAGAACGAAGGTGAGGTCGCGGGAAATCATCGCGTGATTGTACCGGCGCGCAGTGCGTGCCGGCACGATGGGATAATGGCGCGTTCAAATCGCGGCGTTGCCGCTTCCTGGCTGTACGGTGCCGCCGCGTACGGCGAGATCGTTGCCGCCAGGTTGCGCGCCGCGCCGCGGCTTCACTGCCTGGCTTCACTGCCGGCTTCACTGCCTATTCACCGCCGAGTCCGACATTCCGTGACCACCACTTCCACCCCGCATGACGCCGTACCTGTGCCGCGCGGCACGCTGATGATTCAGGGCACCACGTCCGACGCCGGCAAGAGCACGCTCGTCGCGGGATTGTGCCGGCTGGCGCGCCGCGCCGGCGTGCGGGTCGCGCCGTTCAAGCCGCAGAACATGGCGCTCAACAGCGCGGTGACGGTCGACGGCGGCGAGATCGGCCGCGCGCAGGCCTTGCAGGCGGTGGCCGCGGGCATCGCCGCGCACACCGATCTGAACCCCGTGCTGCTCAAACCGACCAGCGACCGCGGCGCGCAAGTGATCATCCACGGCAAGGCGCGCATGAATCTCGATGCGCGCGCGTATCACGACTACAAGCCGGTCGCGTTCGAGGCCGTGCTGGAATCGTATGCGCGGCTCCAGGCGGCTTACGACACGATCTTCGTCGAAGGCGCCGGCAGCCCCGCTGAGATCAATCTGCGCGAGCGCGATATCGCCAACATGGGTTTCGCTGAAGCAGTCGATTGTCCGGTTGTGTTAGTGGCCGACATCGACCGCGGCGGGGTTTTCGCGCATCTGACCGGTACGCTCGCGTGTCTTTCGGAAAGCGAGCAGGCGCGGGTGCGTGGCTTCATCATCAACCGCTTTCGCGGCGACGTGGGTTTGCTCAAGCCCGGGCTCGACTGGCTCGAAGCGAAGACCGGCAAGCCGGTGCTCGGCGTCGTGCCCTACCTGCACGGTCTGACGCTCGACGCCGAAGACATGCTGCCGCCCGAACTGCGCGCCGCGCATAGCGGCCAGGGCGGCCAAAGCGACGAGGCGGCCCGGATGCTGCGGGTGGTCGTGCCGGTGTTGCCGCACATCAGCAACCACACCGATTTCGACGCGCTGCGCGCTCATCCGCAGGTCGATTTTCATTATGTGCGAAGCGGCACGCCGCCTCCGGCCGCCGATCTGATCATCTTGCCGGGCTCGAAGAATGTGCCCGGCGATCTGGCTTTTCTGCGTGCGCAGGGCTGGGATGCGGTGCTGCAGCGGCATTTGCGCTACGGCGGCCGCGTAATCGGGATTTGCGGCGGCATGCAGATGCTGGGGCGCGAAGTGGCCGATCCGCACGGCGTGGAAGGCCCGCCCGGAACGAGCGTGGGCCTCGGCTGGTTCGATTATTCGACCATATTGACGCGGGAAAAGACGCTGAAGAACGTGACGGGGCGCCTTGCATTGGCGGGTTCGCCCGAGGTCGCCGGCTACGAGATTCACATGGGTGAGACGCAAGGCCCGGCACTGAACTCCCCCGCGCTGCAATTGGGCGAAGCGCCGGACGCTCATCCCGACGGCGCGATCTCGGCCGACGGCCAGATCCTCGCGACCTACGTGCACGGCCTGTTCGACACGCCGGCCGCGTGCGCCGCATTGCTCGCGTGGGCGGGGCTGAGCGATGCCGCGAAACTCGACTATCCGGCGTTGCGTGAGGCCTCGCTGGATCGTCTGGCAGACACGCTCGCCGGGCACCTCGATCTGTCCAAGCTGTTTGCTGCGATTGGGTGACGAAGGCCCGCACCCGCATTATTCAGTCAATACAACACCATCTGCGTGCAGCGAAACAGCGCGATCGTCCTGCCGTTCGGATCGGTGACGGTAGCGTCCCACACCTGCGTACTGCGGCCCAGATGCACGGCCTTGGCGACTGCGCGGATGGTGCCCTCCGTCGCGGTGCCGAGAAAATTGCTTTTCAGCTCGACGGTCGTGAAATTGCGCGCCGTCTCGGGCAAATGCGCGAGGCATGCATAGCCACACGCGGTATCCGCGAGACCGATCACGGTGGCGGCATGCAGAAAGCCGTTCGGTGCCAGCAATTCGTCGCGCACGGTCAATTCCGCGCTCAGGGTGCCTTGCTCCAGCGCCAGAACATGCACGCCCAGCAAGCCGGGCAACGTGCCCTTCTGGCGCTCATGCAGGCGCTCGATGGTGTATTCCTGGCGGAGTTCGCTCATGAGATTCGAGTCCTCGATGGAAAAAACAGGGGGTAGGGCGGCCAATTAGCCGTTTGGGGGCTTCGGCCCCGGTGCATTTGTCGATATTATCAACGGCTGGATCGGCGGGTGAACCTGAAACGGCACAAATCAGGACCCACCGTGCAAGTCGGAGCAAACAGCGCGGCAAACCGGCTGGCGGCGCCCAGCCTTCTTTCCGGGAGAATTCATGACGGTGATCGTGGTGGCGAATCCGAAGGGCGGCGTGGGCAAAAGCACGCTGTCCACCAATCTGGCGGGCTATTTCGCGTCGCTCGGGGAATGGGTCGCGCTGGCCGACCTCGACAAACAGCAGTCCGCGCACGCGTGGCTGTCGCTACGGCCCGCTGCGCTGCCGCCCATCGAGACCTGGGAGGTCGATCCGGAAAACCCCGTCAAACCACCCAGGGGTCTGGAACATGCGGTAGTCGACACGCCGGCCGGGTTGCACGGCAACCGTCTGGGTATCGCGCTGGATCTGGCCGACAAGGTGATCGTGCCGTTGCAGCCTTCCATGTTCGATATTCTCGCCACCCAGGAATTTCTCGAGCGGCTGGCGAAAGAGAAGGCGGTCAGAAAAGGCGCGATCGAGATCGGCGTCGTGGGGATGCGCGTCGACGCGCGCACGCGCTCAGCGGAGCAGTTGCATCGTTTTGTCGAGGGATTGAAGCTGCCGGTGCTGGGCTACCTGCGCGACACGCAGAATTACGTCCAGCTGGCGGCGCATGGCCTGACCTTGTGGGACGTCGCAAAAAGCCGCGTGGAGAAGGATCTGGAGCAGTGGCAGCCGATCATCGAATGGACCAACGGCGCCGGCAAGAAGGCTTGAGATGAGTTTGTGGGCGGCTCAAGGCGGCCGCCGCTTAAAACCCGCGCCGTGAACGGCAGGCTCAGGTCCAGTTCTGGGTCGGCACGTGATCGCGGCTGCCCTTGATCTTGTTGTTGTCGTCGACGAACACCAGATCCGGTTTCCAGCCTGCCTTCAGTTCCGCTTCGTCCACCACCGCGAACGCCGCGATGATCACCAGATCGCCCAGCTGCGCGCGCCGCGCGGCCGAACCGTTCAGCGAAATCATGCCGCTGCCGCGTTCGCCCTTGATCGCATAGGTCGAAAAACGCTCGCCGTTGTTGATGTTCCAGATGTCGATCCGCTCGTTTTCAACGATGTTCGCGGCTTCCAGCAAGTCTTCGTCGATCGCGCACGAGCCTTCGTAGTGCAGTTCGCAATGCGTGACCGCGACGCGATGGATTTTCGACTTCAGCATATTGCGTTGCATGACCAATCCCTTGTGGCTTCTTGTGCGCGTTTGCGCAGACTAAGACGGCTTCAGATCTCGAGGTTGTCGATGAGCCGGGTGGTGCCGAGTTTGGCAGCGGCCAGCACGACCAACTCCGCGTTCGCGTCTTGCGGACTCGCCGGCGGCAGCAGATTCGAGCGCTTGCGCACGGCGATGTAGTCAGGCTGCCAGCCGCGCGCGGCCAGTGCCGCCATCGCCGCCTGTTCGAGTTTCGCGAAGTCGCGATCGCCGGCGAGGACCGCGTCGCGCACGCGATTGAGCTCGGCGGCCAGCACCGGCGCCTCAGCGCGCTCGGCCGTCTGCAGAAAGCGGTTGCGCGAGCTGAGCGCGAGACCGTCGGCATCGCGCACGGTTTCCGCCGCGATGATGTCGGTTGGTAGCGCGAACTGGTGGCACATGCTGCGCACGATCATCAATTGCTGATAATCCTTTTTGCCGAATACCGCGACGCGCGGCTGCACACACGACATCAGCTTCATCACCACCGTGCAGACACCCTGGAAGAAACCGGGGCGGAATTCGCCTTCGAGGATGTCGCCCAGATCGTGCGGCGGATGCACGCGGTACTCCTGCGGTTCCGGATACAGATCCCGCTCCGTCGGCGCGAACAGCACGTAGACGCCTTCTTTCTGCAGCTTGTCGATGTCGGCTTCGAGCGTGCGCGGGTATTTGTCGAAATCCTCGTTCGGGCCGAACTGCAAGCGGTTGACGAAGATGCTCGCCACCACCGGGTCGCCGTGCTGGCGCGCAAGGCGCATCAGCGACAGATGGCCCTCATGCAGATTGCCCATGGTCGGCACAAAGGCGGTGCGATTCTGGCCGCGCAACTGGTCGCGCAATTCATGGATCGAGCTGATGACTTTCATGATCGGACAGGGATTTCCTCGCGCGGCGCGAGACTGGGTGGGCGCAAAAACTCAGGTTTTCGCACGTTCCGCGGCCTCGCTGGTGATGACAGGTTCGGAGCGCGGGATTGTAGTGGAATTGTTCCGGCGGCGCACCGCAGTAGTGGATTTTGTTCCGACGCGCACTGAAACGGGGCGTCCGCGGCGGCAATCGCGCACGCAAACCCCGCTTGGCGGCTTCAGGCCGGCAGATAGGCGAGGCGCACATAGATCGGTGCGAACGGCTCAGCCTGCGTGATTTCGACGAGAGACTCACGGCACAACTCGAGCATGGCGATGAAATTCACTACGACCACGGGCACGCCCTTGCTCGTGTCGAATAGATCGGAGAACTCCATGAAACGCGCGTTCTGCAAGCGCCGGAGGATCGTGCTCATATGCTCGCGCACCGACAATTCCTCGCGTGAAATCTTGTGGTGCTGAACCAGCTTGGCGCGCTTGATCACGTCGGCCCACGCGGCGCGCAGGTCTTCGCTATCCACGTCGGGAAAGCGCGGCGTGATGCTTTGTTCGATGTACACCTCGGCGCGCAGGAAATCGCGGCCGAGTTGCGGCAGATGGTCGATGCGCTGTGCGGCAAGCTTCATCTGCTCGTATTCGAGCAGGCGGCGGACCAGTTCCGCGCGCGGATCCTCGGCTTCGTCGCCGCTATCGGCCTTCTTCACCGGCAACAGCATGCGCGACTTGATCTCGATCAGCATCGCCGCCATCAGCAGGTACTCGGACGCGAGTTCGAGATTGGTCTGGCGCAACTGGTCGACATAGCCCAGGTATTGGACCGTGACGTCCGCCATCGGAATGTCGAGCACATTGAAGTTCTGCTTGCGAATCAGGTACAGCAACAGATCCAGCGGGCCTTCGAACGTTTCGAGAAACACCTCGAGCGCGTCCGGCGGAATGTACAGATCCGTCGGCAGCTTGAAGAGCGGCTCGCCGTATAGACGCGCGAAAGCAATGCCGTCGACGATGTCCGGCGTTGAATCGGTGGCGGGCGCGGCAAGCGCGGCGTCAGGCGCCGC
Source organism: Paraburkholderia sp. (assembly GCF_034668105.1). Classification (GTDB taxonomy): domain Bacteria; phylum Pseudomonadota; class Gammaproteobacteria; order Burkholderiales; family Burkholderiaceae; genus Paraburkholderia. The sequence continues at coordinate 18,723 of NZ_JAXDPY010000674.1, read as the reverse complement.
TGTGGCGCCCTTTGCCTCGTCGGCGTGACTCACGCGCTTAGAAGTTTTGATAGTACGAGTAAGGCGTCTGCTCTACGCGCGAGGCTTTCTGCTCGGCGCGTTCTTCGAGGTCGATCGGCTGTTTGTCCCACAGCAGCGCCCGGCCACGGCGCTGTTCAGCTTCCAGATTCGGTTTTTGTTGCTTGAGCTGGTTCAGGAACTGGGTGATGTCCGATTGATACATGGCTAGACGTCCGTGGTTTGGGGAATGGCGGCTGCCCGACGGGAATTCCGCCGTGGCGCCATTGCTATTCCATAATTTTACCGCATGCGCCGCGCGGGGTCGAAAAAGGCTGGCCGGCGCGAGCGGCCAGTCTGCGAAAACGCCCGGAACCCGCGCTGCCGCGATGCGTCAAAGGCGGGCGCCGGGTCAGCGGGCGGTGCGGAAATCCGCGCTTTGCGTTCGGACAACATCGCTGTGGACGCCGCCTACGGCGCGTCGCTGGCAGCCGCACGGCCCACTGCGCCTGATCCTGCAAACGCGCCCTTTTAAGAGATGGCGCGGGTTCGCCGATGTGGTCAAATAGCGCGAGCTTCGGCCGCCGCGGCGCGCCAGAGCGACAGAATCCATCAACCACGGCCGGAGGTCCCGTTTGGCGGGGTGTGCGATCGAAGAGCCGCGTGTGCGGCGTGGCAAAACCGCTGACGAGCCCGGGCATCCGACGCCGATTCGGCGCTGGCTGCGCGCGTGGCTCGCGTTCGGCATCGTCATGCTCATGCTGGCCACGGTCGACACGCACGCGGCGCGCCGCGCGTCCGCCAGCTACAAGGTGGAAATCGAAGCCGCGCCGCGCTCGCTGCGCAAGCTGCTCGAAGCGCATCTGGACGTGGCGCGCTTCGCCAAACGTCCCGACATCAGCGACGATCAGTTCGAATTTCTGATTACCGCCACGCCCCAGCAGGTGCGCGATCTCGCCGCCACGCAAGGTTATTTCACACCGGTCGTGCGAACGGACGTGCGCACCGTCGACGACCAGAAGCGCGTGACGGTGAGCGTCGATCCCGGCCCGCAAACCCTCATCTCGTCGATTTCGCTGTCGTTTCGCGGGCCGGTGCTGACCGAAGACCCGGCGCAGGAAAACGCCGCCCGCTTCGCGTTTTCGCTGCATGAAGGCGATCCGTTTTCGCAAGGCGACTGGGACGACGCGAAAAATGCGTCGCTCAAGGCGCTGCAGGCGCGCCGTTACCTGGGCGCGAAGATTTACCACTCCGAGGCGCTGATCGACCCGCGCACGCACGAAGCGAAATTGACCGTGACGTATGAAAGCGGCCCGACTTTCACGATGGGCAAGCTCGACGTATCCGGCACGCGGCGCTATCCGGAACAGATCGTCGACAACGTGAATCCGATTGCGGTCGGCGATATCTACGACGTGCAGCGCGTCGCCGAATTGCAGCGGCAGTTGCAGAACACGCCGTACTACGCGAGCGTGGCGATCGACGTGGATAGCGATCCGGCCAAGCCAGTCGACACGCCCATGCACGTGAAGGTGTCGGAATATCCGTACAACAGTATCCGCGGCGGGGTCGGTTATTCGACCGACAACGGCCCGTTGATCCAGGGTTCGTACTCGTATCTCGACACGTTCGGCAAGGCGTGGCCGTTCACGGTCGACGGACGCATCGACCAGATCCAGCAGTACGGACAGATTCAACTTGCGATGCCGCCGGGACCGCGCGCATGGACCAATAGCGTGCTGGCTTCCTACACCACGACCGACGTGTCCGACACCCGCATCTACAGTATTCGCGGCGGCGTGCAGCGGGCCCGTACCTCGCAATTCATCGACTACAACTACTCGCTCCTGTACTACCAGGACCGGCTCGACCAGAACGCGATCGCGCCGACCACCAGCCGCGCGCTGGTGCCGTCGTGGTCGTGGACCCGCCGCAATACCGACGACCCGCTGTTTCCGCGTTCGGGCAACCTGATTCACGTCGAAGCGGGCTTCGCGGTGAAGGGCGTGCTGACCGATCAGACGTTCGTGCGCGGCTACGCCCGCGGTCAGCAGTATCTGCCGATCGGCAAGGAAGACCTCGTGCTGTTCCGGGCGGAACTCGGCGGCGTGTTCACGAGCGGCAGTTCGAGCGGGATTCCGGCTTCGCTGCTGTTCCGCGCGGGTGGTTCGAATTCGATCCGTGGGTACAGCTATCAGAGCATTGGTAACAACGTCGACGGGTCGGTGCTGCCTACCAAGTATCTCGTGACGGCGTCGGCCGAATATCAGCATTGGTTCACGCACGACTGGGGCGCAGCCGCGTTCTTCGACGTCGGGACCGCCACCGATACGTGGGGCGAGAAAGTCTTTTATCCGGGCGTAGGGGTCGGGGCGCGTTGGCGTAGTCCGGTTGGCCCGGTGAATGTCGACGTCGCCTACGGCATCCGCAACAGGAGCGTGCGGCCGTACCTGACGCTCGGCATCGCCTTCTGATGGAAACCTGCTCTTACATGATCCACGCATGACCACGGACGTTTCCGCCCAGCCACCCGCGCAGCCGCCCGGCGCTCCTCCGCCCGGACAGCCGCCCGCGCCTGACGCGCCGCAGCCCAAGCGCCGTCGCGGCCGCGTGCTGTTGAAAACGCTTGCGTGGACGCTCGCCGTGCTGGTGCTGCTGGTTGCCGTGGCAATCGGCCTGCTGTACGGCGCGCTGACGACCGAGCGCGGGACGGCCTACGCGTGGCAGGCGGCCGTCAAGCTGCTCGGCGGCAAACTGACCGGCACCCTGGAGAGCGGGGCGCTCTCGACCGGTGTGCAATTGCGGCAGGTGCGCTGGCGCAGTCTCGACGGCAGCGGCACCGACATCCAGGTCGACCATGTAGCCGGCCGCTGGGCACTTTCGCGCAAGCCCTGGCGCTTCGCGATCGACTATCTGCATATCGGGACGATCGACGCCCGTGTCGGCGCTTCGTCGTCGAGCAGCAGCGGACCGCTGCAACTGCCGCAAGACCTGCGCTTGCCGATGCAACTCGAGGTGCGCGACGTGCAGGTCGATAAACTGCTGTTGCATCAGGGCGGGTCGACTACGGAGTTTTCCCGTTTCATGTTCCACGGCCGCAGTGACGGGCGGCACCACGAAGCTGCGATCGAACGGTTGGACACGCCGTTCGGCGCGGTGACGGCGGCGGCAAAGCTCGACGGGGTACGGCCGTTTCCGCTGACCGGCGACGTCGGCTATTCCGGCAAGGTCAACAACGAGGCGGTGCAGGTGAGCGGTCATCTGAGCGGCTCGCTGGAAAATCTCATCGCCGAACTCGATGCCAGCGGCATGAAGCTCGCCGGCCACGCGCGGGTTGAGGCCACGCCATTCGGCGACGTGCCGTTGCAACGCGCCACGCTGACTTTCGATCACATCAATCCGCAGGCGTTTGCGCCCGGCGCACCGCTGGCGGACCTCGCGGTGCGGGCGGAACTCGCGCCGGTGGGGCAGGGTGCGGCAGGGGCGGTGATATTGGGCGGCGCTAGTGGGGCAAGCGGGGTGAGCGGCGCTGCCGCGCCAGACTCGGCGAGTCCCGCCGGCGCATCCGGCGCCGCGACTGCCGCGAGTGCCGGCAGCACCAGGAGTGCCACTAGCGCTGCCCCGAACACCGCTCCCGGTGTCGCCAAGCAGCCCGTTGCCAAAAACGGCAAAGGCGGCGTCAACACCGAAGCAACGGAAAAAGGCGCAGCGGGTTTCGCCGTCGCCGGCCATGTCTCGATCGTCAACGCCAAACCCGGTGCGATCGACCAGAACCTGCTGCCTTTGATCGACGCGCAAACCGACGTGCATCTCGACGCCCAGGCACAGCGCATCTCGAACCTGAACGTACGGCTCGTGAAGAGCGCCACGCTCACCGGCGGCGGCGCGCTGACGGGCAAGCACGGCCAGTTCGATCTGCAGGTTGCCGGGCTCGACCTCAACGCGCTCCAGGCGACCGTGCGGCCGACCCAGCTTTCCGGTCCGATCGGCATTCGTCTGAACGACGACGTGCAAAGCCTGACCCTCGATCTCGTCGACCCGAAGGCGGGGCTGCGCGCACAAGGCAAGGTGACCTTCGATCCTGCGCGCATGAGCTTCAACGACGTGCGGATCACGTCGGGCAAAGGCCGCATCGATCTGTCCGGCGCGCTCAAGCACGACGCGAATTCGACCTACAACCTGAAAGCGCAACTGACCGATTTCGATCCGTTGACGCTGACTTCGCAGATGCCGTCGCGCACTCCAGTAACGACGGCGACAGGGACTGTCAGGGCGACGAAGGCGACCCAATCGACCGAAGCCACCCAACCTGCGGCACTCGCGGGCAGCACAGCCGGCGCGAAAAGCGCGGCGCCAGGCGACAAGGCCGCAGCGGTGGTCAAGAACACGGCCAAGGCGGCCGTGAAAGCAGAAGTCGTCCAGCGCAAGGTGCCGCCCAGGGCGTCCAAAGCGCCGCCAGCCCGCAAAATCGAGGCACGCGTCAACGGCACGCTCACGGCGGCCGGCATGCTCGGCCCGGTCTTCACCACCAAGGCCGAATTCAAACTCGGTCCGAGCGTCTACGACGGCCTGCCCTTGACCGGTAGCGGCGTGGTCCAGCTGGCCGGTTCGCGAATTCTGCCGAGCCGCGCGAACCTCTCAGTGGCGGGTAATCAGGTGGACTTGCAGGGCAGCTTCGGCGCGCGCGGCGACCGGCTGCGTTTCCGTGTCGATGCGCCCGATCTGGAGCGCCTCGGTTTCGGCCTCGCCGGTCTCGTCGCCGCGGATGGCGACGTCACCGGCTCGTTCGCGCATCCGAATGTCGTGCTGAACTACAAGGCGGACAGTGTGGTGTTCAGCAGCAATCGTCTCGGTCATGCGGAAGGCCATGCCGAATTGCGCGACGGCGCGAACGGCGCGCTCGTCTTCACGACCGACGCACGCGATCTCAGCGCGGGCGGCGTCGATCTGGCCACACTCACGGCACGCCTGTCCGGCACGCGCGCGAACCATACGCTGGAGGCGGCGGCCACCGGCAAACTGCAGGACCGTCCGCTCGATCTGACGCTCGCGGCCAACGGCAAGCTGACCGAAGCCCGCGACGGCACGCGCTGGGACGGCACCGTGACCCGTCTGCAGAACCGCGGCACGCCGGCGCTGAATCTCGAGTCGCCGCTCGCCGTGAGTGCCGGGCCGAACCGCCTGACGCTCGGCGCGACGCGCTTCACACTCGAAGGCGCGGTGCTGAGCCTGAAATCGTTCGCGTTCGACCACGGCAAGATCCAGTCCGCCGGCACCTTGAGCGGCATTTCGCTGGCGCGGCTGCAAGATCTGCGGCGCGAGATCACGGGCGCGCCGCCGGCTGTCAAGACCGACCTGGTGTTCGACGGCGATTGGGATTTCGCGCTCGGCAGCACCGCGAGCGGCCATCTTGAACTGAAGCGTCGCAGCGGCGACGTGACGGTTGAAATCGGTCGCGGATTGGCTTCTCTGGGCGTCACGGATATGAGCGCGCGCGCCGAATTCACTGGCGGCAACCGGCTGAATGCGACCGTCCGTGCGCAGGCCAGCCGGATCGGCGTGGTAGACGTTGATGCGCATACCACGCTCGTGATGCGTGACGGCTTTCTGAGCGTCAACGAAGAGGGCGCGCTCAGCGGGAACGTGAACGCCAACGTGCCGTCGCTGAAAACGACCGGCGGCCTGTTCGGTCCGAGCTATCTGCTCGACGGCCACCTCGCGCTGAAGCTCGCGCTCGGCGGCACGGTGGCCAAGCCGGATCTGACGGGGTCGCTGCTCGGCGACGGTTTGTCGGCGACGATGGTCGACCAGGGCGTGCAATTGAAGGACGGTGTGGTGCGCATCGCGCTGTCGAAAAATCTGGTGGATTTTCAGCAGGTCGAGTTTCACGGTGCGAGCGGCACGTTGCGCGCCACCGGCCGCGTGCGTCTGGATGGCGACGAGCCGGATCTGTCCGCGAGCATCGTCGCGGATAAGCTTGAGCTGTTCGCGGCGCCGGACCGCAATCTGTCGCTGTCGGGCAGCGCGAGCGTGGCGAACGCCGGTGCGCAGGGCGGCATGGCGATCAACGGCAAATTCATGGTCGATCACGCGCTGTTCGATATGCCGGAGCAATCCGCGCCGAAACTCGGCGACGACGTGGTGATCGTGCGTCCGGACGGCACGGTGGCGGGCGAACGGCCGACGCCGCAAGTGGCGGGCACCAACAAGCCGGTCGGCCGGTTCGCGCCGCGCGCCAATATCGACCTTAGTCTCGGCGACAACTTCCGCTTCCGCGGTCAAGGCGCGGACCTCGGCCTGACCGGCACGATCACCGCGATGAGCGCGCCGAACCTGCCGTTGCGCGCGGTCGGCAATGTCCGCGTGACGCAGGGGTCGACCTACACCGCGTTTGGCCGCAAGCTCAACATCGAGAACGGCTTCTTTACGTTCAACGGTCCAGTGGCCAATCCGGGTATCAACATTCTCGCGATGCGCCGCAATCAGCAGGTCGAGGCGGGCGTGCAGGTCACCGGCACGGTGCAGTTCCCGGTCGCCAAGCTGGTGTCCGAGCCGAGCGTGCCGGACAACGAAAAATTGTCGTGGCTGCTGTTTGGACATGGCACGGATCAGGGCAACAACCTCGGTCAGCAAAGCACCATGACGACCGCGCTCGCCTTGCTCGGCAGCGCGAGCGGCAAGCGGATCGCGCAGACCTTCGGGCTCGACGAATTTTCGATCGGCCGAAGCGAAGTCGGGCTCACCGATCCCCAAGTGGTGATGGTGTCGAAAGCGATCAACGAGTGGCTCGTGATCGGCTACGAGCAGGGCCTGCAGTCGGCAAGCAATGCGATCAAGGCGACCGTCAACCTCACGCGTTATTGGTCGGTCGCTGCATATGGCGGCACCTTCGACGGACTCGAGCTGCTCTATACGCGGCGCTTCGACCGGATCAGGTGGTGATGTTTCGAATGCCGCGCCTGGGGATGCATAGGCGCGGCGTTCTCAAAAGCCGATCATCCGCGTTTATTGCGCGGCATGCGCTGTCATGCTGAGTGCGTCGAACTTTTGCGTGAGCACCTGTTCACTTTGCAGAAGAACACGCGTCTGACCGGGTTGCCGATAATTGGCCTTTGCACTATCCGCGCGGCTGGTTCCCGGGTCGGTTTGCGCCATTCGTCTGGCTGGTCTTGTTGAAGTCTTCAAACTGTTCCCTGCGCTCCTGTTCGCTCTGCAGGCGAGCCCATGTCCGATCGGCTACCTGGTAGTCGGACTTGATGCCGGATGCGCCGGCTTGCGGCGGCGCATCGGTTCGCAGGCTCCTGATGGTATTGCCTTGCAGATTGCGCACCTCCAGGGTCCGCGCGCCGGCCGCGGTGAGATAGAAGCCATCCTTGAACAGCAGTGCGGCATTGTTGCGACTGAGCCAGGCGGCGGTGTACTGCTGTTGATCCTGAGTGGTGTTTTGCATGAACGAGTTGGCGTCGCTGAAAGTCGGCGCGCCACTGGGCAGGCGGGTCGTAAAGTGCGTGACACCCGCCGGCAACGCGGAATCCGGATCTTTCTCGAATTCATACTGGACTCGCGCGCTGCCTGCGCTGCTGTCGCGATACGAATGGATACTTCTCGGCGGTGAAAAGGACTGGTTGCTTGCGTCGGTCAGTTTCCACTGCGAATAGCTGCTGTTGTAGTAATAGCGGCTGACATACGGGTAGCCGGCGTCCGAATAGGTGAGCACCTTACCGTCCTCTTCGTGAATCAGACGGTTGTTTTCGTAGCGGAATACGCCGTTGACGCTGTGCGGGTCTTTGGGCGCGTAATCGAGATATAGATAGCCGGTACCGGCCACGCGTAACACCTCGTCCTGGCCGTGCAAACTCGTGTGAAACCGGCCGTCGTCGCCCATCCGGAACGTCTGATAGTTGCCCTTTCCTGGCTCTGTGTAGGAGACCGTGACGGTGGTGTGATCCTCGCCGTGCATCTTGGAGAGCGGGCCGGCCGGGTCATTGACGTTGGCCTGCAGCGCGCCGATCCGGCCATTGTGCGGGATCGCTTTGACCGGCCCGCGATAATCCAGGCCTTTGGCCTGGCTGTCGCTCAGATAGGTGATTTTTTCCAGCGCGTGATTGTAGAAGGCTGCCTGGGTCACGTTGGGCTCCTGCCGGGGCGCATAGACGGTTTTGCCGTCACGCTTCTGTGCAATGGCGAACGGTCGATGCGCGCTATCGCTCCATGCCGCGTTGCCGGCGGCGAAGCGCGAGAGCTGCGGCTGGGCGCCGGCGGTGCGGGTCTGGTCGTAGACGTCCCAGCGGTAATCGGGGTTGGCCGTGAATGCCCCGAGTTTGCCGTTCTCCATTTTTTGCCAGCCGCGAATCTGCGTGTAGTCGATGCGGCCCATCGCGGCGACTTCGCCGGTATCGGGATGCCGGGAATTCGCGCCGAGCGACGCATTGACGTCGACCATGTTCGGCGTGGGCGCGACCGCGTAGACGTAGCCGTTCTTTGCATCGACGAGTGCCGGATTCTGCTGCGCCGTCTCGAGCTTGCGGAAGGTGCCGAGATAGCCGGCGCCGTCGATCACGGCGGGGTTGGTCGCGACGTCGAAGTTGTGCATGTCGAGGTTGACCTTGCCGAGCGGTGTCTGTTCGGCACTGAAGCCGCCGAGTTTTTTCAGGGCTGCCGGCGTGACATTCGACGGGCGGTATAACGCCATGGGCTGGCGCTCGCCTTCGGTGTCCGCACTGCGCTTCAGTTCGCCGCGCGGTGGCGGCTGGTAGCCCGACGGCCCCGGCTGGTCGAAGTCGGGCAGCGCCGGCAAGTCAGCGCGCGGTGGTGTGAGGGATGGCACGGGGACAGGTAGAGACCCGGCGGCGCGGCCAGACGGCTGCGCCAGGGCAGGAAAAGGTGGAATCCCGTAGCTGCCGCCTACTGCGCCAAGACGTTGTTCTGCCATTGAATGCTGCACCACATTCTGCATTGCATAGTAGGACGTGTTTGCCGATGAGAATCCGTCCCTGTCGCGAAAAGCCGTCGAATAGTAGCTGTGCAAAGCGTAGGCTAGTTGACCGAAATTTTCGTAGCGGAAAGCGCCATGGAACGGGCTATACAACGTGTAGGCATCGTTGCGATAGTCGCCGTTGGAGTGAAGTCGTTGCACGCCCATGACCATGGCCGGCTGCCAGCGGCCTCCCGACGGGGGAGTCGAGTTGCGGAACGACAAGCCGATCAAGGCGAACGTTTCGGGATGAGCCATCAGCTCGCGGTTGGGGTTGTAGGGCGTGGAGAAGTGGTTCTCAAGGTCGCGCACCAGATCTTCACCGCCGCGCAGGCCGGAAGAGCCCGGATGCCTGATGTAGTGAGGTATCTCCCGTGCGTCGCCACTCCATTCGCCATTTCTGTCCAGGGCATCGATTGTCGATCGCAGCGTCGCGCGGGCAGGACCCCCGGCATCTGAGGTAGCAGCGAGGTTTGCCGACGCTTCGTACAGATTGCCGGCCGTTGAGCTGGTGGCCGCCGATTGCATCACCATCATCGTGGTGCCGAAAGGCACGTCGGGGACGTCGGGGCGACTGCCAGAAGACCCCGATGGCAGGCCGCGTTGTTCCAGTTCCAGCGAGCCCATGAAGTTGGCGGCGTTCGCGGGGCGATAGAGCGAATCCGGGGCGGCCACGTGGGCTCGCTGGCGAGCTGTGGCCCCAGGCTGCGCGAGGCTGTCTCGCAGGTTGACGATACGGTTCCCGTACATGAGTTGAACGGGGCCTTGCGGAAGGGTATCGATTGAGGGACTCAGGATGTGTCTATCGTCCGCTGGCGCCCTGTTGCCCTCTTGCATGAGCGTGATCGGGGGAGGCGGGATTGCCCCCCCGGCGGAACCCGCACCACGTTTCACAAGACCTTTCCGCAGTGGTTCGTCTCCAGCGTCGTCGCCGGGTTGGAGCGGTGCCGCCGTTGATGGCGTGGATGTCGACGGCGCGCCGTGTTCGCGCTTGAGCGGAACATAGGCTCGCGCAGGTCCGTCGAGCGAACGAGCGGCTTCCTTGGCCAGCGGAGCCAGGAGATGTTGCACGCGGCGTGGGAACGGTAACGCCGGATCGGGTGGCGATGGCGGCTGGGCCAGGCTGGCAGCGCTATGCGCACTTGGTTTTGCATTTTGTCCGACGGCTTGGGAGAGCTGGAAAGCGGTGTTTTCCTCGCCAGCGGGAGGTACTGTGCTTGCGCTATATCCTTCGACTCGCATGATAGGGTCCTCTGGTTGTGACGCAACATTCGGCCAGTGACGGGAACATCGGGCCGATTTCAATATTGATTAGCTTTACATATTGAAAAGAGAGGGTGACTTACCAGGGTAATGCAGCGTGCGCGGCGGCATAACCGCTATCCCCGAGCTGACCGGAAGAACCCGTACCCAACAAAAGCGCTTCCGACTGCCCAATTCCTGCTTGACTCACATATAGCTCGGTGGCTATATTTAATCCATAACCAGCCGATTATTGATTCAAGATGCCGAACGCTCACGATGTGCTCTTCAGAACGCTCGCCGATCCGACCCGGCGGGTCATCTTCGAGCGATTGTGCCGCGACGGAGAGCAGACGGTCGGAGCCCTGACGGCGCAAGCCGGGGTTTCGCAACCGGCCGTCTCAAAGCATCTTGGGATCCTGAAACAGGCCGGTTTGGTGCGCGACCGCCATGAAGGTCGCCAGACGCACTACAGCGCGCAGCTCGGCGCACTTGCCCCCCTGATCGACTGGACAAGCCAGATGACTGGGTTCTGGGAAAGCCGGTTCGACCACCTTGAAGACCTGCTGAAAAGGATGGACCAATGAACGAAAAGCTGACCGAAACGCGCTCCGTCGTCGTCGAACGGGAGCTGCCGCATCCGCCGGAAAAGATCTGGCGCGCACTCACTCAACCCCACCTGATCGAGGAGTGGTTGATGAAGAACGATTTCAAGCTTGTCGCGGAGCACCGTTTCAATCTTCGCGCGGATTGGGGCGCGGTCGACTGTCAGGTCCTGGCGATCGAGCCGAACAGAACGCTCTCGTACACGTGGGCGGCTTATGGTCTTGAGAGCATCGTCACGTGGACTCTCAGCCCGACGAGCACGGGCACCCACCTGCGCATGGAGCAGTCAGGTTTCCGGCAAGATCAGGAGCAGGCATACCAGGGCGCCAAGGGCGGGTGGCAGCATTTCTTTGCGAACCTGGAGCAGGTTTTGGCGCGGATTTAGTCTGAAGCCTGCCGACCTTGCGGCCGTATGCGCATGCCGACGCGGAGGATGAACAATGGCTCCCTTTGCAAGACGGGAACCAGCCGAATGAGGTGCGAACAATATGAAAAAAAATGCAGCGACCGAGGGCGAATCCCCTTCTCGTCTGATCGACGCGAGGATCAAGGAACTGGCCGACTGGCGCGGCGAGACGCTCGCGCATGTTCGCGCTCTCATCAAACAGGCTGTGCCTGAGGTGGTTGAGGAGTGGAAGTGGAGAGGCGTTCCGGTTTGGTATCACGACGGCATGCTCTGTACCGGCGAGACGTACAAGAGCGCCGTGAAGGTGACTTTCGCCAAGGGTGCTTCGCTCGACGATCCTTCAGGACTATTCAACGCCAGCCTTGAGGGCAACACCCGGCGCGCGATCGATTTTCATGAGGGTGATGAAATAGATGAGGCCGCCTTCAAGAAACTCATCCGTGCGGCTGCGGCGCTGAACAAGTCATGAAACAAAAAACGGCACGCTTTTAAAAGCGTGCCGCTTCTTTGCGGATGCCTGCGGCGTGCGACGCCGCGCGCTTTATTTCACGCGCATACCCGGCTTCGCGCCGCTATCCGGCTCGAGCACGTAAAGGCCCGGTTCGGCTTTCTCGTCAGTGGCGGAGGCCGCCAGCACCATTCCTTCGGACAGGCCGAACTTCATCTTGCGCGGCGCGAGGTTCGCGACCATCACCGTCAGCTTGCCGACCAGTTGCTCCGGCCGATAGGCCGACTTGATGCCCGAGAACACGTTGCGCGTCTTCTCTTCGCCGATGTCGAGCGTGAGTTGAAGCAGCTTGTCCGATCCTTCCACCGCCTTGCAGTCGACGATCTTCGCGATGCGCAGATCGATTTTGGCGAAGTCGTCGATCGAGATGACGCCGGGTGTTTCGTCCTTCCCGTCCGCAGCCGCTTTCGCTGCCTTCGACTTGGCCTTCGCATCCACCGGCGCCACCGCTTCCGGCGTGGCTTGCAGCGACTCGCGATTGGCCGCGAGGAGCGCCTCGATCTGCTTCGGATCGACGCGCGTCATCAGGTGCTTGTACGCGTTGATCGGGCGCGTGGAGGAGAGCGGCACGTTCGCGTCGGCCCACACCAGCGGTTCGATGCCGAGGAAGGCTTCGACCGCTTCGGCCAGCTTCGGCAGCACCGGCTTGAGCGCCAGCGACAGCAGACGGAATGCCTCGATGCTCACGCTGCAGGTCTCATGCAACGCGACTGCGTTTGCCGGGTCCTTTGCTTGATCCCACGGCTTGGCGGTGTCGACGTACGCGTTGACTGCGTCGGCCAGTTCCATGGTCTGACGCAGCGCACGGTTGTACTCGCGGGCTTCGTAATTGGCGGCGATTTGCGGCACCGCGGCGCGCAACGTGGCGAGCAGCGGGTGCTGCATCGCGCTGTCCTGCACGCGGCCGTCGAAACGCTTGATCAGGAAGCCGGCGGCGCGGCTCGCAATGTTCACGTATTTGCCGACCAGATCGCTATTCACCCGCGCCTGGAAATCGTCGAGGTTCAGGTCGAGATCTTCCATGGTGCTGTTCAGCTTGGCGGCGAAGTAGTAGCGCAGCCATTCCGGATTCAGGCCTGTGTCGATCACGCTTTGTGCGGTGATGAACGTGCCGCGCGACTTCGACATCTTCGCGCCGTCCACCGTCAGGAAGCCGTGCGCGAATACGTTGGTCGGCGTGCGGTGGCCCGAGAATTCGAGCATGGCCGGCCAGAACAGCGTGTGGAAATACAGAATGTCCTTGCCGATGAAGTGGTACTGCTCGGCGCTCGAGCCTTTGCGGATCCACGCGTCGAAATCGAGGCCGCGCTTTTCGGCGAGATTCTTGAAGCTCGCGTAATAGCCGACCGGCGCGTCCAGCCAGACGTAGAAATATTTGCCCGGCGCGCCCGGAATTTCGAAGCCGAAGTACGGGGCGTCGCGCGAAATGTCCCAGTCGGCAAGCTTGGCTTCCCCGGCGTCGCCCAGCCATTCGCGCATCTTGTTGGTGGCTTCCGGCTGTGCGAGGCCGCTGACCCACTCGCGCAGGAAATTCTCACAACGCGGATCGGATAGACGGAAGAAGTAGTGCGTCGAGGTCTTACGAATCGGCGTGGCGCCGGAAACGACCGAATACGGATTGACCAGTTCAGTGGGTAGATAGGTCGAACCGCATACCTCGCAGCTGTCGCCGTATTGATCCTTCGCGCCGCACTTCGGGCACTCGCCCTTGATGAAACGGTCGGGCAGGAACATTTCCTTGACCGGGTCATATGCCTGTTCGATGTCGCGCGCGTCGATCAGGCCCGCGTCTTTGAGCGCCAGGTAGACCGATTCGCTCAACACGCGATTTTCTTCGGAATCGGTCGAGTAGTAATTGTCGAACGAAATGCCGAAGCTGTCGAAGTCGCGCTTGTGCTCCTGCCAGACGCGGTCGATCAGCTGCTTCGGCGTGAGACCTTCTTTCTCCGCGCGCAACATGACCGGCGTGCCGTGCGTGTCGTCGGCGCCCACGTAATAGACCTCGTGCCCGTGCATTCGCAACGCCCGGACCCAGATATCCGTCTGGATATATTCGACCAGATGGCCGATATGGATTTGCCCGTTCGCATACGGAAGGGCCGACGTGACGAGAACCTGGCGACGGCCCGAGGGCGCGCCTGCGGAGTGATCGGTTGCGGGTGCTGACATAAGGATGGTGGGAGCCTGCGGTGGGACGAAACGTTGATTCTAGCAGGGCAGGCGCCCGGCGCGGGCTGGGCCCCTGGGTCGCTGCGGGGGACGGCTGGCGCCCGGCTGGAAGGTGCCGGAGGGGGCGCAGGTGAAAACGGCGTTGAAAACCGAGCGCCCAAAAAAAACCGGGGCTATTAACCCCGGAGCAACAACGACAAGAGGAGAATGGTGACGCGGCGGCTTCGCCAGCCACGTACCGTAAAGACAGACAGCGGATTTTCGGCAGAGTTCGAAATTTTTTTGGATCTCGTACGAAATTTTTTCCCCTCTGTTTTTACGGTTTGCCAGACGCCCGTGGATACGCTGTCAAGAGCCTCGCGCCCGGCTGCTTCTTCCTCTTCAGGCTGTGCTGTTATTGCGTGGCGTGCTGAGCGGTGGCGCGCAGATAGATTTCCACGCGGCGATTTGCGGCACGGCCGGCTTCGGTGTTGTTGTCAGCGATCGGCTGGTTCTGGCCCATGCCTTGTGCCGACAGGCGTTGCGGCGCAACGCCGCGTTGCCCCAGATAGCCCGTCACGCTTTCCGCGCGGTTGACCGACAGCGTCTGGTTGTACGCCGGCTGACCCGTGCTATCCGTATAGCCGATCACCTGGGCGATCAGTTCCGGATTCTGCTGCATGGTTTGCGTGAGCTGATCCAGCACCGGTGCGAACGACGGCTTGACCGCATAGCTGTTGGTGTCGAACGTGACCGAGCTCGGGATGTTCAGCTTAAGCGAGCCGTCCGGCTGCTCGGTGATCTGCGTGCCGGTGCCCTTGGTGGCGCCCGACAGCTTGTTGTGAATGGCTTGCCAGTTGTAGCCGGTGATGCCGCCCACCGCCGCGCCGACGCCCGCGCCGATCGCCGCGCCCTTGCCGCCGCCGAAGATCGCGCCGAGCGCCGCGCCGGTGCCAGCGCCCACGCCGGTACCGACAGCCGTGTTAGTGCCCTGTTGGCTTGCGCAGCCTGCCAGCAACGAACCGGCTACGGCGAAAACAGCCAGGCGAGTCATGATTTTTGCATTCATTTTTTGATTCCTCTTGAGTCAAACGAGTAAAACGGTGGAAGCGATGAAACTATCCGCCAAACGTGGCGGCCGTAAAGCGCGTTACTCGACGTCAGGAGAATCCTGCGTCTTCTCAGGTCCCGGTCCGACAGTGAAGAAGGGTCTTCCGGCAGGGCTTGGCGCCAGCCACTACAATGATGGCTGAAGTACGCAACGATGCGACCCCTTGGCGCGCCGCCTGCCCGAAGGGTGCCCGGCACGCCTGGCTTTAGCAATGCTGCCTAACAATTTTTTTCAAATTCCGGCGCGTGGTCGAGACCTCGGATTCCGCCGCGCCGCAGGTGTTCCCCACGGAGTGTCAATGAGTATTGATCGGGCTTTGGTCGAAGCCGCCCTTGCAGCCGTCACTGACCCCAACACGGGCAAGCCGTACGCGGCTGCCAAGAACCTCAAGAACGTGGCCGTGGAGGGTGACACGGTTAGCCTTGAAGTGGTACTCGGCTATCCGGCTAAACGGCAGTTCGACGCGATCCGCGCGCAGTTCGGCGACGCGCTGAAAGCCGTGCCCGGCGTGGTGAACGCGCGCGTCGAGGTGTCCCAGCAGATCGCCGCGCACACGGTGCAGCGCGGCGTCAAACTATTGCCGAACGTTAAAAACATCGTCGCCGTGGCGTCGGGCAAGGGCGGCGTGGGCAAGAGCACGACCGCCGTGAACCTCGCACTGGCACTGGCAAGCGAAGGTGCGTCGGTCGGCATCCTCGATGCGGATATTTACGGCCCGTCGCTGCCGATGATGCTCGGCATTGCCGGCCGTCCCGAATCACCCGACGAAAAGTCGATGAACCCGATGACCGGACACGGTTTGCAGGCCAACTCGATCGGCTTTCTGATCGAGCAGGACAATCCGATGGTGTGGCGCGGCCCGATGGCCACCTCGGCGCTCGAACAGCTGTTGCGGCAGACCAACTGGCAAGATCTCGACTACCTGATCGTCGACATGCCGCCGGGCACCGGCGACATTCAGCTGACCTTGTCGCAGCGCGTGCCGGTAACCGGTGCCGTGATCGTCACGACGCCGCAGGACATCGCGCTGCTCGACGCGAAGAAGGGTCTCAAGATGTTCGAGAAGGTCGGCATTCCGATCCTCGGTATCGTCGAGAACATGGGGATGCATATCTGCTCGAATTGCGGCCACGAAGAGCATATCTTCGGCGCGGGTGGCGGCGAACGGATGGGCAAGGAATACGGTGTCGACGTGCTGGGCAGCCTGCCGCTCGATATCGCGATCCGGGAGCAGGCCGACTCGGGCAAACCCACCGTCGTGGCGGATCCGCAGGGCCGTATCGCCGAGATCTACCGGTCGATCGCGCGCAAGGTTGCGATCCATATCGCCGAGCGCGCTCGCGACATGACCTCGAAGTTTCCCAGCATCGTCGTGCAGAACACCTGAGCATTCATTTGGATGAGGGGTCAAAGCGGGGCCAGGGCGTCAATCTGCGCCGGGTCTCGCGGTATCATGTCGACTTCACAGGTTCGGCTCGGCGCCGCAGGGGCGGCCACCAGGCCGGCAAGAGGATCGCATGGGAAAACGAATCGACGGGCAGGCGGTGCATGCGTTCATCGTTCTGGCTGCCAGCAGTGTGCTGTTATGCGGCTGTAGCACGTTCCTGAGACCACAGGAAAAGCGTGCCGACGCGCAGTTGCTGCCCACCGTGGGCAATCAGACGCGCGGTCTCGTCACGTTCATCGAGCGTTCGGACGGCGTGCAGGTCACCTACAACATCGCGGGCATGCCGCCCAATAGCGACCACGCGTTGCAAGTGCATGAGCGCGGCGATTGCAATGCCGCCGACGGCTCCAGCGCGGGCCAGGTGTTTTCGCCGGCCGCCGAGCGTTTGAAGGCCGGCGCCCGGGTCGAAGGCGACCTCGGCAACATCCACGCGGACGCGAACGGCGTGGCGACCGGCTTCATCGTCGCGCCGGACGTGTCGCTCGACGGTATCCGTTCGGTGGTGCAACGCGCGGTTCTGTTGCATCGCGACGCGACCGATCCTTATGCGTATCCGCAGCATGGTGCGGGCCCCGCGCTCGCATGCGGCGTGATTCGCCAATGAGCGCCGCGCGAGCGCTCTGTTTCGTCTGTGCTCGTGCGCTCCCTTTCGTGGGTACCTTCAGTAAGCTTCGGCAGTCGCTTCCCGGCACGCATCGGGCCGGTCCCCGGCCATACCTGCGGCAGCGTTCTCACGATCGCGTAAAATGAGCGCCTTTCGTTGGGGGCGCCTGGCCGGGGCGCCTGGCGTGGACGCCTGGTCGAGGGAACGCCCGGTTCGGGACGCCTGGCCGGCATGCGCCGGCAAGCCGTGTTCCGTCTGACCGGTGCGCCGTTCAGGCCCACCCGATAGTTAGCTGAAAAGTACCCGGAACTTACACCGGGTTGTTACCCGTCACACATCTGTCATTCAAGTCGAGCAGCGTTCACCTATGACTATCAAATCCGACAAGTGGATCCGGCGCATGGCCGAGTCGCATAACATGATCGAGCCGTTTGCGCCCGACCAGGTCCGCGTCTCCGAAGACGGCCGGAAGATTGTCAGCTACGGCACGTCGAGCTACGGCTACGACATCCGCTGCGCCGACGAATTCAAGATCTTCACGAACATCAACTCGACCATCGTCGATCCGAAGAACTTTGACGAGAAGTCGTTTGTCGACTTCAAGGGCGATGTCTGCATCATCCCGCCGAATTCGTTCGCGCTGGCTCGCACCGTCGAGTATTTCCGGATTCCGCGCAGCGTCCTGACCGTGTGTCTGGGCAAGTCCACTTACGCGCGCTGCGGCATCATCGTCAACGTGACGCCGTTCGAGCCGGAATGGGAAGGACACGTCACGCTCGAATTCTCGAATACGACACCTTTGCCGGCGAAAATCTACGCGAACGAAGGCGTCGCCCAGGTGCTGTTTTTCGAAAGCGACGAGATTT
Organism: Paraburkholderia sp.; assembly: GCF_034668105.1. Classification (GTDB taxonomy): domain Bacteria; phylum Pseudomonadota; class Gammaproteobacteria; order Burkholderiales; family Burkholderiaceae; genus Paraburkholderia. Next base: position 814 of record NZ_JAXDPY010000674.1, on the reverse strand, counting down.
GTGAAACGTCGTACGCGGATCGCGGCGGCAAATATCAAGGTCAGCACGGCGTGACGTTGCCCAGGACGTGACGCCGGCAGCGCACTGACCCACCAGCTATTCGGGTGACCGCTGCTCTTACAAGGCGCAGCGGTCGTTCTTTTTGGAGAATCGCCCATGAAGTTTCGTTTTCCCGTCGTCATCATCGACGAAGATTTTCGCTCCGAGAATATCTCGGGTTCCGGCATCCGGGCTTTGGCCGAAGCTATCGAGAAAGAAGGCGCGGAAGTGCTCGGGTTGACGAGCTACGGCGATCTGACTTCGTTCGCGCAGCAATCGAGCCGCGCGTCGTGCTTCATCCTGTCGATCGACGACGATGAACTGCTGCCGTACGTCGACAACGTCGTCGTGGAAGGCGAAACGCCGGAGCTGGCCGCGGCGATCGTCGCATTGCGCGCGTTCGTGACGGAAGTGCGCCGCCGCAATGCCGATATTCCGATCTTCCTGTACGGCGAAACGCGCACTTCGCGCCATCTGCCGAACGACATCCTGCGCGAGCTGCACGGCTTCATCCACATGTTCGAGGATACGCCGGAGTTCGTCGCGCGCCACATCATCCGCGAGACCAAGGTGTATCTGGATTCGCTCGCGCCGCCGTTCTTCAAGGAACTGGTGCAGTACGCGGATGAAGGCTCCTACTCGTGGCATTGCCCGGGGCACTCGGGCGGCGTGGCATTCCTGAAGAGCCCGCTTGGCCAGATGTTCCATCAGTTCTTCGGCGAGAACATGTTGCGGGCGGACGTGTGTAATGCCGTCGACGAACTCGGTCAGCTGC
>NZ_JAXDPY010000673.1:0-12777 GCF_034668105.1 Paraburkholderia sp. | reverse complement strand
CTGGCGCACAACAACTATGCGCTGGCGCTGCGTGAAGCGCAACGGTGGGCCGAAGCACAGCACGCCGCAAGAACCGCCTGTGCGCTAGCCCCCAACGATGCGACCGTGCGTTCGAATCTGGGCATGCTGCTCCTGCTGCGCGGTGATTACGCGAACGGCTGGCGCGCTCACGAGGCGCGCTGGGATGGCTCGCTTGAGTTGGGCGGCAACCGTCCGGCGATGCCGGCGCCGACCTGGCGAGGCGAGCCGCTCGCCGGCAAAACGCTGCTGGTGTGGGGTGAACAAGGCATGGGCGATGTCCTGCAGTTCAGCCGCTACATTCCTCTGCTGGCCGAGCGTGTTCATCGCGAAGGCGGCCGTCTCGTGTGGAACTCATTTCCGCGGATGGGTGCGCTGCTCGCCCGCAGCCTCGGCGAGCATGTGAATGACTATTCGGCCGGTGGCGGCGTCGAATCGTTGCCGCCGTTCGACTATGAGATTCCGTTGCTCAGCCTGCCCTTGATATTCGACACGCGCGAAGAGACCCTCCCCGCCGCGACTCCGTATTTGCGTCCAGACGCGGCAGCCTCTGCGTCATGGCAGCAAAGGCTTGCCGGGGAAGCGAGGCTGAAAGTCGGACTCGCATGGACCGGCAGCGCCGGCCATCAGCGCAATCCATTCCGGCGAGTGGGTTGGGAACGCTACGCGGCACATTTTGGCGGCCTGCAAGACGTGGCGTTCTATTCGTTGCAACCGGGTGCCGAGGCGGACGTCGCGGCGGCCCAGGCCGCCGGTCTGCCAATGTCGGACTACACCGCCGAATTCACCAACTTCGACGACACGGCCGCGTTTGTCAGCGCGCTCGATCTCGTCATTACCGTTTGCACATCCGTCGCGCATTTGAGCGGCGCGCTCGGCCAGCGCACCTGGGTGCTGCTCGACGTCAATCCGCATTGGGTGTGGCTGCTCGACCGCCCCGACAGTCCGTGGTACCCGAGCGCGACGCTCTACCGGCAGCCACGGTTCAGGGAATGGGACCCGGTGCTGGAAGCAGTCGCTTGTGATTTGAGCGCGCTCGCGGCCCGGCACCGCGCGGCATAGATCGTCACCGCATTGTTGAATGCAGTACGGCATTCAAGGCGCCTGGGTTTCTACGCTTCTACGCTTCTACGCTTCTGCGTTTCTGCGTTTCTGCGTTTCTGCGTTTCTGCGTTTCTACACTTCACGGCGAACCGACTCCCCGCGCCGGTTGCACCGCTCGTGCGATCTCCGCCGCGAGACATTCAGGACACAGGCAACGGCCGGATGGGTCGAGCCGCTCTGCCGGCATACCCGGCATCTCACGGCACCAGCAGTCAAACGGTACGCCATGCATGGCGCAATCGAATGCATGACCGCAGCGCGGACACAGCGCGCTACCTTGTGATCCGGAAGCTGACGATTTCATAACGGGCCGGGTGGTCTCGCTTCAGCCTGAACCCAGAAATGATGCCACGACTGGCGCGCCGCCGTGAGTCGGCCATTCGGCCGATTTACCGGCCTCGCCGATCGGCGGTACGCTTGATTGTCAGCCGGCGCCTGGCGGCCGTCTATTGCGCAGTGCGCAAAGCCTGCGCCGGCCGCCATTGGCGCCGGTGTGGAAAACCCTGTTGCGGCGCGCCAGTCCTGTACAATTCGCCGTGTTTTAACTGTCCGTGCCTGAGCCTGCCGCCATGTCCGAGCTTCCTGACCTTTCGCAGATCGCGCCCACCCTGAAGGCTGAAATCCTGGCCGAGGCGCTGCCCTATATTCGCCAATATCACGGTAAGACCGTGGTCATCAAATACGGCGGCAACGCCATGACTGAAGAGCGGCTGAAGCAAGGCTTCGCGCGCGACGTGATTCTGCTGAAGCTGGTCGGTATCAATCCGGTCATCGTGCACGGCGGCGGTCCGCAAATCGACCAGGCGCTGAAGAAAATCGGCAAGCAGGGCACGTTCATTCAGGGCATGCGCGTCACCGACGAAGAGACGATGGAAGTCGTCGAATGGGTGCTCGGCGGCGAAGTGCAGCAGGACATCGTCACGCTGATCAACCATTTTGGCGGCCACGCGGTCGGTCTGACCGGCAAAGACGGCGGCCTGATCCACGCGCGCAAGATGCAGATGCCGGATCGCGACAATCCGGGCCAGTACGTCGACATCGGCCAGGTGGGCGAAGTTGAGGCGATCAATCCGGCGGTAGTGAAGGCGCTGCAAGACGACGCGTTCATTCCGGTGATCTCGCCGATCGGCTTCGGCGAAGACGGCCTGTCGTACAACATCAATGCGGATCTGGTCGCGGGCAAACTGGCGGTCGTGCTGAACGCCGAAAAGCTCGTGATCATGACCAACATCCCTGGCGTGATGGATAAGGAAGGCAATCTGCTGACCGATCTGTCGGCGCGCGAAATCGACGGCCTGTTCGCGGACGGCACGATCTCCGGCGGCATGCTGCCGAAAATCTCGTCGGCGCTGGATGCAGCCAAGAGCGGCGTGCGTTCGGTCCACATCATCGACGGCCGCATCGAGCACTCGGTGCTGCTGGAAATTCTCACCGAACAGCCGTTCGGCACGATGATCCGCTCGCATTGATTCCTGCCTCAAATCCGGCACCTACGGCACGCTTTCCCGGCGTGCCATGTGTGCCGTGCAGTAACCCCGCTGTCACCGCGGATTCCTGCATGCCCGGCGCGCGCCCACACCACGGCAGCCCATGGCGCAGCGGCCCGCCGCGCGCCGCCCTCGGGCGCCACCAAGCTCTCCTCTCTTTCACCGTCATCCGCACCGCGAACCCTCCGCGTCCGCTGCGCGATGCGACTGCTCACGCCTGATCGGCGTTTTTCATCATGCGCACTCCCACTTCCCGACGCCGTCGTCCGCACATCGCAGGCGGCAGTCCGGTCTGGCTGTTCGATCTCGACAACACCTTGCACCACGCGTCGCACGCGATCTTCCCGGCGATCAATCAGGGGATGACGCAATACATCATCGACTCGCTGGGCGTCGATATCGACGAAGCCAACCGCCTGCGCACCGGCTATACGCAACGCTACGGCGCGGCGCTGCTCGGCCTGGCACGCCACCATCCGCTCGATCCGAACGACTTTCTGAAAGTCGTCCATACGTTCCCCGATCTCGGTTCGATGATCCGTCACGAACGCGGCGTCGCGCGTCTGGTTGCCGCGCTGCCCGGTCGCAAGATCGTGCTGACCAATGCCCCCGAGGCTTATGCGCGCGAGGTGCTCGCTCAGTTGCGTATCGAGCGGCTGTTCGAACAGGTGATTGCCATCGAACATATGCGCGATCGCCGCCATTGGCGCGCCAAACCCGACCATTCGATGCTGCGCCGGGCGATGCGCGACGCGCACGTTTCGCTGAAGGACGTGATCCTCGTGGAAGACACGCGCTCGCATCTGAAGAACTACCGGCGGCTCGGCATCCGTACCGTGTGGATCACCGGCCATCTGCCGCGCAAGCCGCATGCGGACGGTGTGCCGACGCGTCTGCCGGGCACCGGCCGGCCGCATTATGTCGACCGAAGCATTCGTTCGTTAAAATCGCTACGACTGGGCACCCGCTCGGTTCGATTGAAGGGACAGCAGCCGGGACGACAGCCATGCAGCCGATCGACAAGCCTGACGAAGCCTTAGCCGAACACGAACCTTTCCCGCCGCCCGCCGCGCCGCGTGCGGCTCGCCTGAAGCCGGGCGAGCGCCGCGTGCACATCCTGCAGACGCTTGCGGCCATGCTGGAAGCGCCGAAAAGCGAAAAGATCACCACGGCGGCCCTCGCCGCCCGGCTCGGCGTCTCCGAAGCCGCGCTGTACCGTCATTTCGCCAGCAAGGCGCAAATGTTCGAGGGGCTCATCGAGTTCATCGAGCGGACTCTCTTCGGCCTGATCAACCAGATCGCCGACAAGGAAAGCAACGGCGTGCTGCAAGCCCGTGCGATCGCGCTGATGCTGCTCAACTTCCCAGCGAAAAATCCCGGCATGACGCGCGTGCTGACCTGCGAGGCGCTGGTCGGCGAGCACGAACGGCTGACCGAGCGGGTCACGCAGATGCTGGAGCGGGTCGAGACGTCGTTGAAACAGTGTTTGCGCCTGGCTCAGATGGAAGCAGGCGAAACCGCGAACCCGAGCGCCAATGCGCACGCCGCGCCGCTGCCGGCCGGCTACGATCCAGCGATCCGCGCGAGCCTGCTGCTGAGTTATATCATCGGCCGCTGGCATCGGTATGTGCGCAGCGGCTTCGCGCGGCCGCCCGCCGAACACGCCGATGCACAACTGCTGCTGATTCTTCAGTAGTCCACGCGTAGTCCACGCGGCACTTGAGCTTGCAGAGGCGTCGCGACGCTGCCGCATGAAATTTTCCGCTATACTTTGCGCCTGACTACGGGCCCTCGAAGCACCTGAGACCGCTGTCCCAAGCACCTCGAACACCTTTGAACAGTTATTACGCGCCGATTTGCTGACTCGATTGCGGGCGCGCGAACTGCCGGGAACGTCTCCCACAGTTCACTACAAATGCGGCTAAAGAGGTCGTCAGCCGCGCACACTGTTTCTCTTCCGTGCCTCGCCGACGCCATCTAGCCGCCCTGTTTTTGTTAAACGGCGGAATGAATGGAATCGATCGGTATCGTCGCTCCCCAAAAAATGCATTTCAGCGAGCCGCTGCTCATGCAGAACGGCAGCTCGCTGGCCGGTTATGACCTGATGGTCGAAACCTACGGCACGCTCAACGCCGCGCGCAGCAATGCCGTGCTGGTGTGCCACGCGCTCAATGCGTCGCACCACGTGGCGGGCGTGTATGCGGACAACCCGAAGGACGTTGGCTGGTGGGACAACATGGTCGGTCCGGGCAAGCCGCTCGACACCAACAAGTTCTTCGTGATCGGCGTGAACAATCTGGGCTCGTGCTTCGGCTCGACCGGCCCGATGAGCATCGATCCGGCAACGGGCAAGCCGTACGGCGCGAGCTTTCCTGTCGTCACGGTTGAAGATTGGGTGAACGCGCAGGTGCGTGTCGCCAATGAGTTCGGCATCACGCGTTTCGCCGCGGTGATGGGCGGCAGCCTCGGTGGGATGCAGGCGCTCGCGTGGAGCATGATGTATCCGGAACGCGTGGGCCATTGCATCGTGGTCGCGTCCACGCCGAAGCTGTCGGCGCAGAACATCGCGTTCAACGAAGTGGCGCGCTCGGCGATCCTGTCGGACCCCGACTTTCACGGCGGCAACTACTACGCGCACAACGTCAAGCCGAAGCGCGGCTTGCGCGTCGCGCGGATGATCGGCCACATCACCTATTTGTCGGACGACGACATGGCCGAGAAATTCGGCCGCTCGTTGCGCCGCGCGGAAGGCGCGTTGGACGCGTACAACTTCAACTTCGAGGTGGAATTCGAAGTGGAGTCGTACCTGCGCTACCAGGGCGACAAATTCGCCGACTACTTCGACGCGAACACGTATCTGCTGATCACGCGCGCGCTCGACTATTTCGATCCGGCCAAAGCCTTCGACGGCGATCTGACCGCCGCTGTCGCCCACACCACGGCGAAATACCTGATCGCCAGCTTCTCCACCGACTGGCGTTTCGCGCCGGCCCGCTCGCGCGAACTGGTGAAGGCGCTGCTCGACCACAAGCGCACGGTGACTTACGCGGAAATCGACGCGCCGCACGGCCACGACGCCTTTCTGCTCGACGACGCGCGCTATCACAACCTGATGCGCGCCTATTACGAACGTATTGCGAACGAGGTGAACGCATGAACCAGCGAGCACTCGATTATCTGGCGCTGCGCCCGGACTTCCGCGCGATCGCCCGCTGGGTCGAACCGCGCGCCACCGTGCTCGACCTGGGTTGCGGCGACGGCTCGCTGTTGTCGCTGCTGACCGAAGAGCTGGACGTGCGGGGCTACGGCATCGAGATCAACGACGCCGGGGTATTGGCGTCGACGCAAAACGGCGTCAACGTGATCCAGCAGAATCTGGAAGACGGCTTGCGCCTGTTCGAAGACAGCAGCTTCGATTTCGCGGTTTTGTCGCAAACGCTTCAAACCATTCATCAGACCGCTGCGATCCTGCGCGAGACGGTGCGCGTGGGCAAGGAATGCATCGTGTCGTTTCCGAATTTCGGCTACTGGGCGCACCGGCTTTCCGTGCTACAGGGTCGCATGCCGGTGTCGAAGTCACTGCCTTATCAGTGGCACAACACGCCGAACGTGCGGGTGCTGACCATCAAGGATTTCGAGGCGCTGGCGCCGGAAGTCGGCATCGAAATTCTCGACCGCGTGGTGCTGCACGACGGCCAGGTGGTGCGGTGGGGGGCGAACTGGCGTGGTAGTCTTGCGGTCTATCGCGTCAAGAAAAGCTAACGCCACTTATCCACATGTCGAACCCGCCGCACGAGGCGCCTGCACTTACCGCTCACGAAGAACATCCCGGCTGGCGCGCGTTTCTGAATACGCGCATGCTGATCTGCGTCTTTCTCGGCTTTACGTCGGGACTGCCGTTGTTCACGCTCGTCTATCTGGTGCAGGCGTGGCTACGCTCCGAAGGCGTCAATCTGAAGGAAATCGGCCTCTTTGCGCTGATCCAGTTCCCGTACACCTGGAAATTCATCTGGGCGCCGCTGATGGACCGCTACGTGCCGCGCTTTCCGGGCTGGCGTCCAGGAAGACGGCGCGGCTGGATGCTGGTCACACAGATTCTGGTCGCAGGCGCGATTGGCACGCTCGGGTTCGTGTCGCCGAAAGACTCGATCTGGACCGTGGCGGCTTTGACCGCGCTCGTTGCGTTCTTCGGCGCGAGCCAGGACATCGTGATCGACGCCTACCGGCGCGAGTTGCTGAGCGACACGCAGCAGGGTCTCGGCAATGCCGTCCACGTGAATGCGTACAAAATCGCCGCACTGGTGCCAGGTTCGCTAGCGCTGATTCTGTCCGACCATTTGCCCTGGAGCACCGTTTTCATCGTCACTGCTGCGTTCATGCTGCCTGGCATGATCATGACGCTCGTGGTGCGCGAGCCCGACGTGCACGGCACGCCGCCGAAGAACCTGCGCGAAGCAATCGTCCAGCCGTTCAGCGAATTCATTCAACGCGACGGCTGGCGCGGCGCGCTCTTTGTGCTCGGCTTCATCTTCCTTTACAAGCTCGGCGACACGATGGCGACCACGCTGTCCACGTCGTTCTTCCTCGACATTGGCTTTTCGCGCACGCAGATCGGTGTGATCGCCAAGACCACGGCATTCGGTGCGAGTCTGGCGGGCGGAATCGTCGGCGGGATCTGGCTGATGAAGGTCGGCATCGGCCGCGGCTTGTGGATCTTCGGCGTCCTGCAGATGGTGTCGACACTCGGCTTCGCATGGCTCGCGCATCTTGGCCCGGCATCGCCCGGTCTTACCGTGATCTATGACATCGCCGTCTGGCTCAGCGAGGGCACATCGAAACTGCTCGCGCTGGTCGGCATCGACTGGACCGTGCAGCTCGATCCACGCTCCGTCGCGCTGGCGCTGGTCTACGGTCTGGAGACCTTCGCAACCGGTTTGACGATGGCGGCCTTCACCGCCTACATCGCCAGCACCACCGATCCGCGTTATACCGCCACGCAATTCGCGCTTTTCACGAGCCTGGCCTCGGTGCCTCGCACGTTGGCATCGGCGGCTAGCGGGTATGTGGTCGCAAGGATCGGCTGGTTCGACTACTTCATTGTGTGTACCGCGCTGGGGTTGCCCGGCATGCTGCTTCTGCTGCGCATCGCGCCCTGGAGAACCCGGTCGTGACGGCGCGTCAGTCAAAGCGCGCAATGCGCCTCGATTCGAATGCCTTTGGGATTCTGTCGCCCAAGGCCAGCCGCGCGATGCTGCGTGCGGCGTTGACGCTCGGTTGCGCGAGTCTGAGCCTGACGCCACCGTTGAGCGCGTATGCGACGGCCATGCCGGCGAACGCGACCGGCGCGTCAGCGCCGGCAGCGGGGGCGCCTGCCCCTGCAACTGCAACGGCGACTGCTGCCGCAACTGCGCCGGCGGCTAAGGCGCCCAACACGTCGAGCGCTGAAACCGCGACCTCGGCGCCCACGGCGGGCGCGACCAGCGCCACGAGCGCCGGCAGCGCACCCGCAGCCGCCACGCCGCCTTCTTCGACGCAAGCGCCACCGCCGCCAGTCACGGCGAAGACGCCCGCCGCAACGTCCGCGCCGGCTGTTGCGCCGGCCGCGGGCGCAAAAGCACCTGGCGCCACCTCGACGCCGCCCACAACCACCAACGCCCCCACGCCATCGACTTACAGTAGTCCGAACACACAGTTGCGCTACGGCGGCTACCTCGTGTTTCGCAATCTGATCCCGTCGCCGATGCTCGAGGCGCAAGCCGCTGAAGAATTCAGCCAGATCACGTACGGCGCGGAACACGCGAACCGTCTGTACGGCGACACCGACGCCCATGTCACACGCGTTCGTTCGATCGTCGACAAGCTGATTCCCTATTCGCTGAAGTGGAACGAGCGGGCCAAAAACTGGAAGTGGGATGTAGCGGTGGTGCGCTCGCCCGATATCCGCATGTACTGCCTGCCGGGCGGCAAGATCGTCGTGTATAGCGGCCTGCTCGATCGCGTGCGTCTGAACGACAACGAACTCGGCATGCTGATCGGTCACGAGATCGCGCACGCGCTGCGCGAGCATGCGCGCGAGCGGCTCGGCGAATTGCAGGCCAGCCAGCTCGACTCGTCCGGCACGATCCCGCAGCTGTTCGGGCTCGCTGATCTGGGCGCGGCGCCGCTGGGCATCGGTTCGCGGTTGCTGGAGATGAAGTACGAAAGTACCGACGAAACGGAGGCCGACGTCATTGGCAGCGATATCGCTTCGCGCGCCGGCTTCGACCCGCGCGCGGCGGTCACACTGTGGGACAAGCTGGCCACGGCCACGCGCAGCGATCGCGACCAGGGCTATATCTACGTGCATCCCTACACGCCGGCACGGCGCCAGGACATCATCAAGCGTTTGCCGGATATGCTGCCGCTCTATGCGAAGGCCATCGGCAAGAGCGTCGATGCGCTGCCGGACTATGCCGGCCTCGGTCGCCCACGCCGCAAGCCGATCACAGATTGAGTGGTTCGAGCCGCGGCTTTGAGGCTTTGAGGCTTTGAGGTCTACATGCGGCACACGCGGTTCTGTTACCGCACGCGCTGCCGCCGTGCTTACTTCTTAACCTTGTGATCGTAGTCGACCGTCAGCGGCGCATGGTCGCTGAACTTGATATCGCGAAACACGTCCGTGCGTTTCGCCTTGCTGGCGATGCCCGGCGTCGCGATCTGATAATCGATTCGCCACCCCACGTTCTTCGCATACGCCTGGCCGCGATTGCTCCACCACGTGTACTGTTCCGGCCGCTGATCGAGCGTGCGAAACACGTCGACGTAACCGACTTCGTCGAACAGTTTGGTGAGCCACTCACGCTCTTCCGGCAAGCAGCCTGAATTCTTCTGGTTGCTCTTCCAGTTCTTGATGTCGATCTCTTTGTGGACGATGTTCACGTCGCCGCACACGATCACTTCGCGCTCCGTGGCCAGTTCGGTGAGATGCGGCATGAACTCGTCCATGAAACGGAATTTGGCCTGCTGGCGATCTTCACCGCTCGATCCCGACGGCACGTACACCGAGATCACGGACAGCTTGCCGAAGCGCAATTCAACGTAGCGCCCTTCCGGATCGAATTCCTCGCTGCCGAAACCGATGACCACTTCATCGGGCTCGTGACGCGTGTACACGCCCGCGCCGCTGTAGCCCTTCTTCACCGCATGCTGAAAATAGCCGGTGAAATCGTGCGGCGCCAGAAACTCGGGCGTCATGTCGTCCTGCGAGCATTTGATTTCCTGCACGCACAGCACGTCGGCTTTCTGTTCGCCGAACCATTCGAAAAAGCCCTTCTTCGCCGCTGAGCGGATGCCGTTCAGGTTGGCGGTAATCACACGCAACATGTCGTTCCTTTTGTGTTCAATTCGTTTGTGGAGCAAAGGGCGGAGCTACTGGGTCATTCGACCTTGATGCCCTTCAGCGATTCTTTAGGCGCTGGGTATTCGAGCTTCAGCGCTTCGAACGTGCGCAGCAACAATTCGGCGACCATCACATTGCGATGGGTCTTCGAATCGGCCGGAATCACGTACCACGGCGCGTAATCCGTCGACGTCGCGGCCAGCGCGTCACGGTACGCCGCCTGATATTTGTCCCACTGCTTGCGGGCGTCGAGATCGGCGACGTCGAATTTCCAATGCTTGCTCGGATCGTCGATGCGCGCCTGCAGGCGTGCGCGCTGCTCGTCTTTCGAAATGTGCAGCATGCACTTGATGATGGTTGTGCCGCTATAGGCCAGCAGCTCTTCGAACTGGCGGATGTGGCAACAGCGCTGCTCGAATGCTTTAGCGTCCAGATCGCCGAGCACGGTCGGCACCAGCAGATCCTCGTAATGACTGCGGTTGAAGATGGTCAATTCGCCCGCGGCGGGCGCCTGTGCATGCACGCGCCAGAGGAAATCGTGGGCCAGTTCGACGGGCGTGGGCGCCTTGAACGGCACGATGCGCAAACCGAGCGGATCCACTTCATGAAACACCGCGCGGATCGTGCCGTCCTTGCCGCTCGTGTCCATGCCCTGCAGCACGAGCAACACCCGGCGTTTTTGCTGCGCGTGCAGGCACTCCTGCTGGGTGTCGAGCACCGCGCCGATCTCCGACAGGCGCGCCCGGTCGGAATCTTTCGAACCGGTCGAAAAAGGCTTTGCGGCCGGGTCGAAAGCATCGAGCGAAAATTTGCCGGCCTTCTTGCCTTCGTTGAAATGCGGTACGCGGAAATCGTCGAGATCGGGTTGCTTGGCCATTCGCTCACTCCGTGATCTGCGTTAAAACATCGCCCGCAAAAATGAAACGGGCCGTTGCCCCACTTGCGTTTCCGGCAACAGCCCGTGATGGCTAAAGCTCGCGCTTCAACCGTGCTTTTTTCAACTGCGGTTCAACTTTGCTTCAACTGCGGTTCAAGCTGGCTTCAACCTGGTCAACTCAGGACAGCTTCTTCTTCAGCAGTTCGTTCACCTGCGCCGGATTGGCCTTGCCCTTGGTCGCTTTCATCGCCTGGCCGATCAGCGCGTTGAACGCCTTTTCCTTACCGGCGCGGAATTCCTCGACCGATTTCTGGTTCGCGGCAAGCACTTCGTCGATGATCGCTTCCAGCGCGCCGGTGTCCGAAATCTGCTTCAAACCCTTCGCTTCGATGATGCGATCGGCAGCGGCTTCGTCGGTGGCCTTCTCTTCCCAGATCGCGAGGAAAATTTCCTTGGCGATCTTGTTCGAGATCGTGCCGTCTGCGATACGTTGCAGCAGCAGCGCGAGTTGCGCCGAGGACACCGGGCTATCGGCAATGTCCAGGTCCTCGCGATTCAGTTGCGACGACACCTCGCCCATCAGCCAGTTGGCCGCGACCTTCGCATTCGACGGGCCGACCTTGAGAACCACCGCTTCGTAGTACGCAGCCATGGCCTTGCTCGACGTCAGCACGTTCGCGTCGTACGGCGTGAGGCCGTATTGCGTGACGAAGCGCTGTTGAATCGCTTCCGGCAGTTCCGGCATTTCGCTCTTCACGCGCTCGACCCACGCCGCGTCGATCACGAGCGGCATCAGATCGGGATCGGGGAAATAGCGGTAATCGTGCGCGTCTTCCTTGCTGCGCATGGAACGCGTTTCACGCTTGTCCGGATCGTACAGACGCGTCTCCTGCACCACCGTGCCGCCGTCTTCGATCAATTCGATCTGCCGACGCACTTCGTACTGGATCGCTTCTTCAAGAAAACGGAACGAGTTCAGGTTCTTGATCTCGGCACGCGTGCCGAATTCCGCCTGACCCACCGGGCGCACCGACACGTTCGCGTCGCAACGGAATGACCCTTCCTGCATGTTGCCGTCGCAGATGCCGAGCCAGGTGACCAGCGTGTGCAGCGTCTTCGCATACGCAACGGCTTCAGCCGCGCTGCGCATTTCCGGCTCGGTGACGATTTCGAGCAGCGGTGTGCCGGCGCGATTCAAGTCGATGCCGGTCATGCCCGTGAAGTCTTCGTGCAGCGACTTGCCCGCGTCTTCTTCAAGGTGAGCGCGCGTCAGGTTGACGACCTTCTCGTACGCTGGATTGCCCGCCTTTTCATTGGCCGGCACTTGAATCGTGACCTGGCCGCCCTGCACGACGGGGATTTCGTACTGGCTGATCTGATAACCCTTCGGCAGATCGGGATAGAAATAATTCTTACGCGCGAAGATGCTGCGCGGCGCGATCGTTGCGCCGATCGCGAGCCCGAACTCGATGGCGCGCTGAACCGCACCGCGGTTCATCACGGGCAACGTGCCCGGCAACGCCAGATCCACGGGACAGGCCTGCGTATTGGGCGCAGCGCCGAATTGCGTGGCGGCGCCCGAGAAAATTTTCGATTGAGTCGACAGTTGCGTGTGGGTCTCCAGACCGATCACGACTTCCCATTGCTTGGCCATGGTGTTCACACTCCTGCCGGTGCTTTGCGATGCCAGTCGGTCGCGCGCTGGAACGCGTCGGCCACTTGCAGCATCCGGGCTTCATTGAAATAGTTGCCGATGATCTGCAGACCGACCGGACGCTGCGCATTCGCGCCCGCGCCGAAACCGCACGGCACGCTCATGCCCGGCAGACCGGCGAGACTCACCGACAGCGTGTAGACGTCGGCCAGATACATCTGCACCGGATCGTCGCCTTTCGCGCCGAGGTCCCACGCCA
>NZ_JAXDPY010000672.1:0-9220 GCF_034668105.1 Paraburkholderia sp. | reverse complement strand
GGTCAATCAGTTCAAGGTTATTGATGCAGGCATAGTTGCCCATTCCCCCGGGAGTATTGCCGACGACGTCGAGGCGGCAGGCCTTCGTACTGCGCGCAGCGCCTGACTTTGCGTAAAGCGAGAAGCACATGTCATCGCCGCTACTGGCATTTGCAGCGAAGACGACGAGTAGCAACGCAATCGCGGCGAGCAGGCGGGCCAGGATGCCCGCGGAGCCGCCTGGTAAATTCTGATCCTTCATTTCGCTCCTTAAATTGTTTGACTAGCCAAGATAGGCATAGGCACTTTTAAGGAAGCTGAAATGTTTTTTAAATCCGATAATTCCGAAAAATCTGATCGCGTACGCCTTGCCCCGTGCGCGCGGCGCGCCCCTCAGGATGCCCTCACCCGACGCGCAAAGAATCGCCGCGTGAGGTCGAATGCCACCAGATTCCCCGCCACCACGAGCAGAAGTCCGACCACCGCCAATCCGGACCAGCGATAACCCTGAAAGATTGTCGACGCCGCCAGCGCCACGATCGGAAATAGCACCGTCGAATAGGCGGCCCGCTCCGGTCCGATGCGCCCAACCAGCATCAGGTACGCGGTAAAGCCGATCACCGAGCCGAACACGGCTAGATAAGCGAGTGCGCCGAGATAACGCGCGTCAGGCTCGATAGCGAAGGAAAAACCGGCCAGCGCGCTGCCCACCGTCAGGATGCTGGCGCCGATCAGCATCGCCCAGCTATTGGTGGCGAACGGGTGCAAGCCCATCGATTGCATCCGGCTCGACAGCAGATTGCCGGCCGGTGCGCGGCCACATGCATTTCATGCACCTTTACTTCCTGCCGGAACACTTCACGCAGCGCGCCGTGCAGAACTCGATCGCGAGCCGCGCGAACTGACCCTCGCCGATTGCACCTATTTCGAAGACGCTCAATCGCGAGCCTGTGTCAGTCACTCGCCAATGAAGACTGGCAGGACCCCGATGGCCGGTTGCGAACCAATGAAACCGCACATCAGGTGTTGAGTCTGCTGCTGCGTGCAAAAGGCGTGCGGCGCACGGATACGTCGCTCAAGGGCGGTTTGTCGATCGCGACGCGGCGCCGCTTGCGTGACTACATCGAGAACCATCTCACGCAAACGCTCACACTGGGCGACCTCGCCGGTGTAGCGGCGTTGTCCGAATTTCATTCAGCGCGTATGTTTCGCGCTTCGTTCGGACTGCCGCCCGCCGCGTGGATCGCACAGCAGCGGCTCGAACGCGCCCGCACGCTGCTGCGCACCACGAGACCGCCGCTCGCGCAAGTCGCCGAACAATGCGGCTACGCGAACGCCAGCCATTTCAGCCATCGTTTTCGTGAAAGCGTCGGCGTGGCGCCCGCTGCGTATCGGCAGGTGGTCAGCGCGCTATAGCCACTGACACGCTCACCGCAAAGCCATCGCCAACACGCGCGCCACGTGGATCGCGTCAACGCCCGCGCCATCATGAATCTGATGCCGGCAACTCGTGCCGTCCGCAACCATCAGCGTGTTTGCATCGATCTTGCGCACCGCGGGCAGCAGTGAGAGTTCCGCCATGGCCTGCGATGTGGCGTAATGCTCGGCTTCATAGCCGAAACTCCCCGCCATCCCACAGCATGACGACTCCACCGTCGACACCTTGAGCTCAGGAATCCAGTTCAACACGGTTTGCACGGGCGTGAAAGCGTCGAAGGCCTTTTGATGGCAGTGGCCGTGTACCAGCGCCCGCTGCCTGGCCAGCGGTTTCAATGCAAGCTGCAAATGTCCGGCCTTTTCCTCGCGCACCAGAAACTCTTCAAATAGAAACGCCTGCTTCGACAGACGCTGCGCCTCTTCACCAAAACCGTAGTGCAGAAACTCATCTCGCAACGACAGCAAGCACGACGGCTCCAAACCGACGATCGGTACACCACGCTCCACGAACGGTTTGAACAGATCGAGCATGCGCCGGGCTTCCTGCTTCGCTTCATCGACCAAACCGGCCGCGAGGAAAGTACGGCCACAGCACACTGGCCGCTCGCCTTGGCGCGTATTGAAATGCACCGTGTACCCGGCGGCTTCCAACACCTGCTGCGCGGCGCGCGCGTTTTCCGGCTCCATGTTGTTGTTGAATGTGTCGACGAACAGCAGCACTTCTTTCAGCGTGCTGCCTTGAGGCTGTTGAGTCGCCACAGCAGCAGATAAAAACGACTTTCGAAAACGCGGCAGCGTTCGCTCTGGCGCGAACCCAATCGTTCGCTTGAACCACGCCGATAACACCGGCACGTTGTCGGCCAACGCCATCAGGCCCGGCATGCGACTCGCCGTCGCCGCATAGCGCGGCATGAACGCCACCAGTTTGTCGCGTAACCGCAGGCCGTGGCTTTTGACGCGCGCCGCCCGCGCCTCGATCTTGAACTTCGCCATGTCGACGCCCGTCGGGCAATCGCGCTTGCAGCCCTTGCATGAGACGCACAGGTCGAGCGTGTCCTTGACCTCGTCGCTGGCGAGTCCTGCTTCGCCGAGCTGGCCGGAAATCGCCAGGCGCAATGTGTTCGCGCGTCCCCGCGTCACATGTTGTTCGTCCTTGGTGACGCGATAACTCGGACACATGGTGCCCGCGTCGAACTTGCGGCAATGGCCGTTGTTGTTGCACATCTCGACGGCCTTCGCGAGACCGCCTGCGAGATCGCTGCCGCTGCCCGGCAGCGTCTCCTGCCCCGTCAACGGATCGCGTTCGACATTCCACGCGGACCAGTCGAGTGCGGTCTCGATCCGATGCGCCGCGTAGCCCGGCGCAAAGCGGAAATTGCGCGCGTCGTCCATCTTCGGCGGACGCACGATCTTGTCGGGATTGAAGCGATTATCCGGGTCGAACAGCGCCTTGATCTCGCTGAACGCCTGGTTCAGACGCGGCCCATATTGCCACGCGACCCATTCGCCGCGGCACAAACCGTCGCCATGTTCGCCCGAATAGGCGCCTTTGTATTCACGGACCAAGGCAGCGGCTTCCTCGGCGATCGCGCGCATCTTCACCGCGCCGTCGCGCCGCATATCGAGAATCGGCCGCACGTGCAGTGTGCCGACACTTGCGTGCGCATACCAGGTGCCTTCCGTGCCGTTGCGGTGGAAAACTTCGGTCAAACGGCTCGTGTATTCCGCCAGATGCTCGAGCGGCACCGCGCAATCTTCGATGAAGGAGACGGGCTTGCCGTCGCCCTTCATGCTCATCATGATGTTCAAGCCAGCTTTGCGGACTTCCCACAACGCTTTCTGCTCATTCGCCGCAGGCATCTCGACGACCGAATCCGGCAAGCCCAAATCCGCCATCAGTTCGGTGAGTTGCTTGAGCGACGCAAGCTGCTCGTCGCGGTTCTCGCCCGCGAACTCCACCAGCAGGATCGCTTGCGGCTCGCCGACCAGCGCCTTCTCGATCACCGGACGGAAGGCGGGATTGCTTCTCGCCAGATCGATCATCGTGCGATCGACCAGTTCAACGGCCACCGGTTTCAGCTTGACGATGTGTTGCGCGAAATCCATCGACTGCCAGAAGGTTGGGAAATTCACCACGCCCAGCGTTTTATGCGCGGGCAGCGGCGCGAGCTTAAGCGTCAGTTGCCGGCTGAACGCGAGCGTGCCTTCGGAGCCGACCAGCAGATGCGCGAGGTTCGCGATGCCGTCGTCGGTATAGGCGCGCGGGTTCTGACAATCGAACACATCGATGTTGTAGCCCGCCACGCGGCGTAGCACCTTCGGTATGCGCTCGACGATTTCATCGCGCTCCCGCTCGGCGATCCGCTTCACGCCTTCGAATATCCGCTGCAAGCGCGCGCCTTGCGGCGCCTCGCGCAATGAGGCGAAACGTGCTTCGCTGCCATCGGCGAGGATCGCGTCGATGGCTTCGACGTTGTGCACCATGTTGCCGTATTCGATCGAGCGCGAGCCGCACGAGTTGTTGCCGGCCATGCCGCCTATCGTGCATTGCGCGGCCGTCGACACATCGACCGGAAACCACAAACCGTGAGGCTTCAACCATGCGTTCAGATGGTCCAGCACGACGCCAGGTTCGACCGTCACCGTGCGCGCGTCGGCATCGAACGCGACGATGTTGTTCAGCCATTTGCTGGTGTCGAGCACCAGCGCTTCACCGACCGTCTGACCGCATTGGCTCGTGCCCGCGCCACGCGCGAGCAAGGGTACTTTCTCGCTGCGTGCGATCTCCAGTGCAATGCGCAGATCGTCCTGATCGCGCGGCACCACCACGCCGATCGGCGTGATCTGATAGATCGACGCATCGGTCGCGTAACGGCCGCGGCTCGCGGCATCGAACAACACGTCGCCACGCAACGATTTGCGCAGATGCTGGGCGAGCGGCGTTGTCAGGCGTGCGGCCGACGGCACCAGATGGATCGGCTTGACGAGTAAAGCGGAAGTGGGGTTCGTCATATCGTCGGCCTATAGGAAAGCGGGCTAGTACAGCGTCAGGCTGAGCGGCGCGAGCCCTTCAATGTGCCCGCATGCCGTGCCCGCGCTCTGCGGAAAAAACATCCCGGTGTACGAACCGGTGGTGACGACCATCTCCGGCGTAACCACGATACCGCGCGAAGTGGCGTGATTGACGAGCCATGTCAGCAGGCGTCGCGGATCGCCGGCCGGATTGGCGGGCGTCGCCTTGACCGCGTCCTCTCCCTCGAAGAAGAAACGCAGTTGCGGAGCCACACAAGGAAAATCCTCGTGATACGGCGTAAATTCGCCAACGATCAGTGCGCCGTGATTCTGCAAATCCGCGAGTTGAGCGAGCTTGTCGACGTTGGGCCACCCGGCGTAACGGCTCGCCACGATCTCGATGGCCGCGCCGATCGAACCAATGCCCGCGCGCACTTCGGCTTCGCTATAAGGTGTGGCGGACGGCTCGAAGCGGCGGCCAAAGCGGAATGCGATCTCCAGTTCGAGCCCCAATGGCGTAAAGGCTTCGCGCGGTAGCCGTGCGCCGTCCGCATGTAAATCGCCTGCGGGCAACGGCGCGCCCTGGATCGGCCCGCTATCCGACTTCGCGCCGATCTTCCAGCCGCCGATCGGCGCCTCCAGTACGCGCAGGATGTCGTGCTGGATCGTGTAGGCCGCGGCGGCGTCGGCGGGCGTTTGCTCCGGCGGCAATGCATCGAGCGTCAGGTGCTGGCGGCGTGCATCGATGAGACGTTGACTCAATAGTGTCGTCATTTCTTTAAAAGCGTAGTGAGGGGATAACGCATTGCATTTATGCGCCCGCACCCGTCGTAACGTGCGCTTTGTCGGCCGCATTGAGCTCGAACTTGCTTTCCGGCTGCATGCGCAACGCGAGCACCACGCCGATCGCCATCAACAGCATGCTGCCGGCGAACGGCAACTCCCAGCTACCGAAGTAGTCGATCAGGAACCCGCCGGCCACCGGCGAGATGATCGCGGCCAATGCCGAGCCGGTGTTCATCATGCCGCTCGCGGTGCCCGAGTATTCCGGCGCGATGTCCATCGGGATCGCCCACATCGGACCGATCGTCATTTCGGCGAAGAAGAAACCCGACGCGAGACACGCCATCGACAGATACAGGCTGTGCGTGAACATCAACGGAATGAGCGAGAGCAGACAGAACAGCATGCACACCGACACCATCCAGCTACGGGCACGCTTCAGGCTGCGGGTGCGCGTGAAGATCCAGTCGGTCACAATGCCGCCGAGCGTGTCGCCAAGTACGCCGGCAAAGAACACGACCGACGCGAAGATCGCCGACTTTTGCAGTTGCAGGTGATAGCTGTGCAGGAAGTACTGCGGGATCCAGCTGAGAAACAGCCACAACGTCCAGCCGTAGCAGAAGTACACGATCGTGACCGGCCACATGCGGCGAAACAGTTTGCCCCACGGCATGGCGGCCACTTTCGGCTTCGGCGCGGGCAGAACGTCGAGTTCTTCGCTCGTGATACGCGGATGATCTTTCGGATGTTCGGTGAACGTGAACGACCACACCGCCACCCACAGCAGGCTGAACACGCCGCAGATGTAGAACGATTCGCGCCAGCCCCAGGTCGCCATCACCAGCACGATCAAGGCCGGCGCCACCGCATTGCCGATACGCGATGCCGCATGCGTGATGCCCTGCGCGAAACCCCGTTTTTCTTTCGCGACCCAGCGCGCCATCGCGGAAGTGGCCGCGGGAAACGTGGCGCCTTCGCCGAAACCGAGCAGCACGCGCGCGGCCAGCAACGACGCCAGGCCGCCGGCCAGGCCGGTCAGCAACGTCGCGACACCCCAGATGGCGCCGCAGAAAATCAGCGTGCGTTTCGCACCGAAGCGATCACTGACCCAGCCACCGATGATCTGAAAAATCAGATACGGATAGGCGAAGGCCGAAAACACCAGACCCACTTCAGTATGCGAGAGTCCGAACTCCTTGCCGAATCCAGCGGCCGCGGTACTGACGTTGACGCGGTCCAGGTAAGTGATGAAGTACATGATGCTTAGCATCACTAGAACGATACTGGTCGCACTGCTTATACGAAACCGCTTCATCGTCTGTCTCCGTTGCAGTCTATCGACGGCGCGCCTGGCGTGGCGTGCGGCGTCGCCCGTCAGCGACGCACGCTGCTGGGCCATTGCATGGTGTTCATGGGCCGCGTTCTACGCGCGGCTCCGTGAGGGAAGTGCTTCCCGTCTTTTTTTGGCTTGCGGGATGAGCTGTTGCTTTTGTTGTCTGTTGCTGGTTGCTGGTCACTTGTTGTGCGGATGCGCTGACGCATCGATGCGCGTGGTTCCGTTCGGCGACCGCATCGAAGTGCGTCTTGGCGCCGGCAATTGCAGGTGCAGTTGCAATTGCAGTTGCGCCGACGCACCACGCGCCCGAGTGCTTAAGCCGCTGCTTTGAGTCCCGCGGCCTGCGTCGGCTCGCTCAACCATTCCATAGCGGCAGGCAAGCCGCTTTCCTTGAGCGCTACACCCGCGAGGCGCAGACCCATTTCGCAACCGGCAAGAGTTGCCAGCAACATCAGGTCGTTGCAGTCGCCCAGATGGCCGATGCGGAACATGCGGCCTTTCATCTTGCCGAGGCCTGTGCCGAGCGACATATCGAAACGTTCGTAGATGAGCTTGCGCACCGCGTCGGCATCGATGCCCTCGGGCATCATCACGCCCGTCAGCACCGGGCTATACACAGCGGGATCCGCGCACTGGATCTCCAGGCCCCATGCACGCACCGCACGGCGAGTGGCTTCGGCGAGACGCGCGTGACGGGCGAACACGTTGTCGAGCCCTTCGCCGAGAATCATGTCCAGCGCCTCGTTGAGCCCGTACAGCAGGTTCGTGTTCGGCGTGTACGGCCAGTAGCCGCTCTTGTTCATTTCGACAATGTCGGCCCAGTCCCAGAAACTGCGCGGCAGCTTGGCCTCTTTGCTGGCGGCGAACGCCTTCGGCGAGATGGCGTTGAAGCTGATGCCCGGCGGCAGCATCAACCCTTTTTGCGAGCCCGACACGGTGACGTCCACGCCCCATTCGTCGTGGCGATAATCGGCGCAGGCGAGGCCCGAGATCGTGTCGACCAGCAGCAGCGCCGGATGACCCGCGGCGTCGATCGCGCGGCGCACGGCGGCAATATCCGACGTGACGCCCGTCGAGGTTTCGTTATGGACGACGCACACCGCCTTGATCGCGTGCTGCGTGTCGGCGCGCAGGCGCTCCTCGATCATTTGCGGCTGAACCCCACGCCGCCAGCCTTCGATGCCGGGCAAGCCGAGGAACTCAGGCTTCAACCCGAGGCTTTCCGCCATCTTTTTCCACAGCGTCGCGAAGTGGCCGGTCTCGAACATCAGCACGGTGTCGCCGGGGCTCAGCGTGTTCGACAACGCCGCTTCCCACGCACCGGTGCCGGAAGCCGGATAGATCACCACCGGCTGCTGCGTCTTGAAGATCTTCTTGATGCCTTCGAGCACCTTCAGACCGAGTTCACCGAACTCGGGGCCACGGTGATCGATGGTCGGGTAGCTCATCGCACGGAGAATGCGATCGGGCACCGGGCTCGGACCCGGGATCTGCAGGAAGTGACGACCAGCGGGATGAAAGTCTAGCTTGAGCATTGGGTTTCTCCGATTGAATTTTGCATGCAAAAAACTATATCAGAGGATCGGTGACGATCCCAAGGCGAAATTTGCCTGTGGGCACCGGTGTTTACCCGGACTGTTAACTAATCTGTATGCTTCCGATAAAATTCCGGTTACATGAGGTTGAGGGCTTTTGTATGCAAAATTCGGATTTCGACACCGGTGTGACCGCTTCCCCACTGATGCCGAAGGTGGAGCGTCAGCGCTTGCACGACACGGTGGTGGAGCACATTCGCCGCTTTATCGTCGAGGGGGTGCTCGAGCCGGGCAAGAAGCTGAACGAGCGCGAGTTGTGCGAGACGCTGGGGATTTCGCGCACGCCGTTGCGGGAGGCGTTAAAGGTGCTGGCTGCGGAAGGGCTGATCGAGATTTCGCCGAATCGAGGCGCGTCGGTGTGGAAGATGTCGGAAGCGGAGTTGCGCGAGACTTTCGAATTGATGAGTGGTCTTGAAGCGTTCTCTGGCGAACTGGCGGCGGAGCGGATGACAGCGGCCGAGCTTGCCGAGATCAAGGCATTGCATTATGCGATGCTGGCGTGCCGGACGCAGAACGATCTGGCGGGGTATTACAGCCGCAACCAGGCGATTCACGACAAGATCAATGAAGCGGCGAGGAATTCAGCACTGCGGCAGACTTATATGGCGGTTAATCGACGCCTGCAGGCGTTGAGGTTTCGGTCGAATTTTCAGGTCCCGAAGTGGGATAGTGCGATTCATGATCATGATGAGATGTTGAAGGCGCTCGAGGCGCGGGATGGGAAGAGGTTGAGTGCGATTTTGCGGCAGCATTTGCTGGATAAAAGGGATGCGGTTTTGCAGGTGCAATCGAGGGAGGAGGTGGCGGCTTCGTCGCTGAAGATTTGAAGTTTTTTTTTGCCTGCGCGGCGCTTAGTGTCTGTTTGCCTACGGCGTTGGCCTTTCCTTGATTTGTTTGTTTGCGCGGCGCTTAGTGTCTGTTTGCCTACGGCGTTGGCCTTTCCTTGATTTCTTATTGGTCTATTAGCGTCGCCCCTGTGCGGGGCAGGCACCTACTTTTCTTTGCCTGCCGCAAAGAAAAGCAACCGTATTGGAAGTCAAGCGGGAAGCTGTTCCTGAGTGCTGGATTCTCAATGTGG
>NZ_JAXDPY010000671.1:0-2594 GCF_034668105.1 Paraburkholderia sp. | reverse complement strand
CGTCCAGAGTTGGCGCTTTAGCGCCTTACCTCTGGTCCCGTGCAAAGCTGTCGACCAGAGTTGGCGCTTCAGCGCCTTATCTCTGGTCCCATGCAAAGCTGTCGACCAGAGTTGGCGCTTCAACTGTCGACCGGAGTTCGTGCTTCAGCGCGATCACTCAAGGCTCATGCAAAGCACTTACTCGGCTCTCATGCCAGATATTTCCAGATAAGAAGGGCCCATGCGGATCGACCGGCGCCTCCTGACGCTCGCGTTCGGCGGCCTTTTCTGGCGGACCTTTCTGTTGATCGCGCTGTTGATCGCAGTCAGTCTCGCCGCGTGGTTCCAGAGCTTTCGGGTGATCGAACGCGAGCCGCGCGCACAGCGCGTCGCTTTGCAACTGGTCGCTATCGTCAAGCTCACCCGTACCGCACTCCTCTATTCCGATCCCGACCTGCGGCGCGCGCTGCTGCAGGATCTGGAGAGCAATGAAGGGGTGCGCGTGTACCCGCGCGAAACCACCGACAAGTACAAACTGCAGCCCGACGAGTCGCTGAACCGGCTGATCGAACACGACATTCGCGGCCGTCTCGGCGACGACACGGTCATTGCGCAGAGTGTCAACGACATCCCCGGCGTCTGGATCAGCTTCAAGATCGACGACGACGACTACTGGGTAGCGCTCGACCGTGACCAACTGGACAACGCGACAGGCTTGCAGTGGGCCGGCTGGGGCGTGTTCGCGCTGGCGCTATCCCTGTTCGGCGCGGCGTTCATCACAAGTCTCGTGAACCGCCCGTTTGCCCGGCTCGCGATGGCCGCGCGCAAGGTCGGCTCCGGCCAGTCGCCTGAGCCCTTGCCAGAACGCGGCATGGGTGTCGCTGCCGAGACCAATCGCAGTTTCAATCAGATGGTGCAGGACCTCGAACAACTCGAGGCTGACCGCGCGCTGATGCTCGCGGGCATTTCACACGATCTGCGCACACCGCTTGCACGACTGCGGCTCGAAACCGAAATGAGCCCGTCCGATCAGGCCACCAAAGACGCGATGGTCGACGACATCGAGCAGATGGACATGATCATCGGCCGGTTCCTCGATTACGCTCGTCCGGTGCAGCGGGTACCGGAGCCTGTCGATCTGTCGGTGATCGCCGGCGAACTGGCCGCGCGGATGCAGAGCGAGGACAGCATGCGGCTGATCACGCGTCTTGCGCCATCGGCGGTGATCGAGGCCGATGAAACCGACATGCGGCGCGTGGTCGGCAATCTGCTGGAGAACGCGCGCAAGTACGGCTTGAGCGATGGCGACGGCATACCGCATGTGATTCTCGAAACGCGGGTGTCACACTCACGGGTCGAGTTGTCCGTTGTAGACGAAGGCCCTGGAATTCCTGAGGACCAACTGGCCCTTGTCACACGACCGTTTTACCGTGTGAACTCTGCGCGCACTCAGGCGAACGGCACGGGACTGGGCATGGCCATTGTGCAGCGACTGGTCGGCCGGTATCGCGGCGCGCTGCGACTGCGCAACCGCACGCCGGGCCCGGGGCTTGAAGTGACGATCGAGTTTCCGCTGGCAAAAGGCGCCTGATTTTTCCGCGCCTCCGCACGGTTCCTGCGACCACCGGCAGCGTCGACTATCAGCACGCGACTTGCCAGGATAAAACGACGGGACGAATGATCCAATAGGTCAAGATCGCAGACGAATCACGGGCTCATTACGGCGAACCTGTAGCCTCAACATGCAATTTTTCCATCAGTCGAAGGAGTATTCGCATGAAAACCGTTGGCGACAAAGTCGAAGCATTTACCGTCACGGCGGCCAAGCCGGGCTTCAATCACCACGAAGAGCATGGCGTTTCCGCATTCGAGGAGATCACGGAGCAGTCGTTTCCGGGCAAGTGGAAGATTATCTATTTCTACCCTAAGGATTTTTCGTTCGTCTGTCCGACGGAGATCGTGGAATTCGGCAAACTGGCCAAGGATTTCGAAGAGCGCGATACGGTCTTGATGGGCGGCAGCGTGGACAACGAATTCGTCAAGCTGGCATGGCGCCGTGAGCATAAGGACCTGAGCAAGCTGAACCATTATTCGTTCGGCGACGTGAAGGGTGAGCTGATCGATCAGCTGGGCGTGCGTGACGCGGAAGAAGGCGTGGCGCTACGGGCCACGTTCATAGTCGATCCGGACAACACGATCCAGCACGTTTCGGTGAACAACTTGAACGTCGGGCGTAATCCGGAAGAAGTGCTGCGGGTTCTGGACGGTTTGCAGACGGATGAAATGTGCGCTTGCAATCGGGCGGTGGGGGGGTCTACGTTGTAGAGCCTGGTGCTTGGTCTATTCTTGATCTGATTTTTTGGCCTTTCCTTGAATTGGCTCTTTGGTATTTGCTTCATCTGATTTTTTTGGCCTTTCCTTGATTTCTTATTGGTCTATTAGCGTCGCCCCTGTGCGGGGCGGCACTTACTTTCTTTGCCGCGGCAAAGAAAGATAAGCAAAGAAAGCCGCTCAACCCGCCAGCTCATAAGCGGGTCCCTCGCACAGTCGTGGCAGTGGTACATCTGGAATCCGTGCTCTCGCACACTCAGCGTCAGTGACAACGCGCTCATCAG
>NZ_JAXDPY010000670.1:0-3230 GCF_034668105.1 Paraburkholderia sp. | reverse complement strand
ACAACCAGCACAACAACCAGCACAACAACCAGCACAACAACCAGCACAACAACCAGCACAACAAGCGGCGTATCAGCGTTGGAACAAGCCGCAGAATCCGCACCGGAACAAGCCCACTAGAACGTCCTCGCGAGCTGCTGCGCGGCTTCCTGCAAACGCGGCACGAACTCCAGCGCACGCGACAGCGGCGCGCGCGAAACCGGCGCATGCACGGCAATCGCCGCGATGCAGGTGTTGTTCTCGTCCATCACCGGCGCGGCCACGCACGCGATGCCGGCGACAAATTCCTCGTTATCGATGGCGATGCGCTTGTGCGCGGTGCGGTCGAGTTCCGCTTCAAGCAGTTCGGGATCGGTGATGGTGTTCGGCGTGAAGCGATCGAGTTTCAGCGTGCGGATCAGGGCGGTGCGTTGTTCGCGCGGCAGCATCGCCATCAGCAGTTTGCCGCTCGCGCTGCAATGCGCGGGCACGTGCGAGCCGGGCTTGAGGTCGAGCCGCAGCGGCCAGGGTGCTTCGATGCGGTCGAGGTACAGCACTTCGGTTTCGTGCAGCATGGTGAGATTGCAGGTCTCGCCGAGATCGGCGACCAGGTGCGACAGGATCGCATGCCGCAGCCGGCGCGCACCCGAATGCATCATGACGCCAAGACCGAGTTGCGCGAGACGTGGCCCGATCACGTAGGCGTTTTTCTGGCCCGGTTCGCGGATCACGAGACCACCGGCCTCGAGCGAAGCCAGCATGCGATGCAGCGAAGCCTTCGGCAGGTCGACGTCCTGAGCAATGTCGGCAAGCGACACCGGACCGTCGGCGCGCACGAGATGTTCGAGCAGGGCAAAGGCGCGCAGGGTAGGAGTATCCGCTCCAGTCATATGGGCCGTTCCGGAAAATGGATCGGCCTCATTGTAACGTGCGCCTTTGCCAGCGGCGGCTTTCACGGCGTTGCGGGTGCCCGAACGGCGTAAATTCAACGCGGACCATCGCGTTTTTCGGAATGCGGTGCGGCGCCATGCGACTTGCGCGGGTCCGCGCTACTGCCGGAACGTTTTAGCGGTTTCCTCGGCAGCGAGACGAAGATCGGGCAGGAAGGCCAGCAGGTCATTGAGTACGACCCGCCCCACCGGCGCCTGCACGGCAATGGCCGCGCAGGCGCGATTGCGATTCAGCATGACCGGCACCGCGATTGCAATGAGTCCCTGCAAATGCTCCTGATTGTTGATCGCGAGCTGGCGCCGCCGCGTCTCGGTCAACTCCTTGCGCAACTCGCCGCGATCCGTGATTGTGCGCTCGGAATAGGCGCGCAACGGCAAGGTCTCGATGACGCGCTCGCGTCTGTCCTTCGGAAGAAAACTGAGCAATAGCTTGCCGCTTGCCGAACAGTGCAGCGGCACATGCGAGCCCGGTTGGAGGTGCATGCGCAGCGGCCATTCCGTTTCCACCCGGTCCACATAGACCACGTCGTTGCCGGCCAGCATGGTCAGATTGCAGGTCTCGCCGATTTTGGCCACCAGTTGTTCAAGCAGTACATGGCGGGCGGCTGCCGGCCCCGCATGCATCAGCACATTGACCGCCAGCATCCGCACGCGCGGCGAACACTCATACAGCCGGTCGCCGGCGCTGCGCGTGACCAGCCACGCGTCCATCAACTGCACCAGAATCCGGTGCACGGTCTGCTTGGGCAGTTCGAGCGCATGCACGAGATCCGTCATGGAAAGCGGGCCGCTGGCCTCCGCCAGGGTTTCGAGTACCCGAAATGCGCGTACGGCCGCCGCATTCGATTGATTCGATGTCGACACGCTGTCTCCTCCTCGTATTTATAAGTTGGATTGTGCATTGGACTGTTTAGTTTTCGGGACTATGGAAAGTCCCGAATTTTGCACTTTCCGATTCTTGCTGCGCCCACGCAGGGAATAAATCAAAAAACGGGACTCCGAAGCAGATGCGGCTCACTAGATTGGTACCAACGCCAATTTTTTCAGTCCGGAGTGAACCGTATGAATGTCAGGGCCACAGCAGCCGAAGCAGCACACGCGAGCACACAGAACGAAGTCGAACGCGCCGTTGCGTCAATCGTGGAACGCGCGCGCGCCGCACAGCGCGGATTCGAGGCCGCGGGACAGGACGTGCTCGATGCCGCCGCCAACGCCGCCGCGTGGGCGATCATGGAGCCCGCGCGCAACCGGCAGCTTGCCGACCTGGCGGTGCGCGACACCGGTCTCGGCAACGCGGACGACAAATTCCGCAAGAACTTTCGCAAGACGCTCGGCCTGTTACGCGATCTGCGCGGGCAGAAGACCACGGGTGTGATCGCGCGTCATGACGCTACGGGCATTGTCGAGATCGCGCGGGCCGTCGGCGTGGTGGCGGCAATCACGCCTTCCACCAATCCGGCGGCCACGCCGGTCAACAAGATCGTCAACGCGCTCAAATGCGGCAACGCCGTCATCGTGGCGCCTTCTCCGAAGGGCTATTCGTCGTGCGCGCTGCTGATCGATTTCATTCACGCGCAATTCGCCAAGGTCGGGCTCGCGCCGGATCTCGTCCAGATGTTGCCCGCGCCGATCAGCAAGGCAGCCACCGCTGAACTGATGCGGCAGTGCGATCTGGTCGTGGCGACCGGCTCGCAGGCCAATGTGCGAATGGCCTACGCTAGCGGGACGCCCGCATTCGGCGTGGGCGCGGGCAATGTGGCTTCGATCGTTACCGCGTCGGCCGATCTCCACGATGCAGCGCACAGGATTGCCCGCTCGAAGACGTTCGACAACGCCACGAGTTGTTCATCCGAAAACAGTGTCGTCATCGAAAGCGCGGTGTATGCGGACATGCTGGCCGAACTGGGCGCTTGCGGTGGCGTGATGCTCGACGCCGCGCAAAAGGCGCAATTGCAGGCGGCCCTATGGTCGAACGGCAAGCTCTCGGCGCACTGCACCGCGCGCTCGGCCGCGTCGATTGCGCGGGCGGCGGGACTCAACGACATTGCCGCGCGCGAACCCGCCTTTCTGATGGTGGAGGAAAGCGGCTTCGGCGCTGAATACCCGTTCTCGGGCGAAAAGCTCGCACCGGTGCTGACGGTTTATCGCGCGGACAGCTTCACAGCCGCCGCCGATATCGTGCGGGGCATCTACGCCTACATGGGCGCCGGGCACTCGGTCGGCCTGCATTCCTCCGACCCCGAGGCGGCGGTGCAGCTCGGTTCAACGCTGCCGGTGGCGCGCGTGATCGTGAATCAGGCG
>NZ_JAXDPY010000669.1:0-8866 GCF_034668105.1 Paraburkholderia sp. | reverse complement strand
CCGACCACCAGCCCCAGCACCGTCGCCGCGGCCGTGCCGGCCAGCACACCGAGTTCCGGCGAGAAGCCAAGCGTCTGCATCGCATAACCGGTGACGTAGCCGGCAGAGGCGAGAAACATGGCGTGACCAAACGAGAGCAAGCCGGTGTAGCCGATCAGCAGATTGAAGGCCGCGGCGAACAACGCAAAGCACATGACCTTCATGATGAAGAGCGGATAGATGCCGAGCACCGGCACCGCGAGAAGCGCGATCAGCAGCAGACCGTAGAGCACTTTTCTCTGCATCATTTTTCCTTGCCGAAGAGACCCGCCGGACGCACCAGCAACACGAGCGCCATGATCACGAAGACGACGGTCGCCGACGCTTCCGGGTAAAACACACGCGTCAGCCCTTCGATCACGCCTAACATCAGGCCAGTCTGAATCGAGCCCATGATTGAGCCCATGCCGCCGATCACGACCACCGCGAACACGGTGATGATCATCGGCTGGCCCATCAGCGGCGAGACTTGAATCACAGGCGCGGCGAGCACGCCGGCAAATGCTGCCAGCGCGACGCCGAAGCCGTAGGTGAGCGTGATCATCAGCGGCACGTTGATGCCGAACGCCTCAACCAGCTTCGGGTTTTCAGTGCCCGCGCGCAGATAGGCGCCAAGACGCGTCTTCTCGATCACGAACCACGTCGCGAAGCAGACCACGAGCGACGCCACCACCACCCACGCACGATAGTTCGGCAGAAACATGAAGCCGAGGTCGGTCGCGCCGGAGAGTGCCGACGGCACGTCGTACGGCTGGCCGGAGGAGCCGTAGATCGAACGGAACACGCCCTCCACTACCAGCGTGAGCCCGAAGGTCAGCAGCAATCCATACAGATGGTCGAGCTTGTAGAGCCAGCGCAGCATCGAGCGCTCGATCACCATGCCGAACACGCCGACGATAACCGGCGCGAGTACCAGCATCACCCAGTACGGCAGCCCGAGGTACGAAAACCCCATCCACGCGAGCATCGCGCCGAGCATGAACAACGCGCCGTGCGCGAAGTTGATCACGTTGAGCAAGCCGAAAATGACCGCAAGCCCCAGGCTCAGAATCGCGTAGAACGAGCCGTTCACGAGCCCCAGCAGCAGCTGGCTCAGCATTGCCGGTAGCGGAACGCCAAAGATTTCCATTGAAGCCTTAATCCCTTAAGCCATCGCCAAGGTGAGATCGGTCATGCACGATCCGGCCGGCGTGCGATCGGTGAGCCATGCGCCGATCACACGCGGCATGTGAAACGCTTTACCGTCGAGCTGTGTACCATCACGGCGCCATTAATCTCCGGTCAGATGGAGCTCAAAGGCGGCCGTGTGGTTATCAACCCGCGCTTATTTCCACAACGCGCAGCGCGTCTGCGCCTTGGTCGTGAACGCCTGTTCGCCCGGGATCGTCGCCATGATCTTGTAGTAGTCCCACGGCTCCTTGGATTCGGCCGGCGTCTTCACCTGCATCAGGTACATGTCGTGGATCATGCTGCCGTCCTGACGGATATAGCCCTTGGCGTAGAAGTCGTCGATTTTGGTCTTCTTCAGTTGCGCCATCACCTTGTCGGTATCGGTAGAGCCGACTGCCTTCACCGCGTTCAGGTAGGTCATGGTCGCCGAGTAATCCGCGGCTTGCAGGCTCGACGGCATCTTCTTGGTCTTCTCGAAGTAGCGCTGCGCCCACTTACGCGTGGCGGCGTCCTTGTTCCAGTACCAGCTGTCGGTCAGCACCAGGCCTTGCGTGGTTTCCAGACCCAGGCTGTGCACGTCGTCGATGAACATCAGCAGCGCGGCCAGTTTCATTGTCTTGGTGATGCCGAATTCCTTGGCCGCCTTGATTGAGTTGACCGTGTCGCCGCCCGCGTTGGCGAGGCCGAGAATCTGCGCCTTCGACGCCTGCGCCTGCAACAGGAACGAGGAGAAGTCCGATGCCGACAGCGGATGCCGCACCGCGCCGAGCACCTGGCCACCATTCGCCTTCACCACGTCCGAGGTGGCTTTTTCCAGCGCCTTGCCGAACGCGTAGTCAGCCGTCAGGAAGTACCACGTCTTGCCGCCCTGCTTCGTCACCGCAGAACCGGTGCCGTTGGCCAGCGCCGTGGTGTCGTACGCATAGTGAATCGTGTACGGCGTGCATTGCTCGTTGGTCAGCGTGTCCGCGCCGGCGCCGATGTTGATGTAGACCTTGTGTTTCTCGCCGGCCACCGTGTTCATCGACAGACCGGTCGCCGAGTTCGTGCCGCCGATCAGCATATCGACGCCATCGCGGTCGAACCATTCGCGCGCGCGCGACGCGGCGATATCCGCCTTGTTCTGGTGATCCGCGTAGACCAGCGTAATGGGCTTGCCGTCGACCTTGCCGCCGAAGTCGGCGATTGCCATGCGGATCGCTTCGAGGCCGCCCTGGCCGTCGATGTCCGCATACAGCCCCGACAGATCGGTGATGAAGCCGATCTTGACCGCATCGTCAGCCGCTTGCGCGCTGCTCATCGTCAACGCGGCGCCGGCGGCAACCGCGAAACATAGTGTGGCAAGCCGCGCGAGTGGGTTCTTTTTCATTCCTGTCTCCTGGTTTCTTCGCTTGTGGTTATCAGAGGCAATCGGACGCTTTTCGTTACTTCCTGTCTATACGCCCAGTAGATCGTGCAGTACCGGCATCTTGCTTTCGAGCTCAGTGGCCCCGAAGTGTTCCACGATCCCACCGTGCTCCATCACGTAGAAGCGATCGGCGAGGGGCGCGGCAAAGCGGAAATTCTGTTCGACCATCACGACGGTGTAGCCGCGCGCCTTGAGCGTCATGATCATGCGCGCGAGCGCTTGCACGATGACGGGTGCGAGGCCTTCCGAGATTTCGTCGAGCAACAGCAAACTCGCACCGGTGCGCAGAATGCGCGCGACGGCCAGCATCTGCTGCTCACCGCCCGAGAGCCGCGTGCCCTGGCTCATGCGGCGTTCCTGCAGATTCGGAAACATCGAATAGATTTCTTCGAGCGACATCATGTGCGCCTTGTCGCCGACGGGCGGCGGCAACAGCAGATTTTCCTCACACGAGAGGCTCGAAAAAATGCCACGCTCTTCCGGGCAATAACCGATGCCGCAATGGGCGATGCGATGCGTGGGCAGGTTGATGGTTTCGCGTCCGCCGATGCGGATCGAACCGGTGCGCCGGCCGGTCAGGCCCATGATCGCCCGCAAGGTGGTGGTGCGCCCCGCGCCGTTGCGGCCAAGCAGCGTGACGACTTCGCCACGGTTTACCGTCAGATCGACGCCATGCAGGATATGGGACTCCCCGTACCATGCCTGCAAACCCGCGATTTCCAGCGCGGGGGCACCGCCAGCCGTGTCGCTCACTTCGAGGCCTTCACGCTCCGCAATCGTGTTCATGCGTGAGCTCCGGCGAGCGCCGCATCCGCGCTGCCCATGTAGGCCTGCATCACGAGTGGGTTCTTCGATACTTCAGCGTAGCTGCCTTCAGCAAGCACTTCGCCCCGTTGCAGCACAGTGATGGTGTCGGAGATGCCGGCGATCACGTTCATGTTGTGCTCGACCATCAGGATCGTGCGGCCGCTCGATACTTTCTTGATCAACGCGGTGACGCGATCGACGTCTTCATGGCCCATGCCTTGAGTCGGCTCGTCCAGCAACATCAACTCGGGCTCCATCGCGAGCGTGGTGGCGATTTCCAGCGCGCGTTTGCGGCCATAGGACAGTTCTACCGTGAGCACGTCGGCGAAATCGGTCAGTCCGACCTGAGTGAGCAGATCCATCGCGCGATCGTCGAGTTGGTGCAGCGTGCGTTCGCTCTTCCAGAAGTGAAATGCGGTGCCCAGCACGCGTTGCAAACCAATGCGCACGTTCTGCAATGCTGTCAGATGCGGAAACACAGCAGAGATCTGAAATGACCGGATGATGCCGCGTCGCGCGATTTGCGCCGGGCGTTCATTGGTGATGTCGACGCCGTTGAAGACGATCTGACCCGCAGTCGGTTCGAGAAATTTGGTGAGCAGATTGAAGCAGGTGGTCTTGCCCGCCCCATTCGGGCCGATCAACGCATGGATCGAGCCACGGCGCACACGCAGGTTCACCCCGTTCACGGCGATGAAGCCTTTGAACTCACGGGTGAGCCCGCGAGTTTCGAGAATCGTATCGCCGAGAATCATGTTCCCTTCCATACGGAGTAAGGCGAAGCACTACGATCTTCCGCGCAAACCCCTGCGCGACGTTTGATGACGGCGACACCCCCGTGTCGCTCGTTGGCGTGCTGCACCAATCCGGACGGTAATCCATAGGGCGGCACGCAGCATGGCTGCCATTGTCGCGCCAATGATGCAGCGCATTCATTGGGATTTGCACTTAGTGGATGACGACTGCGTGAAACAGGCCGACGGCACGCGCGAGGCGTGCCGGAGCGGGGTTTGGATCTTGCGCGGGGCGTGCCCGGGATGCCCGAGCGATTCTTGGATCGTGCTCCAGCGGGCCTTCGGATGCCCGAGCGGCGCTTAACTTTGCTCAAGACATGCCAGGGAAAGTCCGAGGCACGCGCCGCTGCCTCGGCTGCCGTGCCAAACCGCGTGCCAGTTCCTGCACACGGCGTGTCACATGGTGGACATGGACGGCGCAGCGCTCGTCTGAGCCAGCACGCTGCTGGCGACGCCTGCGCGGCGGTCTTCGCGGATCATGTCGCTGGCGCGTTCGGCGATCATCAGGGTCGGCGAATTGGTGTTGCCCGAGGTGATGGACGGCATGACGGACGCATCGACCACGCGCAAACCGTCAACACCGATAACTCGTAGCCGGTTGTCGACTACCGCGCCGGGATCGTCGATGGTGCCCATGCGGCACGTGCCGACCGGATGAAAAATGGTGGTGCCGACCGCACCCGCGGCCTGCCGAAGTTCATCTTCGGTCTGGTACTGAATACCGGGCAGAATCTCTTGCGGCCGATAGCGCGCGAGCGCAGGCGCGGCGGCAATGCGACGCGTGAGACGCAACGCGTTGGCGGCGACGTGCCGGTCGTAGTCCGTGGACAGATAGTTGGGCGAGATCAACGGTGGCGCCGAAGGATCGTTTGATTCAATGTGAATGCTGCCGCGCGAGGTCGGCCGCAACTGACACACCGAGGCGGTGAATGCATTGAAGCGATGCAGCGGTTCACCGAAGCGATCGAGCGAGAGCGGCTGCACGTGATACTCGAGGTCGGGGCGCGTGAGCGAGCGATCATCCGGATCGGACTTGGCGAACGCGCCGAGTTGCGATGGCGACATCGACATCGGGCCGCTTTGAAAGAATGCGTACTGCATGCCGATCAACAGCTTGCCCCACCAATGGGCGGAGGCGGTATTGAGTGTGCGCACGCCGTCGACCTTATAGGCCATGCGCAATTGCAAATGGTCCTGCAGATTTTCGCCGACACCGCGCAGATCGTTCACGACCTCGATGCCGAGGTTCTGCAGGCGTGCGCCATTACCGATACCTGACAGTTCGAGCAATTGCGGCGAGTTGACCGCACCCGAACTGAGGATGACTTCACAGCGGGCTTTGGCGAGATAGTCGGCGTTGTCGCCGCGATATTCGACGCCGGTGCAGCGACGTCCTTCGAACACGACGCGCTGTGTGTGCGCGCCGGTGATGACGGTGAGATTTGGGCGCTTGAGCGCTGGGCGCAAGAATGCTTTCGACGCGTTCCAACGGATACCGCGTTTCTGATTGACGTCGAAGTAGCCGACGCCGGTGTTGTCACCGCGATTGAAGTCTTCGGTGGCGGGTATACCGGTTTGTTGCGCGGCGTGTGAAAACTCTTCGAGGATTTTCCATTTCAGGCGTTGCTTTTCGACGCGCCATGGGCCGCCTGCGCCATGCGATTCCGACGCGCCGGCGTGATGGTCTTCGCTGCGTTTGAAGATGGGGAGGACGGCGTTCCATGACCAGGAGGCGTCGTTGGTGACACGGGCCCAATCATCGTAGTCCTCGCGCTGGCCGCGCATGTAGATCATGCCGTTGATGGATGAGCTGCCGCCCAGTACTCTGCCGCGCGGATATGAAAGGGAGCGGCCGTTCAGGCCGGGTTCTGACTGGGTTTTGTAGAGCCAGTCGGTGCGAGGATTGCCAATGCAGTAGAGATAGCCTACCGGCACGTGGATCCAGTGATAGTCGTCTTTGCCGCCGGCTTCCAGAAGGAGGACCTGGATTTCTGGATCTTCAGACAGGCGATTGGCCAGGAGGCAGCCTGCCGTGCCGGCGCCTACGATGATGTAGTCGAATTCGCCTTCTGTACGCCTGGCGGCGTGGGGTTTGGTGTTGATCATTGTTTTGTCTCCTGATCTTTGTTGCCTGCGGGGCGCTTACTATCTGTCTTTCTGTCTTTCTGTCTGTCTGTCTGTCTTTCTGTCTGTCTGCGGCGGTGGGCTTTTCCTGATCTGGTTGTCTGCTGGGCGCCTGGTTGTCTGTGTGCCTATGGCGTTGGCCTTTCCTTGTGTTCTTATTGGTCTATTAGCGTTGCCCCTGTGCGGGGCGGCACTTACTTTCTTTGCCGCCGCAAAGAAAGATAAGCAAAGAAAGCGGCTCAACCCGCCAGCTTATAAGCGGGTCCCCCGCACAGTCACAGTAGTGGTGCATCTGGAATCCGTTCCCTCGCACATTCAGCCTCAGTGACCAGGCAGTCATACTTCCAGCGACGCTACGCGCGCCGAAGACCATTTCATAAAACCAACCACCTTGTTTTCGCACTCGCGCTTCAGTCGGCACGGTGTACCAACCCGTGCCACCGTTTCACTGTTGCGCCTTTTGCCTTTTCGCCTTTTCGCCTTTTCGCCTCGCCGCCTCTTCGCGTTGCCACGTCTTCGCTTGTGCCTCTCTCGACGGGGTCGCTTGTGCGCATCCTCGGGGCGGAGCCGAGGGCCTCGCCGCCCCAAACGAAGCCGCGGGTTTCCCGTGCATACCCATCCGCGACGCACGTAGTGCGGAGTGGGAGCTGAAGACGGCTTAGTCACTAACGCCGAATGTGCGAAGGCACGGATTCCAGATGCACCACTACCGCGACTGCGCGGGGGACCCGCTTATGAGCTGGCGGGTTGAGCCGCTTTCTTTGCTTATCTTTCTTTGCGGCGGCAAAGAAAGTAAGTGCCGCCCCGCACAGGGGCAACGCTAATAGACCAATAAGAACACAAGGAAAGGCCAACGCCGCAGGCACACAGACAACCAGGCGCCCAGCAGACAACCAAATCAAGAAAAAAGCCACCGCCGCAGGCAGACAAACAACCAACCGCCCGCAGGCAAAAAAAACCATTACCTCTTATTTAGCCACCGGCATAGCAAACTCAGCCCCCTTCCCGATGCTATCGGGCCACCTCTGCATGATGCTCTTATACCGCGTATAAAACCTCACACCCTCTTCCCCATAGGCATGGTGATCACCAAACAAAGACCTCTTCCACCCACCAAAAGAATGCCATGCCATCGGCACAGGAATCGGCACATTAATCCCCACCATCCCAATCTCGATCCGCCGCGCAAATGCCCGAGCCACACCACCATCGGAGGTAAACAACGACACCCCATTGGCAAACTCGTTAGCATTAATCAACTCGACAGCAGACGCAAAATCCGGCACCCGCACAACACACAGCACCGGACCAAAAATCTCCTCGCGATAAATCTTCATGTCGGTCGAGACATCATCGAACAAAGTGCCGCCAAGAAAGAACCCTTTCTCATGCCCGGCCACCTGATGGCCCCGTCCATCCACAACCAGCTTCGCACCAGCCTCAACACCGGCATCGATATAACCTGTCACTTTCTCGCGATGCGCGGCCGTCACCAACGGCCCCATCTCGGCTTCCGATTCCATGCCGTTGAGAATCTTCAGGCTCTTCACTCGCGGCGTCAGTCGCCCGATCAATTCATCGGCGATATGCCCCACTGCGACAGCCACCGAAATCGCCATGCAACGCTCGCCCGCCGAACCGTAGGCCGCACCGATCAATGCATCGACCGCCTGATCGAGATCCGCGTCCGGCATCACCACGAGGTGATTCTTCGCACCGCCCAACGCCTGCACGCGCTTGCCGTGCTTCGTGCCTTCCGTATAGATGTACTCGGCAATCGGCGTCGAACCGACAAACGACAACGCGCTCACCTCGGGATGCACGAGCAACGCATCCACCGCGACCTTGTCGCCATGCACGACGTTGAACACGCCATCCGGCAAACCCGCTTCTTTCAGCAGTTCCGCCAATCGATTCGAGACGGACGGATCGCGCTCCGATGGCTTCAGCACGAACGTGTTGCCGCAGGCGATCGCCACCGGAAACATCCAGCACGGCACCATCATCGGGAAATTGAACGGCGTAATCCCGGCGACCACGCCCAGCGGCTGACGCAAATTCCAGTTGTCGATGCCGCCGCCGATCTGGTCGGTGAAGTCGGTCTTCAACAGATTCGGAATGCCGCACGCGAACTCGACGATCTCGATGCCGCGCATCACCTCGCCCTTCGCATCCGAAAACACCTTGCCGTGCTCGCGCGTGATCAACTCCGCGAGTTCGTCATGGTGACGGTCGAGCAATTCCTTGAACTTGAACAGCACGCGCGCCCGCTTGATCGGCGCGGTTTCGCTCCATGCGGGAAACGCCGCGTTGGCGGCAGCGACCGCCGCATCCACTTCCGCGACGCTCGCCAGTGGCACGCGCGCGCTCACGCTGCCAAGCGCGGGATTGAAGACGTCGCCGAAACGGCCGCTCGTGCCGTCGATCCGCTTGCCGTTGATGAAATGGGTCAGCGCGCGTGCGCTCGTCTCGCTCCGGACGGTTTCGTCCTGATATGTCTCGCTCATCGTCTTGTCCTCTTCCT
>NZ_JAXDPY010000668.1:0-4628 GCF_034668105.1 Paraburkholderia sp. | reverse complement strand
GGCGGGGCCGGCTATGGAAGAGGGCCGGGCAGCGGTTGAATATATGTTGCCCGCGATTCGGGCTCGGTTAGGGATGGAGTGAGGGTTTTTTTGCCTGTGCGGCGCTTGTTTCTGGTTGCCTACGGCGTTGGCCTTTCCTTGATCTGATTTTTTGGCCTTTCCTTGAATTGTTATTGGTTTATTAGCGTCGCCCCTGTGCGGGGCGGGCACTTACTTCTCTTTGCCGCCGCAAAGAGAAGTAAGCAAGAGAAAGCGGCTCACACCGCTAATTTTTAAGCGGGTCCCCCGCACAGCCGCGGTAGTGGTGCATCTGGAATCAGTGTTCTCGCACATTCGACGCTAGTGACCAGGCAGTCATACTTCCCGCCTCGCACGATGTGCTCGCCGGAAGGGTCTATCTTCGATGCCGTGGCATTGGTCGAGCGTCGTGAGGGCCATCGGCTACGCCTCGGCGATGCGCCCCAACCTGCAGCGCGAAGAAGCAAGCAACTGCCACCGTCGCGGAAAAACAGAGAGGCCGAAAGGACACACGGCACGGATGAAAAGCGGCGAAAGCGAAAGCGAAAGCGAAAGCGAAAGCGAAAGCGAAAGCGAAAAGACAATATGCGCTGCGGCTACGGCGCGAAATGAAATGTGAACCCGGAAGTGCGGCGATGGGCCAAGCGAAGCCTGTGGCTCCGGCGCGCATGAACGAAGCCCCGTGTTTTCAGTGGCCCCTTCCGGCGAGCACACAGTGCGAGGCGGGAAGCATGACTGCCTGGTCACTAGCGTCGAATGTGCGAGAACCCAGATTCCAGATGCGCCACTACCGTGGCTGTGCGGGGGACCCGCTTAAGAGTCAGCGGTTTGAGCCGCTTTCTCTTGCTTACTTCTCTTTGCGGCGGCAAAGAGAAGTAAGTGCCCGCCCCGCACAGGGGCGACGCTAATAAACCAATATCAAATCAAGGAAAGGCCACCGCCGTAGGCAACCAGACGAACAAGCGCCGCGCAGCACCGGCTTAAGGAAAGGCCCACGCCGTAGGCAACCAGCCAAAGCCCCGCGCAGGCAATCTCTTCAAGGAAAGGCCAACGCCGCAGGCAACCAGAAACAAGCGCCGCGCAGGCACCCAGATCAAGGAAACACCAACGCCATAGGCAAACATCAACAACCCCCGCCGCCGCAAGGCCTCTAACCTCTATCAAAAAAGCGACCCAAAACCTGCAAAATCCCTCAACCCCGCGCAGCGCACAAACCTGATCTCTCTTGCAAAACCACGCCCCGGCAAGCCTCCGCCGCGCCCGGCGGCCTCTTGCTGCACTGCAGCACACGTCATCCTCCTCTTTGAGAAATTAATTCCAGCTTGCGAGACTCCGCGCCATACCGGATGGGTCGGCGCAATCACCCCCTCGACCCCATCCACCACATCCTCAATAAACCTGGATGGAGACACGCGTGTTCCTTTACGGCTTTGGTCCGGTGTTGCTGGCCGGCACGATCCAGACGATCGAGCTGTCCGTCCTGTCGCTGGCAGCCGCCGTGCTGCTCGGCCTCGCGGGCGCAGCGGCGAAACTCTCCTTCAACCGCCCCCTGCGCGCAATCGCCACCGGCTATACGACGCTGATCCGCTCGGTGCCCGACCTCGTCCTGATGCTGCTGCTCTTCTACAGCATCCAGATCGCCGTCAACAATCTCACCGACGCCCTCAACCTGCCGCAGTTCGATATCGATCCGTTCGTGGCCGGTGTGCTGACGCTCGGCTTCATCTACGGCGCGTATTTCACCGAGACCTTCCGCGGCGCGTTTCTCGCCGTGCCGCGCGGTCAGCTCGAAGCAGGCAGCGCATACGGCATGAGCGGCGCACGCGTGTTCACGCGCATCCTGTTTCCGCAGATGATGCGCTTCGCGCTGCCCGGCATCGGCAACAACTGGCAGGTACTGGTCAAGGCCACGGCGCTGGTGTCGATCATCGGTCTCGCCGATGTCGTCAAAGCCGCCCAGGACGCCGGCAAGAGCACCTTCAACATGTTCTTCTTCATTCTGGTCGCCGCCCTGATCTATCTGGCGATCACCACCGCGTCGAATCTCGTGCTGATCTGGCTGGAAAAGCGCTATTCAATCGGCGTGCGGCACGCGGAGCTCTAAAACCATGATCGACATTCTCAATCAATTCTGGCGCGCGTTCCTGTACTGGGACGGTCAGCGCCTGTCCGGTCTGGCGGTCACGCTATGGCTGCTGGTGGCATCGGTCGGGATCGGCTTTTGCGCGGCCATTCCGCTCGCGGTGGCGCGTGTGTCGAAGAAGCGCTGGCTGTCGACACCCGTGCGTCTTTACACTTACGTGTTTCGCGGCACACCGTTGTACGTGCAACTGTTGCTGATCTACACCGGCATGTACAGCCTCGAATTCGTGCGCTCGCATCAACTGCTGGATGCGTTTTTCCGCAGCGGCTTTCACTGCGCGATCCTCGCTTTCGCACTGAACACCTGCGCGTACACCACCGAAATCTTCGCCGGCGCGATCCGCTCGACCTCGCATGGCGAAGTGGAAGCGGCCCGTGCCTACGGCATGAGCTGGTTCACGATGTATCGCCGCATTGTGATACCGTCCGCGCTGCGCCGGGCGCTGCCGTTGTACAGTAACGAAGTCATCCTGATGCTGCACGCCACCACGGTCGCGTTTACGGCCACGGTGCCGGATATCCTCAAGGTGGCGCGCGATGCGAACTCGGCCACCTACCGGTCGTTCGATTCGTTCGGGCTCGCGGCGCTGATTTACCTCGTGGTGTCGTTCGCGCTGGTAGCGTTGTTCCGCCGTGCCGAGCGTCATTGGCTGGGCTATCTGGCGGTGCGCACGCACTGAAGAGGCGTGTTTCGATGCAGCGGCGCGGCTGGCGCGCGCCGTCACGTAGTTCGATTTGATCCGTATTCTCAAAGGGAGAGCATCTTGCTCCACACCACTCAAACCGAAGCTTGCAAGCTCGCCGTTCAGGACATCCACAAGCGCTACGGCGACAACGAAGTGCTCAAGGGTGTGTCGCTCAACGCGAATAAGGGTGACGTGATCAGCATCATCGGCGCGAGCGGGTCGGGCAAGAGCACCTTTCTGCGCTGCATCAATTTTCTGGAGCGGCCGAACGCGGGGCAGATCGTCGTCGACGGCGAAATGGTGAAAACCAAGGCCGACCGCGCCGGCAATCTGGAAGTCGCCGATCACAAGCAGTTGCAACGCATCCGCACGAAACTCGCGATGGTGTTCCAGCACTTCAACTTGTGGGCGCACATGAACGTGATCGAGAACATCGTCGAAGCACCGATTCATGTGCTCGGCATGTCGCGTCGCGAAGCCGAAGAAAGGGCGCGTGAATATCTCGAGAAGGTGGGTCTCGCGCCGCGTCTGGAAAAGCAGTATCCGTCGCATCTGTCGGGCGGTCAGCAGCAGCGCGTGGCGATTGCGCGTGCGCTGGCAATGAACCCTGACGTGATGCTGTTCGACGAACCCACCTCGGCGCTCGACCCCGAACTGGTGGGTGAAGTGCTGAAGGTGATGCAGAAGCTCGCCGAAGAAGGCCGCACGATGATCGTCGTCACGCACGAAATGGGTTTCGCGCGCAACGTGTCGAATCACGTGATGTTCCTGCACCAGGGCCGTACCGAAGAAGAGGGCTTGCCCGCCGACGTGCTGACCACGCCGCGCAGCGAACGGCTCAAGCAGTTCCTGTCCGGCAGTCTGAAGTAACGCGCGGCTCGCGCTTTTCGCGTTTCATTCGCGCTTTATTCGTGTTTTATCAATAGATGATGGCTCGCACGTCCAGCCCGGCTCGCACCACGCAGGTCGCAATCGTCGCCTTGCCGCCGGTGTCGATGTCGGGCGTCGGGCCGATCGTCGACGCGCTCAATCTCGCCAACGAAATCGACGGCCGGGCGCTATACCGCGTGCAGGTGTGTTCGTGGGACGGCCGCGCGGTGCCCTTGTCGGGCGGCGCGCAATGGCCGGCCGATGCCGCTTTCGGCGATGCGATTTCGTGTGACTGGCTGATCATCGTCAGCGAGCGGTTCCAGCAATTCGCCGACTACCGGCTGTTTCTTGCCAGTCTGTCGCGCGTCGGGCAGCGCACGCCGCTCGTCACCGGCATTCATCACGGCGTCTGGTGGCTTGCCATGGCGGGGCAGTTGTCCGGCTATCGGGTCAGCGTCAACTGGGAAACCTATCAGCAGTTCTCCGAGCAGTTCGAACGCTCGATCGTCACCCAGCAGATCTTCGAAATCGACCGCGATCGCGCCACCTGCGCGGGCGGTCAGGCGACCGTCGACTTCATGCTCGCGATGATCGGCCGGGAGCATGGGCCGGAGCTCGCGGAGCGTATCGCGGATACGCTTGGCGTCGGCACGCTGCGCGCAGGCGAGGAGCGGCAGCGCATTCCGTTCGTGACCGCGCCGGGCGAGCGCCATCCGAAGCTCAACGACGCGCTGCAACTGATGGAAGCAAACATAGAAGACCCACTCGCCACCGATGAAATCGCCGGCCTTGTCGGTATCTCACGACGCCAGCTCGAACGGCTGTTTCGACAGTACCTCGGCGCGATGCCATCGAAGTACTACGTCAACCTGCGCCTCATCAAAGCACGCACGCAATTGCAGCGCACCAGCA
>NZ_JAXDPY010000667.1:0-2972 GCF_034668105.1 Paraburkholderia sp. | reverse complement strand
AGCCTTGCTGCGACCCCGTGGTCACGAGCAATTCCTGCGGCGTGCAGGCCGTGCCACGGCGCGCGCCGCTAAACCACGTTCTTCTCCACGATCGGCCGGTTTTCAAGTACACGCGTGAAACTCAACGAACCGAGATCGAGCGTCGTGTAGCGGCCATGCAGAATCAATTCGCTGATGCCACGGCCCGTTGCCGGACCTTGTTGCAAACCGTGCCCGCTGAAACCATTGGCAAAAATGCAGTTATCGACATCCGGGTGATAGCCGATGATCGCATTCTGATCGAGCACGTTGTATTCGTAGTAGCCGGACC
This sequence comes from Paraburkholderia sp., assembly GCF_034668105.1. Classification (GTDB taxonomy): domain Bacteria; phylum Pseudomonadota; class Gammaproteobacteria; order Burkholderiales; family Burkholderiaceae; genus Paraburkholderia. The sequence continues at coordinate 2,662 of NZ_JAXDPY010000667.1, read as the reverse complement.
AGCAGTTCTGCACGCGCAGCGCTTCGAATTGCGGCACGCGATGCGCGAGCGTCGGCCAGATCACGTCGTCGAATAGTGCGTGATCGACTTCGTCGAGCGGCAAATCGTCGGGGTCGTTATCCGCCGACGGCGACGTACCGCAGATGAACGATTGACCCTCGGGCCGGAAATACACGCCGCTCGGATCGATCAGCAACGGACAATCCTCGAGCCGCGCGGGCGAGGTGACATTGAAAATACTACGGCGCCGGGCGAACACCGGAAGGTCGATGCCGGCCATCTGCGCGACCTTGCGTGACCAGGCGCCTGCGGCGTTCACAACAACGTCGCACGCGTAGGTCTCGCCACTCGCGGTCTGCACTTGCGTGACGTGATTACCGTCGCGATGCAGCGCGGTGACGTCGGCGGCAACATAGCGTGCACCGAGCGCCTGGGCCTTCTTGCGCAGCGCCTGCACGAGGCCATAGCCGTCGAACCAACCCTCACCACTTTCGCCATAGGCACCGGCGACAAGATCTTCGGTATTGAGCCAGGGAAAGCGTGCTCGCAGCGCAGTTCTGTCGAGCAGACTGATATCGGCGCCAAGGCTTTTTTGAAGCGCGTGATTCTCGCGCAGCGTTGTTTCGCCGCCGGCGGTGGCGAGAAAAAGATAGCCGCCCTCGTGCAGATCGATCGACGGTTTCGCGCCGTCGAGTTCGAGCCGCTCACCGATCGAGCGCAAAAACTCGATGCCGAAGAGCGACATCCGAATGGAAAGCGGCGTAGAGAATTGCTGACGAATAGAGGCCGCCGACAATGCCGACGACGAACGCGCATAAGTCGGATCGCGCTCGATCACCGTAACGCTGACCGTCGGATCGGACAGCCGCAGGAAATACGCAATCGAGCTGCCGATCACCCCACCGCCGACGATCACGACTTTGGAACTCACGTCTCACTCCACGAGTAGTGTGGCCGCTCAGAAACGGCGGCCGAAGCCAACGGATTACTGAAAGAGAGGGTGAACAGCGGCGCGTGAATGCGCCGCTGCTTTCTGCTGAAATGCGCGACCGCTTCATTGCTTTAATGCTCTACCGCTGCTTGACGCATCAGCCGATATTGAAGTCGATGCCCTGCGCAAGTGGCAGCGCCGACGAATAGTTGACCGTGTTGGTCGCGCGGCGCATGTAGGCCTTCCACGCATCCGAACCCGATTCACGGCCACCGCCGGTTTCCTTCTCGCCACCGAACGCGCCGCCAATTTCCGCGCCACTCGGTCCGATGTTCACATTAGCGATACCGCAGTCGCTGCCCGAGTCGGACAGGAAGCGTTCGGCTTCGCGCAGATCGGTTGTGAACACGCACGACGACAAACCGTGCACTGCCGCATTGTTCGCCTCGACCGCATCCGCGAAATCCGCGTAGCGCAGCACGTAGAGAATCGGGGCAAAGGTTTCCTTCAACACCACCGCCGTTTGCGACGGCATTTCGACGATAGCCGGACGCACGTAGTAACCGCCTTCATGGCCCTTTACTTCGACGCGCTCGCCGCCGAACACCTTGCCGCCTTCTGCCGCGGCCTGTTGCAGTGCTTCCTGCATGCGGGCGTACGCCTGCTTGTCGATCAGCGGGCCCATCAGCGTGCCCTTTTCCAGCGGATTGCCGATCGGCACCTTGCTGTACAACTGCTTCAGACGTTCGATGGTTTTGTCATACACGCTCTCGTGCACGAACAGACGTCGCAGCGACGTGCAACGCTGCCCCGCCGTGCCGACCGCCGAGAACAGGATGCCGCGCATCGCGAGTTCGTGATCCGCGGTTTGCGCGACGATACCCGCGTTGTTGCCGCCGAGTTCGAGCAGCGAGCGGCCGAAGCGTTTCGCCACTTCGACGCCGACCGTGCGGCCCATTTCCGTGCTGCCCGTCGCGCTGACGACCGACGCACGCGGGTCGGCCACCAGCTTCGCGCCGACGTCGCGGCCGCCGTTGATCAGTGCGGTCAGGCCGGCCGGCACGTCGCCGAATTCCTTCAATGCCTCGCTGAGAATCTGGTTGACGGCGAGCGCGGTGAGCGGCGTCTTTTCCGACGGTTTCCAGATCACCGCGTTGCCGCACACCAGCGCGAGCGCCGCATTCCACGACCACACCGCTGCCGGAAAGTTGAACGCCGAGATGACGACGCACGTACCCATGGGATGCCACGTTTCAGCCATACGATGGCCCGGCCGCTCCGAGGCGATTGTCAGACCGTACAACTGACGCGACAGACCAACCGCGAAGTCGCAGATGTCGATCATTTCCTGCACTTCGCCCATCCCTTCCTGCAGGATCTTGCCGGTTTCGAGCGTGATGATGCTGCCGAGCGCCTGCTTCTTCTCGCGCAGACGGTTGCCGAGCAGACGCACCAGTTCGCCGCGGCGCGGCGCCGGGACGTTGCGCCAGGCTGTGTACGCTTCTTTTGCATTGGCGAGGGCCGCGTCGACTTCCGCCACCGTGTTGCTGGCCACGCGGCCAATGAGTTCGCCGGTAATCGGCGAATGAACCGCGATGTCGCCGGCTTGTGCCGCGTGGGCGATGCCGAGGTCGGCGAGGATGGTGGAAGCGTCCATGAGAATCCCTTTAATTTCCGATGCGAAACAAGAGTAAGTTCGGAAACTATACACGCGGGATTTTCTGGCGGCAA
>NZ_JAXDPY010000666.1:0-5898 GCF_034668105.1 Paraburkholderia sp. | reverse complement strand
GCCTCCTGCTCCTCGGCGGTCGCGGTGAGGGCGGCCATCACGCCGGCGGGCAGCAAGGGTGCCGGGCTTGAACCCGCGGGTGGGCCTAGCAATTCATCCGCGTGCCTGGCCGATGTACCTTCCTCCGGCGCAGTGGATGCATTGTCCTTGGGCGTTTGCAAGGACGCCGGAAGCGCTGCCCGCGCGTGGCGCGTGCCGCGCGCGACCCGCTGCAGCGCCGCGTCGAGCGCGTCCGGCGCGCGCGGCGCACGCAACCGGTCGACGATGCTGGCCGCTTTCACCTGCTCGCTGGTTGCGCCAAAGCTCAATACCGCGCGCCGCATCAGTTCGCTGACGCTAATGCCCAGGTTCTCGGCGGTGGCGGCGATCGCGCGTTTCTGCGCGGTCGTGACGAATACGACGATGCGTTCGCTGGGCTTGTTCATAGTCGGCTCGCATACTTGTTGGCATGGGCGGTTCAAGGCGTTTATCTCGCGTACGCCGTCGCGCGCGCGGTGCTGATTCGCGCGCCGAGTCCATCATATGACGAGTTGCACCGATGCGGAACGGGCGCAACATGAAAATCCCGTGACATCAAGGAGTTGGAGCGTTTCCGGCGGCCTTGTCCACAGGCCTGTGAACATTTTCTGTTGATAATCCTGGCGAGCATCGCCGGGTGCTTGCATGTCTGCCGCGCTCTCCCATCGCAATGCGGCGCGAAGGGAATTCTTACAAAAAAACTGTCTTGGACGTCGCTTGATTTCTTTAAAATGCGCTGTTACGTTGCGCCGGACGATGTCTCAGGCGTGCCGTGTGGTTGCCCGGGGAAATAGGGCCGCGCGGCGTTTAGCGCCTCAAGCCACGATGCTCGACCTCGATCCATGCACGCGCCAGGAGCGTATGCAGAAAGGCGTTCAGTTACGCGCCCACTATTCCAGTCATGCCAATCATCAAACGACCGCATTCTTCAAATTCTCCGGCTGGTGAAGACCGGGACGCCTACCACCGCACTCCAGGACGTAACACTGCGTCGCGCGACGCGGAGGCGGGCCGCCGTTCGATCGGCGTGACCATCGTCATCTGGTTTGCCGGTTTGCTGGCGACCCTTGCCGTGGTGGGTGCGCTGATCATCGGTTACGCGCTCGTGGTGATGGGGCCGCAACTGCCGTCGCTCGACGCGCTGACCGACTATCGCCCGAAAGTGCCGCTGCGTGTCTACACCGCGGACCACGTGCTGATCGGCGAGTTCGGCGAAGAGCGGCGCAGCATCGTGCGCTTCCAGGACATTCCGGACCAGATGAAGAAGGCCGTGCTCGCGATCGAAGACTATCGCTTCTACGAGCATGGCGGCGTCGACTTCGTCGGCATTCTGCGCGCGGGCGTGTCCGACATCGCGCACGGCGGCGCCTCGCAGGGCGCGAGCACGATCACCATGCAGGTGGCGCGCAACTTCTTCCTCTCGAGCGAAAAGACCTACACGCGCAAGATTTACGAAATGTTGCTGGCATACAAGATCGAGCGCGCGCTGACCAAGGACCAGATCCTCGAGGTCTACATGAACCAGATTTATCTGGGTGAGCGCTCGTATGGTTTTGCCGCTGCCGCGCGCGTGTATTTCGGCAAGGATCTGAAAGACATCACGCTGGCTGAAGCCGCGATGCTGGCCGGCTTGCCGAAGGCGCCGTCCGCGTACAACCCGGTGGTCAATCCGAAGCGCGCAAAGATCCGTCAGGAATACATTCTGAAGCGCATGCTCGAGCTGAAATACATCAGCCAGGACCAGTACGACCAGGCGGTGAAGGAAGACATCCATACCAAGAATCCGGGCAATGAGTACAGCGTGCATGCTGAGTACATCGCCGAAATGGTTCGCCAGATGATGTATGCGCAGTACAAGGACGAAACCTATACGCGCGGCCTGAACGTCACCACCACGATCGATTCCGCCGACCAGGACGCCGCTTATCGCGCGGTGCGCAAGGGCGTGATGGATTACGAGCGGCGCCACGGCTATCGTGGACCGGAGGGCTTCGTGCAACTGCCCGCACCGGGCGACGACCGCGATCAGACCATCGACGACGCGCTCACCGATCACCCCGACAACGGCGAAATCATCGCCGGCGTGGTGACGGACGCGAATCCGAAACAGGTGAAGGCGCAACTGGTCGACGGCACCGAGGTGACGATCACCGGCGACGGCCTGCGCTTCGCAGCCGGCGGCCTGAGCGCGCGCGCGACGGCGGCCACGAAGATCAAGCCGGGCTCGATCGTGCGCCTGGTTGCGGACGACAAAGGCAATTGGCAGATCACGCAGCTTCCGCAGGTGGAAGGCGCACTGGTTTCGCTGACACCGCAGGACGGCGCGATTCGCGCGCTGGTGGGCGGCTTCGACTTCAACAAGAACAAGTTCAACCACGTCACGCAGGCGTGGCGCCAGCCGGGTTCGAGCTTCAAGCCGTTCATCTATTCGGCGGCGCTCGACAAGGGTATTGGACCGGCCACGATCATCAACGACGCGCCGCTGTACTTCCCGCCGAGTACGCCGGGCGGCGACGCATGGGAGCCGAAGGACGACGACCAGCCGGACGGTCCGATGCCCATGCGCGTCGCGCTGGAGAAGTCGAAGAATCTGGTGTCGATCCGCATTCTGTCGTTCATCGGCACCAGGTACGCGCAGGATTTTGTCACGCAGCGCTTTGGTTTCGACGCCGACAAGACCCCGCCGTATCTGCCGCTGGCGCTTGGCGCGGGGCTCGTCACGCCGCTGCAATCGGCGGGTGCCTACTCGGTGTTCGCGAACGGCGGCTACCGGATCAATCCGTATCTGATCAACGAAGTCACCGACGCGCGTGGCGAGCCGCTTTCGAAAGCGCAACCGCTGACCGCCGGCCGCGATGCACCGCGTACGCTCGAACCGCGTAATGCCTACATCATGAACAGCCTGCTGCATTCGGTTGCCACCGCGGGTACGGGCGCGGGCACCAATGTGCTGCATCGTTCGGACTTGCAGGGCAAGACGGGTACGACCAACGACGCGAAGGACGGCTGGTTCGCCGGTTATCAGCAATCGCTGGTAGCGGTGGCGTGGATGGGCTACGACCAGCCGAAGAGCCTCGGCAGCCGCGAATTCGGTGCGCAGCTCGCGCTGCCGATCTGGGTCGAGTACATGCAGCGCGCGCTGCGCGGCGTGCCGCAAGCCGAGCCGGCGCAGCCGGACGGCGTGACCGCGGTCGACGGCGAGATGTTCTATACCGACATGACGCCGGGCAATGGTTTCGTGGCCAGTATCGGTCTCGATTCGGCAAATCCGACTGCCGGCGTGAGCGACGCGGTTGGCGGCGTGGGGCCGGCGGGTATGACGCCGCCGACCGTGCCGCCGCCGAGCGTGTCGTCGAATGAAAAGAAACAGATCATGGATCTGTTCGAGTCGAACAAGCCTTGATGGCGCTCGGGACGTCCTTCCCGGGGGCTTGGAGAGGGCCGCCCAGGAACGGAGCGAGGGTGTGCGGCCTGGATTAGGCTGCACACTTACGTTGTTGAAAGGGCAGGGAAATCGCTACCCTTTCCCAGTTTTCGTGATGTTATCTGAGCGGCGTTTTAGCAGATTTTGTGCCCGCCCTCCGCGGTGTGTTTTAATCACGCCTGCGGTGTCTCAATATTGGGTCCTATACGGACGCTCGATTCCTAAGCGGATTCGGTCTCCGGCACCGCTGCGTTTCGCCGCGAGCGAGACGTCCACCTTCGCAGCGCCGCGCCGCGCGAGACCCCTTTGACGCGCGCGAATGCCACCTCGACCATCAGCAACGCGATGTTGCTCCGGCCGTCGTGTTACACACCTAGCATCCACCAGGGTCTCCAGAACTCGTGAAAAGTCGAATACTCATCTGTTTGATGACAGGTTTGCTACGCGTGTTTGCTTTTTTGCCATATGGCGTCGTCGCGCGCATCGGCACCGGCATCGGGGCGTTGCTGTACCGGATTCCGAGCGGCCGTCGGCGCGTCGTGCATACCAATCTGAGGCTGTGTTTTCCCGACATGAGCGATGAGGCGCGCGAACGCCTTGCGCGCGCGCATTTCTGTCATGTGATCCGCAGTTATGTCGAGCGCGGGCCGCAATGGTTCGGCAATGCGCGGGCACTGGCGCGTCTTGTCGAGGTGGAGAGCGCGATCGATCTCACTGACATGGAGGGCAAGCCGACGATTTTTGTCGGCTTCCATTTTGTCGGTATCGAGGCGGGTTGCATGATGTATTCGACGCGGCACCCGGTTGCGTCGTTATACACGCCAATGTCGAACCTTTTGCTCGACGGGATGGCCAAGCGGCAGCGGGGGCGTTTCGGCACCGAGATGATTCCGCGCAGCCACAGCGTGCGGCGGGCTTTGCGTGTTTTGCGTGAGGGGAAGCCGGTGATGCTGGCTGCTGATATGGACTTTGGCTTGCGGGATTCGGTGTTTGTGCCGTTTTTTGGCGTGCCGGCTTGCACGCTGACTTCGGTTTCGCGGATGGCGCGCGCGGGGAATGCTCGTGTTGTGCCGTTTGTGACGGAGGTCTTACCGGACTATCGTGGTTATAAGCTGACTATTTTTGATGCGTTGAGTGATTTTCCTTCGGATGATGTTTCTGTTGATGCTCGGCGGATTACTGAGTTTCTTGAGACGCAGGTAAGACGGATTCCTGATCAATATTATTGGGTGCATAAGAGGTTTAAGAATCGGCCTGTCGGGGAGGCGGGGGTTTATTAATCGGTTTTTTTGCGCGGGGCGCGGGGGTGGGTTTTTTTGCCTGATCGGCGCTTGGTTTTCTGTTTGCCTGCGGCGGTGGGGTTGGTTGTGTGCCTGCGGTGTTGGCCTTTCCTTGAACTGGCTCTCTGGCATTTGGTTGATGTGACTCTTTGGCCTTTACTTGTATTGGTATTGGTCTATTAGCGTTGCCCCTGTGCGGGGCGGCACTTACTTTCTTTGCCGCGGCAAAGAAAGATAAGCAAAGAAAGCCGCTCAACCCGCTAGCTCATAAGCGGGTCCCCCGCACAGTCACGGTAGTGGTGCATCTGGAATTCGTGCCCTCGCACATTTTTGACGTGAGTGACACAGCCGTCATTCTTCCGGCGGCGCTCCGCGCGCCGAAGAGCACTTCATACAACCGCTCGCTACGGTCTAACTCTCGCGTTCTACCTCATACCGTTCCCCGTCATTGCATTACCACCGTCGCTCCGACGCCGGTGCTGGCTCCGACTCCGACTCTGGCTCTGGCTCTGGCTCTGACTCTGACTCTGACTCTGACTCTGACTTTGACTCTGACTCTGACTCTGACTTTGACTCTGACTTTGACTCTGGCTTTGGCTTTGGCTTTGGCTTTGGCTTTGGCTTTGGCTTTGGCTTTGGCTTTGGCTCTGACTCCGGCTCCGGCTCTGCCTCTGGTTTTGGCTCTAAGTCAGAATCGGGCTGCGGCTGCGAGCACTGGTTCGGGTGCGAGTGCGAGTGCGAGTGCGAGTGCGAGTGCGAGTGCGAGTGCGAGACGTCGACAATTAACTCGCGGTGGGGTTCACGATGATTGCGGGGGGGGGCGCTTGGCCGAGGCGAAGCCGCTGGCTCCCACCGCGCCTAGCCAGAGCTCCTGGTTTCCCAAGCAGACCGATCCGCGACGCACGCAGTGCGGAGTGGGTGCTGATGAGCGCCTTGTCACTTACGTTGAGTGTGCGAAGACACAGATTCCAGATGCACCACTACCCTGACTGTGCGGGGGACCCGCTTATGAGCTAGCGGGTTGAGCGGCTTTCTTTGCTTATCTTTCTTTGCCGCGGCAAAGAAAGTAAGTGCCGCCCCGCACAGGGGCGGCTAATAGACCAATAAGAAATCAAGGAAAGGCCAAAGAGCCAGATCAACCAAATGCCAAGGAGCCAGTTCAAGGAAAGGCCAAAA
>NZ_JAXDPY010000665.1:0-7708 GCF_034668105.1 Paraburkholderia sp. | reverse complement strand
CGCGTGGATCCGGATCCACGGGCTCACTTCCATGTTCGGCCGGAAATAGCTGCCGGGCAGCACTGTCACGCCGAGCGGCGCGCCGCATTCCACCAGCCGTTCGGCGTTGTCGACGTGCGGCACGCGCGCCCACACGAACTTGCCGCCGACGGGTTTTTCGAACAGCTCCCAGCCCGCGTCTTCGAGTATCTGAATGGTCGAGCCGAGGGCGTCGCGCATGCGGCGGCGCAGGCGCTCCAGATACTTGCGATAGGCGCCGCGCTCCAGCAGCGACACGGCGACCGCTTCGGCAAAGCGCGAAGCGCCGAGGCTCGTCAGCATCTTGATGTCGACCAGATCCTTGATGATCGAGTGGCTTGCCACCACGCAGCCGATTCGCAGCGAGGACGACAGCGTCTTTGACAAACCGCCTACGTAGATCACATGTTCGAGTTGGTCGAGGGTCGCGAGACGGTCGGTGAGGTCGGTTTGAAAGTCGGCGTAGATGTCGTCTTCGATGATGGTGAAGCCGTGCTCACGCGCCAGTTGCAGCAGCCGGAATGCCACCGGCGGCGCGACCGTGGTGCCGGTCGGGTTGTGGAACACCGTGTTGATGAACATCAGCTTCGGCCGATGCAGTTGCAATTGCGCCTGCAACACATCGAGATCGGGACCGTTGCGGGTGCGCGGAATGCCGATCAGCTTGACGCCGTGCAGCTTCAGCAGGCCGTACAGGTTGTAGTAGCCGGGATCCTCGACGAACATCGTGTCGCCGGCTTTGAGCATGTAGCGCATCAGCAGATCGAGCGCCTGGCTCGCGCCGTTGGTGATCAGAATCTGCGAGGCGTCCGCTTGAATGCCCAACTGGCCGATGCGGCCTTGCAAATGTTCACGCAAGGTCAGATTGCCGAGCGGGGTCGCGTAATCGATCATGCTGGCGGTGTCGGTGCGCGACACATGGCGGATCGCCTGCGCGAGGCTGTCGGTGTCGCGCCATGCATCGGGAATGAAGCCGCTGCCGAGCTTGAGCGTCTCGCCCGGGTGGTTGAACTGCTGGAGGATGTGTCCTGATTCGTCTTCGGCGCGGCGTGGGTCCGAGGTACCCTGGCACTGCGTGCTCATGGGCAGACGGTCGGCAACGTAGAAGCCAGAACCGTGACGCGAGTCGACATAGCCGAGCGACACCAACCGGTCGTAGGCCTCGATCACAGGGAAACGGCTCACGCCGTAGTCGGCTGCGAACTGACGGATCGACGGCAGCTTGGCGCCGGGGTGCGCGGTGCGTGAACGAATCCATGCGGTAACGCCCGTGACGATCTGCTCGGTGAGCGGTACGCGGTTATCCCGATCGAGCTGGATTTCGAGTTTCATGTGGTTTCTGCTCCTTCACGCAAAAACGAACCGCAACCGGCACCAACTGTCAGGTTTTTCGACTGAACAGTTCCGCAATAAGTGTTCGGAACTGTGCATGGGCGTCCGATGATCGCACGTCAATAATCGATACAACAGAAAAGTTCTTTGAAGGAGAACAGCGATGCGTGAAGTCCGTGTTTTTGAACTGGAACATGGCGAGCCCGCGGCGGCCTGGCGTGTCGCGCGTCCGTCGATCTTCAAGGTGATCTCGGGCGAGATCTGGCTGACAGTCGAAGGCGACAACGTGGATCACTGGCTGGCAACCGGGCAATCGATGGCGTTGCCGCGTGGGGCGGTGGCGTGGATCAGCGCAGGGCAGGCCGGTGCGCGTTTCGCGCTGGCGAGCGGCTCAGAGCGCGCTGCAACACGGCCACTGCGCGGTTTGCCGATATTGAACTGGTTGCCCCGCTGGTTGGGCGTGGCGTGACGCGGCAGACAAGCACGGCAACCGCATAACGTAGCTGCCCTGGCTGCCAGCATCGCTGCGGCTCAGTTCCCCGCCTCATACTCCCCGATATAACGCGCACGCGGCCGGATCAGCCGGCCATCGCGCGTCTGTTCCATTGCATGAGCGATCCAGCCGACCACCCGGCCGACCGCGAACAAGGTGAACGCGGCGCCCACCGGCAAGCCGAGGACCCGTTCGATGGCGGCGAGCGCAAAGTCGACGGTCGGTTCCGCGCCGGTCGTGTCGCGCACCGCGCGCGCGAGCGCCTGCACTTCGCCCAGTGGCGAACGGGCCGGCGCGCAATCGGCGAGCATGCCGAGCAGCAGGCGCGCACGCGGGTCACCGGCGGGATAAAGCGGATGGCCGAAGCCTGATAGCACCGGCCCTTGCGCGCCGTGTTCGTGGCGCGCAAGCCGGTTCGCGAGATAGCGATCGAGATCGGGCGCGCGCGACGCTTCATCGAGCAGCGCGGCAATCCGCACGGTCTCGCCGCCGTGCCGAGGTCCGGCTAACGCGGCGAGACCACCCGCCACGGCGCCAAACAGATGCGTTCCCGTCGACGTGATGCAGCGAACCGTGAAGGTCGACGCATTCAGTTCGTGATCCGCACAGGCCACCAGCGCCGCGCGCAGCAGTCCGGCCTGCTGCCGGTTGCGCACACTCCACGCTGAAGCCAACTGCTTGTGCAGCGGCTCGTTCGACGGCGCCGCCGAGATCATCGCGGCGGCCAGCAGCCGCATGACCGCGCAAGCGGTATCGAGTTGCGCATCGCGGCCGAGCGCCCAGACTCGCGGCATTTGCGCCGCGGCGGCCGGCAGCAGCACGAGCGCGCGGTCGAGCGGCGTGCTGTCGCTCCACAGCTTGAGCCACGCCGCCCATCGGGCAGCGGCGAACGGCACGGCCGGTGCGTCGGCGATACGTCTGACACCGCATTCCCACAGCAATGCCGCGACGTCTTCCAGTGAGGCGGTGCGCGCCAGTTCCATGGCGTCATGCCCGCGGTACAGCAGGCGGCCGTCGGCCACCAGCGTGATCGACGATTCGAGCACCGGCACGCCCCAATCCAGCACTTTCTGCGCGACCTTGCCGGCGCGCTTGCCGTCCTCCTTGCGCCGCGCGAGCCGCCGCACTTCGCCGGCGTCGTAGAGACGGTGCTTGCCTTGCGCATCCGGCGACGAGCTCAGCATGCCGCGACTGACATAGGCATACAGCGTAGCCAGGCTGATGCCGAGCGTGGCGGCGGCTTCGGCAGCGGTCAGGGAAGGGGAGGCAGGCATGGAAACGGCGAGAAACCGAAGAAATCAATATATATTGATTATCATAATCAAGATTGATTGCGACGTGGCGGAATTCTAGACTCGGTTCACTTTCTTCCTGTTCCCATCTGACCGCCATGACGCCTGAACTTGCTCTCAAACATATCTGGACGGTTGCGGAATGCGACCCGACCGCATTGAGGTCCGTTTCGTTTGCCGGTACCGATCCGGGCTTGCCGTCGGTCTATCGGGTCGGCACGTTGGCCTCGGCGACCATTGCCGCGAGCGGCCTTGCGGCTGCCGAATACCAGCGCTTGCGCACGGGGCACCGGCAGCACGTCACGGTGGAGATGCGGCGCGCGCTGGCCGCGTTTCGCAGCGAGCGCTATTTGCGCATTGACGATGGGCCGCCGCCCGCCTTGCGCGATCCGGTCATGGGTTTCTACGCGACGCGAGACGACCGCTGGATTCAACTGCACACGAACTTTCCCCATCATCTCGCGGGAGTGCTGAAGGTACTCGGCTGCGCGAACGATCGCGCGGCGGTGGCCGAGGCGATTCGCGGCTGGGATGGCGCGACGCTCGACCAGACGCTCGCCGACGCCGGCTTATGCGCCGCACTGATTCGCACGCCCGACGAGTGGGCCGCGCTCGATCAGGCAAAAGCGATTGCGAGTTTGCCCTTGTTCGAGATCGAGCGCATTGGCGACGCGCCGGTCGAACCGCCGCGGCGAGGCGCGGTGGAACGGCCGCTGGCGGGTGTGCGGGTGCTGGATCTGTCGCGCATCATTGCGGGACCGGTGGCGGGGCGCGCGCTCGCGCAGCATGGCGCCGACGTGCTGATGATCAACGGTCCGCACTTGCCGAACATTGCGCCGCTGGTGATCGACAACGGGCGCGGCAAGCGTTCGGCGCTCGTCGATCTGCGCGACGCGGCGGGACCGGAAACGTTACGTGGTCTCGCCGGCGACGCTGATGTGTTCTTGCAGGCGTACCGGCCAGGGGCGCTCGCCGCTCGCGGGTTGGGTCCCGAGGAATTGGCGCGGATCCGGCCGGGGATCGTGTATGTCTCCGTTTGCGCCTATGGACACAAGGGGCCGTGGGCAACGCGGCGCGGCTTCGATAGTCTGGTGCAGTCGGCGAGTGGGATTGCTTTTGTTGAACGCGAGGCGGCGGGATGGAATGAGCCGAAGCATTTGCCGTGTCAGGCGTTGGATCATGCTACCGGGTATCTGGCTGCGTTCGGCGCGATGGCCGCGTTGGCGCGGCGAGCCACCGAAGGCGGGAGCTGGCACGTGAAAGTGTCGCTCGCGCAGACCGGGCGGTGGTTGCAGTCGTTTGGATTACTTCCCGACGGCTGGAAGGCGCCCGATGTCTCGATCGACGATGTGCGGGATTGCCTTGCGACTGTTCAATCCGAGTTCGGCCGTGTTCTCGGGGTGCAGCCGGCCGAGCTTCTGGACGAGACGCCCGCCTATTTTGCGTTGCCGCCGGCCCGGATCGGGGCGCACGAGGCGAAATGGGCGTAACGGTAGCGATGGCCGCCTATTTCCGCAACTCCGCCACAAAATCGTAGTAGTCGTTCCGGCAATAGGTGTCGGTCAGCTCGATCGCTCGCTGATCCGTCGTATATCCAATGCGCGTGATCAGCAGCAGTGCCTCGTTAGGGGCAATGCTCATCTGCTGCGCGATCTCTTCGGTTGCGTTTACCGCGCGAAAATGCTGTAGCGCGCGCACAATCCCCAGTCCGCGATTCTCCAGGTACGTGTACAAGGAATCGCCAATCGCCTGAGGATCAGGAATCACCGCGGCGGGGAACGTCGAGTTCTCCACGGCCATCACGATGCCGTCGGCGAGACGCAGGCGCCGCAAGCGCGTTACGGCAGCCGCGGGCGACAGGCCCAGTTGAATCACCTCGTCGCGGTTAGCCGGCGAAATCTCCCGCGACAACCACTTCGAACTTGGCGCAAAACCGCGCCGCCGCAGCATCTCGCTGAAGCTCGACAGACGCGACAGCGGGTCGTCGTAGCGCGGCGTGATGAAGCTGCCCGCGCCCTGAGTGCGGCGGATCAAGCCCTGTTCGACCAGCAGGGCAATGGCTTTGCGCGAGGTGATCCGCGATACGCCGAGCGCTTCGGACAGCACGCGCTCGGAGGGCAGGGCCTCGCCCGCGCTCCAACGGTTTTCGTGGATCGCCGTGCCGAGCTTGCGAGCAAGTTGCAGATATAGCGGCGTGTCGTTTTCCGGGTCCGGGCGCAGATCGCGCCAGCGGTCTTCCGAGGCAGAGGTCATGGGGCTCACGCAAGAAGGGCAAGGGGCAATTCTAAGACATCGGCGCGCCCGGTTATAGCGGGCTTTTGCCTGGTGCCCGATCCAATACCCGTCCAACCGTTAAACTCGTCCCTATGATTTGCGTGGCGTGCGCTGCAGCATGGATCGATGTGCACGCATCGACCTGCACGCGTAGCCGTGTGTGTGCGGCGTTCCGCTTAGCCAATTTAGCCGATTTAGCCACTTCGAGGAGAAAGCATGACGACCGATATCGCGAGCGTAAGCCTGCCCGACGGCGAACGTATTCCGAAACTGGGGCAGGGCACGTGGGAGATGGGTGAGCAACCGTCGCGTCGCGCTGCGGAAATCGCCGCGCTGCAATGCGGCATTGAACTGGGCATGACGCTGATCGATACCGCCGAAATGTATGGCGACGGTGCCACCGAATCGCTTGTTGGGGAAGCGCTGGCGGGGCTGCGCGATCAGGTCTTTCTCGTCAGCAAGGTGTATCCGCATAACGCCGGCCGGCGCGGCGTGGTCGCGGCGTGCGAACAGAGCCTCAAGCGCCTGAAAACCGATCGGCTCGATCTGTATCTGCTGCACTGGCGCGGCTCGGTGCCGCTCGCGGAAACCGTCGACGCATTCGAGGCGTTACGCCGCGCGGGCAAGATTCGCCATTGGGGGGTCAGCAACTTCGATACCGACGATATGGAAGAGCTCGTCGCGACACCTGGCGGCGAGGCATGCGCGACCAATCAGATTCTCTACAACGTCGCGCGCCGGGGACCGGAATTCGACCTGTTGCCATGGCTTGCCGCGCACAAGATGCCGGCGATGGCGTACAGCCCGGTCGATCACGCGCGTTTGCCGAAGCGTTCGCCGCTCGACGACATCGCCGACGCACGTGGCGTTTCGGTGTTTCAGGTGGCGCTTGCGTGGGTGTTGCAACGGCCGGACGTGTTCGCAATTCCGAAAGCGGGCCGCGTCGAACACGTGCGCGACAACCATCGGGCCGCGCAACTGCAACTCGGCGCGCCGGAACTCGCTGCCATCGACACGTATTTCAAACCGCCGCGCAGCAAGCGGCCACTCGAAATGCTGTGAGCGCAGTGGCGGCGGTTAGTGAACGGCAACCGCTCTGCCGCTGCCTTGCAATCGGCGCGTGGGTGCCGCTGGTGCGGCGGCCTGCGCCGCCAGCATCAATTGCAGCTGTGGTGCATGTGCACGGAGCCCAGAACAGCGACTTCAGCGGGCGTGTGTTTGAGCGAGTCTTCGTTGACCTGGGCGGCGTCGGCGACGAATTCGTCGACGATCGACGACACCTGGATATTGCGCAGACACAGCGACACCCGCTGCGTTTCGTTGGGCGGCAGCGACGCGCGCTGACCGAGGAACAGCACACCGTATTGATAGCCGTGAATGATGCCGCGGATCGCACCGACGCATTGACCTTGGGCGACGTTGTCGGTCTTCTGTTTGCAGGTCTGCGCGAGCGAATAGGCGGAAAAGCTGGGATCGACAGGCGGGGCGGCTTGCGACAGGGTTTGTGGCAACGGCTGGGTTGACGTGGCCGGATTTTGAGTAGGGGATTGCGCCGGAGTTTGCGCATGAGCGAGCGATGCGAGGCCGAGCGCGGTGACCATCAGCAGGCCGGTGGCCGTGCGCGCCATGAAGCGGGGGACGTTTCGTTGCATGTTGTGTTGCCCTCATATCGAACGTTGAATTTGATATGAGGCAATCGCTCCGGTTTGGTTCCGGTCACGTACGAGGCGATCGATTGTTCTGGCTTTAACCGCCGCGGACGACCAGACCCAGGTGACCGGCCTCGGGCGGTGACGTTCGACCGGGGGATCGAGACATCACCGCCGATGCCGGCGGACAGCGGGCGGATCCGGAATCTGCCGTTAGCGACGGGTAGGGCGCGGGGGCCCCCTACCCGAGAAGCAGGCGACTGTTAATGCCCGTTCCCTCCGCCATTGCCACCACCGTTACCGCCGCTGCCCTTGCCTCCGTGACCGCCGCCGAAGCCTCCGCCAAAGCCGCCGCCGAACCCGCCACCGAAGCCGCCGCCAAAACCACCACCGAAGCCACCACTGCTACCAGGGCCGCCTCCTTTTCCCCCGCCAGGGCCGCCGCTGGAGCCACCACCACCGCAACCGCAGCCGCCGCTCCCGCTGCTGCCGCCGCCGCTGCCGCCCTGCGTGCCGGTGCTGGGCGTCTGGGTGGAGGGCGCGGGGGGCGAGGACGTGCCGCCCGAGGACGGCGTCGAGGGCGTCGCGGGCGCGGAGGTGCTCGGGGTGCCGCCGGTCGAGGAGCCGCCGGACGACCCGCTGCCCGTGCT
>NZ_JAXDPY010000664.1:0-9003 GCF_034668105.1 Paraburkholderia sp. | reverse complement strand
CTACGCGTCGTTCCGCATGCACGACGTCGTCGCGAGTCTGTATGGCGAACAGCCGCCCGGACTCACCATCGCCATCTATGACGGCGTTGAGCCGTCTGCCGCAGCGCTGTTGCACAGGACGTCCATGGCCGGCAGCCAGCATTCGCCTGCCGTCATTTCGGCCACGGAATATCTGGTCGTCGGCGGACACGACTGGACGCTTTCGATGAGCGCGCAGGACGACTTCAAAGATCGTTTCGGCCGTAACGCGGAACTGCTGATCGCCGGCGGCGGCATCGGCCTGAGCCTGCTGCTGACGCTGCTCACGTGGCTGATGATGACCGGCCGCGGCCGCGCGATGCGGCTCGCCTCCGAAATGACGCAGGAACTGCGCGAGAACGAGGAAAAATTCCGCGCGATCGCCGACTGCACGGTTAACTGGGAGATCTGGTGGGGATCCGACGGCAAGCCCCGCTGGATCAACCCTTCGGTCGAGGAATACACGGGCTATACGGTCGAAGAGTGCATGGCCATGCGCGACTTCGCGGGCACGCTGATCTACCCGGACGATCTCCCCCGGGTTGCCCCTGAGTTCGTGAATGGGCTTAAGGGCCATCGTGGCGACGACCTCGAATTTCGTTGTATTCGCAAAGATGGCTCGGTGGTGTGGCTGTCCGTTTCCTGGGTGCCGATCAGCGATGCCAAAGGCGATTTCATTGGCTTTCGCACAAGCGGGCGCGACATTACCGAGCGCAAACAGGTCGAGACCGAACTTCGTATCGCCGCGGTCGCCTTCGACTCGCAGGAGCCGATGATGATCACCGACGCCAACGCCAAGATCCTGCGTGTGAACTCGGCTTTCACCGAATGCACCGGCTATACGGCCGCGGAGATCGTGGGGCAGACACCGCGACTGCTTCAATCGGGCCGTCACGGTGCTGCTTTCTTCCGCGAGATGTGGGACGCGATCCACCGTACCGGCGGCTGGCAGGGAGAGATCTGGGATCGTCGCAAGAACGGCGAGGTGTATCCGAAATGGCTCACGATCTCCGCGGT
This sequence comes from Paraburkholderia sp., assembly GCF_034668105.1. Classification (GTDB taxonomy): domain Bacteria; phylum Pseudomonadota; class Gammaproteobacteria; order Burkholderiales; family Burkholderiaceae; genus Paraburkholderia. The sequence continues at coordinate 7,968 of NZ_JAXDPY010000664.1, read as the reverse complement.
CATGAGAGAGGATGGCGTGGTGAGTCACTACGTCGGCACGCATCACGACATTACCGAACGCAAGATCGCGGAAGAAAGAATCAAGGAGCTGGCCTTCTTCGATGCACTGACCCGTCTGCCTAACCGCACCCTGCTGCTCGATCGCCTGAAGCAGGCAATCACGGCCAGTGCCCGCAGTGAGGCATGCGGCGCGTTGCTGTTCATCGACCTCGACCACTTCAAGACGTTGAACGATACCTTGGGCCACGACAAAGGCGATTTGCTGCTGCAACAGGTGGCGCAACGTCTGGCTGCCAGCGTGCTCGAAAGCGACACCGTGGCGCGGGTAGGCGGCGACGAGTTCGTGGTGGTGCTGGGCAGCCTGCATGCGAACCGCGAGGAGGCGGCTAGCCAGACCGAGGCCCAGGGCGAAAAAATTCTCTCTGTGCTTGGCGTGCCGTATCAGCTTGGCGAGATCGAATACCGCAGCACCGCGAGCATTGGCGCCACGGTATTCACGGGGCAGCAGGCTTCGATCGACGAACTCCTGAAGCAGGCCGACCTCGCGATGTACAAGTCTAAAGAGCGAGGGCGCAATGCGGTGTGCTTCTTCGATCCGGACATGCAGACTGTGGTCGTGGAGCGGGCCGCGCTCGAGGCGGGGCTGCGCAATGCGATCGAGCAGAAGCAGTTCCTGCTGCACTACCAGGCGCAGGTCGACGGCGCTCGCATTACGGGCGTCGAAGCGCTGGTGCGTTGGCAACATCCGCAGCGCGGTATGGTGCCGCCTGCCGACTTCATTCCGCTGGCTGAAGAAACCGGACTGATTGTTCCCCTTGGTGGCTGGGTCCTCGAAGCCGCGTGCAAGCAACTGGCGCGATGGGCGACGCGGGCGGACACCGCTTATCTCACGATTGCGGTCAACGTCAGCGTCCAGCAGTTCCGCGAACCCGACTTCGTGGACAAGGTGTTGACCACCATTCGTCAAACCGGCGCTCGGGCAGACCGTTTAAAGCTGGAGCTGACCGAAAGCGTGCTGGTCGACAATGTGCAGGACATCATCCAGAAGATGGGTGCGCTGAAGGCGAAAGGCGTGGTTTTTTCACTCGACGATTTCGGTATTGGTTATTCGTCGCTCTCCTATTTGAAGCGGCTGCCGTTGGATCAGTTGAAAATCGACCGCTCATTCGTGCGCGATGTGCTGGTCGATCCCAACGACGCCGTGATTGCAAGGGCCATCGTGACCCTTGCGCAAAGTCTCGGCTTGGGCGTCATCGCCGAGGGTGTGGAGACGGCGGCTCAGCGTGACTTCCTCGCTGCCGCGGGATGTCACGCCTATCAGGGCTACTATTTCTGCCGCCCGCTGCCCGTCGAGGGCTTTGAAGCGTTTTTGAACAGGGACGCGTTGCGCCAGTGCGTGGCGGAATCGGAATCATCGCAAAACGGGTGACACCGAATCCGCCGCATACCATGACAGCTCCCTATGAACGGCATCGATCGTGATTTTATTCCAGGCGGATTTGCGTATTCATTACGGCTTGTTCGAAGTTGCCGAAACGACCGGCGGCGCGCTCAGGCGTCGGGAAGCCGTTGTGGTCGTGGCCGTGGTGCGTGGACGCTCGGGCCAGTTGGGCGATACGCAAGAGTATGCGTGACTGACATGGCCAACGTAGCGAATCAGATCTCCACGCGTGTCCCCACCTCGATGACCCGATTGGCCGGCAACTTCAAATAAGCCGCGACGTTGCCCACGTTATGCAGCATGACCGCGAATAGCCGCTCGCGCCACATGGCCATGCCCCTGTCGCGCGTGGGCACCACGGTGGCGCGGCTGAGGAAATAAGACGTTTCCGTGGGCTCGAAAGTGAGGCCCGATACCTTGCATGTCTCCAGCGCACGCGGCAGATCGACTTCATCCATGAAGCCATACGTGATCGTGATCTGGTAGCACTCCGAGTCGAGCGGATGCACGGTTACGCGCCTCGCCACCGGAACCCACGGGATCTCTTCGTTATTGACCGTCAGGAATACGACACGATCGTGCAACACGCGGTTGTGCCTCAGATTGTTGATCAGCGAGTGCGGCACGCCGTCGGGGTCCGGCGTCAGGAAGATCGCCGTACCGCCTACCCGCGTCGGCGAGTGAGCCAGCAAGGTTGTGAGGTACGGTTTGAGCGGCGTCGTTCCGGCCCGCACACGCGCTTCGGCACGCATCAACTCCCAGCCGCGTCCCCATGTCGCCATGATCGTGTAGATGATCAGGCCGACCAGTAACGGGAACCAGCCCCCTTGCGTCAGTTTCAGCAGGTTCGCGGAGAAGAACGTCGCGTCGATGACAAAGAAGAACACCGTCGCAAAGATACATAGCCACCAGTTGTAATGCCACGCATAGCGCACGACGAAGAACGTCAGAACCGTCGTGATCAGCATCGTGCCAGTCACGGCGATACCGTATGCGGAACCGAGCGCCGTCGAGGAGCCGAAGCCGAGTACGGCGGCCACGACGGCAAGCAGCAACGCCCAGTTGATGCCGGGCACGTAGATCTGCCCCATTTCCTTTTCCGACGTATAGATGACACTCATCCGCGGCAGGAAGCCGAGTTGCATGGCCTGCTTGGTCATCGAATACGTGCCGGAGATGACCGCCTGGGAGGCAATGACGGTCGCGATCGTCGACAGCACGATCATCGGATACAGGGCCCATTGCGGGAACATATGGTAGAACGGATTTTGCAGCGCGCCTGGCTCGGCAAGCAGCAACGCGCCCTGGCCAAGGTAGTTCAACGCGAGCGCCGGGAAGACCAGGCCGAACCATGTGAGCCGGATCGGTTTCGCGCCGAAATGACCCATGTCGGCATAGAGCGCTTCGGCGCCCGTCAGCGAAAGCACCACCGCGCCCAATGCAACGAAAGCCAGCCACCGGTGATGCAGGCAGAACGCCAGGCCGGCAAATGGATTGAGCGCCATCAGGATGGCCGGCGCCCGCGCCATGTTGATGACACCCGCCAGCGCAAGCACGATGAACCAGAGCACCATCACAGGACCGAAAACTTTGCCGATGCCGGCGGTCCCGCGCTTTTGCATCAGGAATAGCGTGACGAGCGCAGCCAGTGTCACGGGTATCACGCACGTCTTCAGGAATGGCGCGGCGACTTCCAGGCCTTCAACCGCGCTCAACACGGAGATGGCCGGTGTGATCACGCTGTCGCCGTAAAAGAGCGCCGCACCCATGATGCCGACGGCCAATAGCGCACGGCGCAGCCGCGGCCGGGTCAGCACTGACGAGGCGGCGAGCGCCAGCAGTGCCATGATGCCGCCCTCGCCGTGATTGTTGGCGCGCAGAATCAGCGCGACATATTTCAGTGAGACGACGACGGTCAGCGACCAGACGATCAACGACACAATGCCGACTATATTCGGCGCATTCAGTGCGAGCCCGTTGAGCGGGTCGAACACGGTCTGCAGCGTATACAGGGGACTGGTGCCGATGTCGCCATACACGACCCCCAACGCCGCAAGCGCAAGCACGCGCAACGCCGGCCGCTGATGCGCGGGTTCTCCAGGACGGCCACCCTCGGACGCGGCAGGTGCAGTCAGGCTCATGTCTCGCTCCCCATTGGCGCTTGTTCGCGCTCGATCAATCTGTACGCCGAGTAATGATCAGTGGATTGGCTTGTTCCCTTCGTGTTCAAAGTATAGGGAAGCAAGCGTGGAAAAGCAGGTTCGATGCAACAGCAGGCGCCACTCACGCAAGCGCTGCCAAAGCGCTGCCTAAAGCGCTGCCTAAAGCGCTGCCTTAAGGGTTGCGTCAAGACCGTGGCGCGTTGCCGGTGCGCTCGCTGTCGCTTTCACGTGCCAGCGCCCGCGCGGTCTCCGCTCTGGCTTGTTCGTCGGCGTGAAGCAAGGCGGGTGAAAAGAAGCAGCCCATGACCGCGGACAGGATAATGAAAGTCGAGGTCGCATCGACCAGCAATCCGAAGCGCACGAAAATGTAGAAGCAGCAGAGAAGATTCAGCAGATGCAGGAATACGCCCAACGCGGCGACCCCTCTCGGGACCACTCTGATGAACACCGCAAACCGCGAATGAGGGCGAGGCACGTACCAGATGATCAGCAGCCCGAACATCATGATGAAGGCACTCTCAGCCCATTTCAGCCAGGTGGGGCGCTGCAGGAAACGTCCCTCGACAATCGTTTCGATGACCTGCGCCTGAATTTCGATGCCCGGCACCAGTTCGCCCAGCGCCGTCGTGCGCATGTCGGTCACGCCGGCGCCGGTCAGTCCGACCAGCACCAGTTTGTCCCGGAGCCGTTCCGGATCGACCTTGCCCTGCAGGATGTCGCGTGCGGATACGTAGCGGCTCAACGTCGACCGGATGGACGCGAAATGCAACCAGATATCACCGCCGGGTTGAGTGGGCACCTGGACATCCGCGACACCGACCGCTTGTACGCCGGATGGATCGGCAAACACATCGAGCGCCGCTGAGCCCGTGGCGAGACGGAGCATTTCCATCGGCAGATTGGGAACCAGTTTCTCGTTGAAACCCATCACGAGGGGAATGTGCCGGACCACGCCCTGTTCGAGCGCCACGCTCAGCAACGCCTGCCCGTGCGCTGCCGCTTGCAGTTCCGGCAGACTGGCCAGCACATAATCAAAGCGTCTTACGCTGCCGATTGGATCGGTGCCATGCACGAGGATCGGCGCGCTGCGCAGATCGGTGCTGCTGCCGAAGGCGGCATGATCGAGCGCGGCGGCGCCCAGGATGGTCGGCGCCGCGCGCAAGGACCGGGCGAGAATGGCTTCATGACTGGGCAGGGCCCGCAAGCCGGCGGCGAGCGCCGCGGCCGATTTCGGCAGATTGGCGGCCACCTTGTCGGGCGAGGTCTGGTCCGGCTCCGGCATGTAAATGTCGAGACCGATCGCCAACGGCTTTTTTGCCGCAATGGCATCGACCAGCTCCGCGAGCCGGTTTCGCGGCCACGGCCATTGGCCGACAGTGGCCAGCGTCTCCTCATCGATCTCGACAATGGTCACGGGCTGAGCGGTCGGAATGCGCGGGAAGCGTCGTTGATACTGGTCGAACAGAAGTTGCCGGGCCGTTTGAAAGTAGTCCGGCAGCGCCTCGTTCAGCGCGTTCACATAAGCCGGACGCGCTATGTCGCTCGGCCATTCGCTGCACAGGTTGAGCAGGCTCAGGCCAAACAACACCACCAGTGCCATGGGACGCCCCTGGACCTTCTTCAGCAGACGCCTGATCCGGGCAGGCCATGGGGCGTCATAGCGTTTCATCGAAGGAAAGGCTGTTGAGCGCCGATCACTGGCGTGGTCATTGGATGGTGATGACCGCGCGCCGATTCATGCGATGGGGAACGCCATCCGCCGTGCGGACCAGCGGCTCACGCTTGCCCCGCGCGGCGGTTTCTATTTGCCGGGCAGGAATGCCTGCCTTGATCAGGAATGCCGCAACGGTCTGCGCCCGCTGCATGGAGAGCCTGTCATTGAATTCCTGCGAGCCCGCCAGATCGGTGTGACCGACCACCACGAGCTGTGGCGCAGGCCACGTCGCTAGCGCGGCTTTTAACTTCTGAACGGTGGCGGCGGACTCCGGCGCCAGTTCGGTGGCGGAGTCGAAGAGAAAAAAGATCGTGAATGTCATCGGGCGAGGAGGCCGCGCCGCGAGCAGCTCGCCATAGCGGGTCTGCACACTGGATTGGCTGTCCATCGTTTTTTCGATGGCGCCGCCCTTGGTGACGTCGACCTCGGCATAAGCCGTGTTGATGGTTTGCTCTCCGGTGGCGCTGTGGACTGTGACCGCGCCGACTTTGCCCTCCGGATCCGGCAATAAGATAATTTTGTCCGGCGTGCTGCACCCGGCCAGGAAAAGGAGCATGACGAATGCCGCGGCAGAGGCCAGCCCGAAACTTCGGATGATGGCCTTCACCGTCCACTCTCCCCGTGGTCGCCGACTTCGATGATGAATTCGGTGCCGCGCACGCCCAGGGTAGTGGTTGGCGTGCTGAAGCGGACGGCATCCGGATTCGCCTTCGCCAGCTTGCCGGAAATCACCGCGAGAGATCCGCGTTTGACGGTCGCGTCGAGCACGCCGTCGTGGGTCGTGGTGTTGAACGCGAATTTGTTGAGATCGAGGATGGTATTGGCGCCGGCGGAGAGTTGCGTGGTGTCGCGCAGCGTGATGCCGACGAATGACTCCGGACCGGTCACGATGCGATCGCTGCCATAAACCTCGCTGCCGATGGCCGCGCCGGAACTTCCTCCAGCACGCTCGATCTGCACCGCACCTTTGAGTGTCTTGACGACACCGGCGGCGTCGTCGGCACGTGCATCGACGGCAACCATGTAGCCGCAGGCGAGGATCAGCAGATATTTGAGGGATCGGAGACGCATCGGCGGCACCTGAGGGGAAATGGCTTAGCATTTCTGCGCCACTGGCTAGTACATAAGCGCTCCAGCGGACCCATACAGCCTGGTGGACCATTCTGCCGAGTTAACGATGCGGCCACGTCAGGAGATACCCCTATAGGTATGTCGATTCGCTCACGAATGGCGCGCAATGGCGAACGGGCCGGGGCGCGATAGTACGTAGTGCTTCGACGGCGTATCGATTCGTGGAGGTTTTCGTTCAGGTAGATGTTGGCGACAAAATCGAGAATTGCTATGTCGACAGCCACATCGCGCTATGCAAGCCGATGTTGGACTGCCTGGACGCATGCAAGGCCAATTTCGCCGCTGTCTGGAATACAGCGAGACAACGGCGAATATCAGGTTTCCTAAAGACACCGGAGACTCGAAAGAACAGGCGCGTTACGCTATCCGGTAACGCGGAGCAGGTGTGCCGGTTTGCGTAGCGGCGAATAGGGCGGCGCGAGCGGCATCGTACTTTTCCCACAGGCTTTCGTCTGCCACGGACGGCCAGGTGAGGCTCTCGCCCCGATCGAAGCCAACCAGCGCCGCGTCGACCATGTTCTCTGTGCTCATCACCGATTCCTCCCGCAGGGTAGACAGCGGTATGCCCGACTCGTCCCAGATCTCCGTAGCCGTCGTTGCCGGCAAAACTACCTGTAGCCTGACACCGGTGTTCTTCAGTTCGTCCTGGAGTCCCCGGCTGAATGTCAGCACATAGGCCTTGGTGCCGCTATAGACAGCGCTGGCTTCCCACGAGTGAACCGATAGCACCGACGCGACATTGATGATGTTGCCTTCGTTGCGGGCGAGGAGCCGAGGTAGCACCGCGTGGGTCAGACGTGTCAGCGCCGTGACGTTGAGGTTCAGCTGTGCCATCGAGTCGCTCACCGGCGTTTTCGCCAGAGGGCTAAGTCGCGCGAGGCCGGCGTTGTTGACCAGAAGCGTCACGCTGGAATCGTTGGCCAGCACATCTTCGACCTTGGCAAGATCGGCTTCCTGCGCGAGGTCCGCCACGAGTACCCGGACCTTGACCCCGTAGGTTTCCGACAGCTTTTGCGACAGTGCCGAGAGGCGGTCCGCGCGCCGTGCCACCAGAATGAGATCGTAGCCGCGCGCAGCCAGCCGATCGGCATAGACCGCGCCGATGCCGGAAGAGGCACCGGTTACCAGGGCGGTGTTTTTGCTAGCAGTCATTGCATTTCTCCAGATCATATAAGTTGAGTGCTCAATTGTTTTAATTGAGGGCTCAAGTATATGGGTATATAGTGGGTACTTGTCAATGGTGTTGTACTCAACCATGCTTACGTTATGGGAAATAACGGTGATGAAATGAAGAAACGAAACGTATCGGCTTCCGCACGCGATGAAGAGCCAAGCACCTACGAGGTCCTCGCATGTACCAATACCGCGCTGCGGCGCGCCGCACGCCGGTTGGGCAATCTGTACGACGATGCACTGGCGCCTTCGGGCCTGAAGGCAACCCAGGTGGGTCTGCTATCGGAAATCCAGCGGTGGGCAGCGGCCAATGATGGACAAGCGCCCACGCTGCAGGATCTCGCGGG
>NZ_JAXDPY010000663.1:0-8692 GCF_034668105.1 Paraburkholderia sp. | reverse complement strand
TTCGATGCACCTCAGACTCTACGGCAGCTACTTTATCGAACGTCGGCTTGCGCCTGCAAAAAAGCCATCAGCGCGTGTCCCGCGTCTTCCAGCAGCCCGGAATTGTCGATCGTCGTACAGCGCAGTCCTTCCGGCAACGAAAACGGTGCCCGCCGGGCGAGTCTGGCCGCCACCTGCTCCGCCGACTCCCGCGCCCGCGCGCCCAGCCGGGCTTCGAGAATATGCGGCGCGGCGTCTACAAGAACGACCTCCGTCTGCGGATAACGCGCCAACGTATGCTGCAAATGCTGACGCGATCCGTTGACCACAACCGTGCAACCGCGTTTAAGCCATGCGTCGAGTTCGATACCAATGCCGTAGCGCAGCGAGTGGCTCGACCATTCGAGCGCGAACAGACCGAGCACCGAACGCGCCGCGAATTCTTCGACGCTCAACGCAACATGCTCTTCACCGTTGCCGCTCGGCCGCGTGATGTAGCGATGCGCAAACAGAATCGGCTCGCCCGCCAGGCGGCTTCGCGCAAAACCCAGCAAGGAATCCTTGCCCGCGCCGGACGGCCCCATTACGTAGATCAAACGGCCTGACATTGTTACTTCACCTCACGGGTCTGAAATGGCACACGTTGCCACAAAATGAACGGCTCGCCGGGCGCGGGTTCGACAAAGAGCGCCGCGTGATCGATAGCGAGCGGCCCGAGCGCGGGCGTTTGCGCCTGCCACCACGAGACGAGCAGCGCGCGCTCATCCGCATCCGCAAGCGAACTGGATAGCGTCATATGAAAACGGAACTCGTCGAAGACGTACGGATAGCCCCATTCGATCAGCAATGCGCGTTGCCGTTCGCTCAACGGCGCGCCGAGACGGCGCGCGAGATCGGCGGGGGAAGGCCGCGCGCGCAATGGGTGAAGCGTTCGCAGCGCACTGGCTGCAACGTGACGAAGATTCGCTTCGCCATCGGGATCGGCAGGACGTAGTGCCACAAAATCGCCGAGCGTCGCGGCTTCGACAGGCAACGCGAATGGACTTTGCGTACCAGCCCAGTCGCGCGCCGCGTCGAGCACGTGTTGCTGCGTGACCCCTTCTGCAAGACGAAACGGCGCGACCAGTGTGCCGTGCCAACCATAGCGGCGCGGCGCTTCGGTCAGATCGGCCAGAGCACGCCGCAAGGCTGGCGGTTGCGGTGGCACGCATCGTTCACCGCTTTGCGCGTCACGTCCCAACCACGCCGAACCCGCCTGCCACCATGCCGATTCGCGTGCCGGTGCGTAATACAACGCAAAACGCGCCTCGGTGCTCCATACCGCGCCGCTCATACGTCGTGCTCCACCAGCAGTTGCACGCGGTCGGCCGCAAAATGCGTAAAACCGTATTTGATCGGCGTGCCTTGCAGATCGACGTCGACGTTTTCGACCCACAACACCGGCTGCTGCCGGTTGATATTCAAACGCCGCGCCACTTCCGGTTCCGGCAACACGCTACCGATACGGCTCCACTTGCGCAGATAGTCGCGCACGCCGAGTTCAGCCAGCGACCGGGTGATACTGCCGGTGCGTTCCAGCACTTCCGGCAAGTCCGCAAAGCGCGCGGCCGGATACCAGTTGCGCGCGAACGTGAGCGGCACGCCGTCCGACTCGTGCAGCGTCTCGATCCGGTAGACCGACGCGCTCGCCCGCAGGCCGAGCGCCTTCGCAACATTCGGCTCGGCCTTCACGCGCACGGCCGACAACATCGTGCCCGCCGCCGCCTGATTCTGTTGCCGCAAGTTTTCTGTAAACCGGGTGCGGCGGCCAATCGTATAGTCGATCGCGCCGGGCTGCACGAACGTGCCACGTCCCTGCTCGACGCTGACGAGGCCCGATGCGGCAAGACCGAGCATGGCCCGGCGCACGGTGTGCCGGTTCACGTCGAAGCGTTTGGCCAGTTCGCCCTCGCTCGGCAAACGGCCCTCTTCGCCGAAGCCGCTGGCGGCGATTTCCGTCGCCAGAATCTGTTCGATCTGCCGCCAGACCGCAACGCCCGCGCCGCGTTCGAGCAAGGTGCCCGGATTCGCGTTGTCGTTCGATGTCATGGTGCTGTCATTCCCCTGGGTTCAAATATTCGCTATGCCGTGCATTGTAGTGCGCAAGCCGTGATGGAAATGTGAAACGGCGGCCATGCGTGACAACGCTCCGCAAGCATACCTTTAAACGTCTAGACGTTTAGATGAATAGATGGTCAAATCTCCACTCGCTGGATCAACAGGAAATTCGATGAGTGTTACTTCCGCCTCGCCTTCCTCCGCCATGCGGCGCGCATGGATGGCCGTGCTGGCCCGCACGCCGCGCGCCGATCTCGAAGCCGCGCTGGAACGCGCGTTGCAAGGCGTCCCGGCGCCCGCCTACGACTGGCTGCGGCCACCCGAAATCGGCCTCGCGATGGTGCGCGGCCGCGTCGGCGGCAGCGGCGACCCGTTCAACCTCGGCGAAGCCACCGTGACGCGCGCCACGTTGCGTTTGCGCGTCACGGGTGACGCGAACGCCACCGTCGGCGTTGCCTGTCATCTGGGCCGCGACCGCCGCCGCGCAGAACTGGCTGCTCTGGCAGATGCGCTGCTGCAAATGCCCGAGCATCACGCCGACTTACACCGGCAATTGATCGAGCCGCTTGCCGTACAGCAAGCCGCGCAACGCGTGGAACGCAGGCAGGACGTCGCGGCGACACGCGTTGAATTCTTCACGATGGTCAGGGGCGACTGATGGAAAACTCGCGGATTGCATTGGCTTCTTCATTGTCCACGCTGACACCGGGTCTCGCAGACCCGGTGCACGACACTCAAGCGGTGTTCCGCACCCTGCTCGACGCGCTGTCGCGTCCCGGCACGGTGGGCGTGGTCGAACATGGTTTGCCGGAGGTGCGGGCCACGCAGGCCGAGCTCGCCGCCTTCGCCGCGCTGCTGACGCTGTGTGACTACGCCACGCCCGTATGGCTCGCGCAACCCGATACGGCATTGAGTACGGCGCTGCGCTTTCATACCGGTGCGCCGCTCGTCGACGAACCCGAGCAAGCAGCCTTCGCCTATATCCACGACGCAAGCGCGATGCCGGCGTTGGAAAGCTTTGCGCTTGGCGCGGCGGAATCGCCCGAGCAGTCGGTGACGCTGCTGATCCGTGTCGAAGCGCTGACGGGTGGCGCGCCGGTCGTACTGAGCGGCCCCGGCATCCAGCACACGCAGACGATCGCACCGGTCGGCCTGCCCGAGCATTTCTGGCGTGAACGCGCCGCCCTCGCGCCGCTCTTTCCGTGCGGCGTCGATTGTTATCTGGTCTGCGGCAATACGTTGATCGGCCTGCCGCGCACAACTCAAGCGAAGGTGAACTGATGTACGTTGCCGTCAAAGGTGGAGAACGGGCGATCGAAGCGTCATGGCGTCTGCTCGACAAGGCGCGCCGCGGCGACACGCGGCTGGCCGAACTCAGCGTCGCGCAGATTCGCGAGCAATTGCGTCTCGCCGTTGCGCGAGTGATGACCGAAGGTTCGGTCTACGACGAAGAACTCGCCGCGCTCGCGATCAAACAGGCCGCGGGCGATCTGGTCGAGGCGATCTTTCTGCTGCGTGCGTATCGCACCACATTGCCGCGTTTCGGTTACACGCAAGCGATCGACACGGAAGCCATGCAAGTGGCGCGGCGCATTTCGGCGACGTTCAAGGACGTGCCCGGCGGGCAATTGCTCGGCGCGACTTACGATTACACGCAGCGTCTGCTGGATTTCGCACTGCTCGCCGAAGGCGATGGCGATGCCGGAACCGATGCGGCCGCAACGACCTGTTCCAGTCAAACCGCACAGCCCGAAGCTGAAGCCATGCCGCGCGTGGTCGCGCTGCTCGACAAGGAAGGCCTGATCGAACAGGAGCGCCCCACGCCAAACGCGCCGGAACCCGGCGACCTCTCGCGCGAACCGCTCGCCTTTCCCGCGAGCCGCGCCACGCGCTTGCAGAATCTGGCTCGCGGCGACGAAGGCTTCCTGCTCGCCATGGGCTACGCCACCCAACGTGGCTACGCGCATACGCATCCGTTCGCCGGCGAGATCCGCTTTGGCACGATCGCCGTCGAAATGGAACTCGACGAATTGGGCGAGGCGGTCGAAATCGGCGACATCGACATCACCGAATGCCAGATGATCAATCAGTTCGCCGGCGACGGCGAGCGGCCCCCCGCTTTCACGCAAGGCTATGGCCTCGCGTTCGGCCACTCGGAACGCAAGGCGATGGCGATGGCGCTGGTGGATCGCGCGTTGCGCGCCGAAGAACTGGGCGAAACGCTCGCCTCGCCGACACAGGACATCGAATTCATGCTCTCGCACAGCGATAGCGTGGAAGCGTCCGGCTTTGTTCAGCATCTGAAATTGCCCCACTACGTCGACTTCCAGTCCGAACTCGAACTCGTGCGGCGCTTGCGGGAACAACACGCCGCAGCGGATAAACATCAAGGCCAGGATCAAGATCAGCAGGAGCAAGCCGCATGAACGCGCCGGACACCTCTCTCGCCACCGCTTCATACGACAGCGCCGCGGACGGCTACAACTTCGCCTACCTCGACGAGCAGACCAAGCGCATGCTGCGCCGCGCGGTGCTCAAAGCGGTCGCCGTGCCGGGCTATCAGGTGCCGTTCGCCTCGCGCGAAATGCCTTTGCCATACGGCTGGGGCACGGGCGGCATTCAGGTGACGGCGGCGATCATCGGCAAGAACGATACGCTGAAGGTCATCGATCAGGGCTCCGACGAAACCACCAACGCCGTCAACATTCGCCGCTTCTTCGCGCGCACCACGGGCGTGGCGACCACGCGCCGCACGACCGAAGCGACGATCATCCAGACCCGCCACCGGATTCCCGAAGCGCCGCTCACCGACAAGCAGATTCTGGTCTACCAGGTGCCGATGCCCGAACCGTTGTTCCGGCTGGAGCCACGCGTCGCCGAATGCAAGAAGTTGCACGCACTGGCCGACTACGGGCTGATCAGTGTGAAGCTGTACGAGGACATCGTGCATCACGGCAGCATCGCCACCACATACGACTACCCGGTGATCGTCAACCACCGCTATCTGACTTCGCCGTCGCCGATTCCGAAATTCGACAATCCGAAGATGCATATGAACCCCGCGCTGCAACTGTTCGGCGCCGGCCGCGAACGGCGCATTCACGCCATTCCGCCGTACACGCCCGTGCGCAGTCTCGACTTCGACGATCATCCGTTCGAAGTACAGAAGTGGCAGCACGCGTGCGCGCTGTGCGGATCGACGGAAAGCTTCCTCGACGAAATGATCGTCGACGACGCCGGCAAGCGCATGTTCGTGTGCTCGGATAGCGACTACTGTCATGAACGCCGCGGCGATCAGGACCTCGAGCTGCCTTCATATGAAGCGCGCAAAGGAGAAACCGCATGACACCGCTGTTGAGCGCCCGCTCGCTCACCAAACAATTTGGCGGCCGCAACGGCTGCAGGAACGTCAGCTTCGATCTGTATCCGGGCGAAGTGCTGTGCATCGTCGGCGAATCCGGCTCGGGCAAGACCACGCTGCTGAATACGCTCGCCCTGAAAACCGCAGCCGATAGCGGCGCGCTCCACTACACGGCCACGCATGGCGAGAAGCTCGATCTGCTCGCTTTGTCCGAACCGCGCCGGCGTCTGTTGATGCGCACCGAGTGGGGCTTCGTGCAGCAGAATCCGCGCGACGGCCTGCGCAGCGGCGTGTCCGCCGGCGCGAACATCGGCGAGCCCTTGATGGCCGTCGGTGCCCGCCACTATGGTGATATTCGCCACACGGCGACGCAGTGGATGGAGCGCGTCGAACTCGACGCCGCCCGCATCGACGAATTTCCGGCGGCGTTTTCCGGCGGCATGCAGCAGCGTTTGCAGATCGCGCGCAATCTCGTCACCGGTCCGCGCCTCGTCTTCATGGACGAACCGACTGCCGGTCTCGACGTCTCGGTGCAGGCACGTCTGCTAGATCTGCTGCGCACGCTCACGTCCACACTGCATCTGTCGGTGCTGATCGTGACGCACGACATCGGCGTGGCGCGTCTGCTGGCCCATCGCCTGATGGTCATGCAAGGCGGTGAAGTGGTCGAGGCCGGTCTGACGGACCAGGTGCTCGACGATCCGCAACATCCGTACACGCAAACGCTGGTTTCCTCGGTTCTGCCGGTATGAGGCTCACAATGCGATCCATTGAAACAAGCAAGGAATCACACGCCGCTGAACGCGCGTTCAGCGAAAACAACGCACTGATGCTGCGCGCGGTCGGCATCGGCAAGACCTTCACGTTGCATGGCCAGGGCGGCGTCCAGATCGAAGCACTTGCGGGTGTGTCGCTCAATGTCGAACGCGGCGAGTGTGTCGTGCTGGTCGGGCCGTCAGGCGCCGGCAAGAGTACGCTGCTGCGCTGTTTGTACGGCAATTATCTGGCCAGTACAGGCTCCATTGCGATTCGCGACGCGGCGGCCGATGTTGGGCAACCGGTGTCGCTCACCGGCGCCGAGCCGCACGACGTGCTGCGTCTGCGCCGCGGCGTGGTCGGCTACGTCAGCCAGTTTCTGCGCGTGATTCCACGCGTGCCGACGCTGACGCTCGTCGCCGAACCGCTGCTGTCGCGCGGCGTGGCGGAAGACGAAGCCCGTCACCGCGCCGCCGCGCTGCTGGCGCGGTTGAACGTGCCCGAGCGGCTGTGGTCGCTCGCGCCCGCCACCTTTTCCGGCGGCGAACAGCAGCGCGTGAACATCGCCCGTGGCTTGATCGCCGGGCATCCGCTGCTGCTGCTCGACGAGCCCACGGCCTCGCTCGACGCGGAGAACCGCGACGTGGTGGCCGATCTGATCGTCGAGGCACGCGAGCGTGGCGCGGCGATCGTCGGCATCTTTCACGACGAAGATACCCGCAACAAGGTGGCCACGCGCCGCCTCGAACTGCAGCCGCCGCTGCGTCACTAACCGACGCGGAACGGCACTAAACTGAACCAATGAGCTGAAACACCGGGTCGAAGCACTGCGCTGCAACACCCGGAACAGACTACGGAGCAAGTCGATGTTGATCAGGAACGCTCGCATCGTGACGCGAGATGAAGTATTTACCGGCGTGGTACGCGTTGAAGACGGCGTGATTCGCGACGTCCAGCGTGGCACGACCTCGGCGCACGAGGCGGAAGATTGGGACGGCGACTATCTGTTGCCGGGTCTGATCGAATTGCACACGGACAACCTCGAAAAGCATCTGGTGCCGCGTCCGGGCGTGCAATGGAATACCGATGCCGCCTTTGTGATCCACGACGCGCAAGTGGCGGCGGCCGGCATCACCACGGTGTTCGACGCCCTCTCGATTGGCTCACGCTCGAAAGTAGGGCTGCGTGGGCGCGATCAGCAAACGCAGTGCGCCGAATCCCTCGCGCGCTTCTCCCAGCGCAAGCTGCTGCGCGCCGAACACTTTCTGCATCTGCGCTGCGAAATCGCCACCGCCGATGTGGTCGAGGTGTTCGATTCGTTGTGCACGCATCCGTTGCTGCGGCTTGCGTCGGTGATGGATCACACGCCCGGCCAGCGTCAATGGCACGATCGCGAACAATGGCGGCGCTTTCAGGAACGCAACGGCAAATTGACTGACGAACACGTCGCGACCGCGCTGGTGGAACTGTCGGTCGAGCAGGAACGTTATGCCGATGCGCACCGCCGCGAGATCGTCGCGCGCTGCAAGCGGCTCGGCATTCCGGTGGCGAGCCACGACGACACGCTGATCGAGCACGTCGAACAGGCCAAGGCCGAGGGCATCGTGCTGGCCGAATTCCCGACCACTCGCATCGCTGCCGAGGCGGCCCGCGAGCACGGCATTTCGACCATCATGGGGGCGCCGAATATCGTGCGCGGCGGCTCCCATTCGGGCAACGTATCGGCGCTCGAACTGGCGAAGGCCGGTTTGCTCGATATTTTGTCGTCGGATTACGTGCCGTCCAGTTTGATGACGGCCGTGTTCGAGCTGGTCGGTCAAGCCGGCTGGACCCTGCCGCGCGCCATGGCGACCGTCTCCGCCGAGCCGGCTCGCACAGCGGGCCTGCATGACCGCGGGGCGATCGAAACGGGTTTGCGTGCGGATTTCGTGCGCGTCACGATGCTCGACACGCTGCCGGTGCCACGCGCGACGTATCGCGCCGGCGTGCGGATCGTCTGACATTCATCGGGGTGTTCAGGTCTCGCTGGGTGCGGGCAGCAGCGGTTCCACCGCGGCCCAGCGCGTCCAGCGGGGTGTCTGGTCGGGCGCTTCGACACGCAGCGTGCGTGAGCCGTCGCCAAAGACCAGGGATTCGATATTGAATGCGCTCCCCGCTTCAGTACCCGCCCGGACGCCGGATTCAATGCCCGCTTCCAGGCAAGCTTCAACGCCCACCTCGCGCACGTGTCCGGATTGAAAGGTGAAACTGAGGTTGCCTTCGCGCAGTAACTCGAGATAGGCGGCGAAGTCAGTGGTGGAAGAACGGGTGGCCCAACGATTCAGGAGGGTGGCGGCGATTTCGGCGTCGTACATTCTGTACCTCTCTGGACATATGCCGTAACCCGACTATAGCCGAAAAGCACGTAACGTGCTGCACCGCAACATATCGATTGAAACGCGGGAGTGCACCACGTCAGGTGGAGAGGGGCACGCGCTCCGGTTCGTCCGCTTCAAACCA
>NZ_JAXDPY010000662.1:0-6035 GCF_034668105.1 Paraburkholderia sp. | reverse complement strand
TAGACACTCCGACAGCGAACGGGCACCGAGACCGGGGCGATCGAGCGACTGCACGAGCCGCAGCGCGACCAGCAATTCTTCTTCCGTCAGTTCAGGTTCAAGGTCGACGCTGTCGGCGAGATCGGAGAGTTCCTGACGCAGATAGCCGTCGTCGTCGAGTGCCTCGATGATGAAACGGGCCACCGCGCGGTCCCGGTCATCGAGCCGGTAGAGCCGCAGCGAGTCGTGCAACTGCTCGCGCAAGGTGGGCTGGGAGCGCGCCCATTCGGCGGGATCGCTACTCTCGGAGTCGCCGTTCTGGCGGGTCGAACTGCGGCTGCTGTAGTCGCCCGAAAAATCACCGGGCATGTCATCCTGCCCCGCGCCTTCCAGTGTGTCGTTACCGCTTTCAGCCGGCATCGATTCCGGTTCGGCTACCGCGACCGTATCCGTGGCGGCCACCGCGCCCATTTCTTCCCCGGGCGCCGCGGTGGCGAGGGCGACGTCTTCCGTGTCGGTCGAGTCGTACTCGAGGAATGGATTGGTGTCGAGTGCGGTGCGCAACTCCTGCTGGAACTCCAGAGACGACAACTGCAACAGACGCACCGATTGCTGCAAACGCGGCGTAAGTGCAAGAGACTGCCTTGTGCGTAGTTCAATTGAAGGCATTGTAGTGAGGTCCCTTAATAGCTGAAAAATGGTGTGTAGTCTCTATGGAGCAACTGTCATACCAGCTCGCCCAACACACTGTTTTTTCTGAGTTTCGCCTTTTCGGGCGCGCCAATTGCGGAGCCGATGAGCGCCATTTTTACAAGCTCCCGGCAATTTACGGCCCTGCGCGTTGCGGGCCGCCGCAGCGCGCGCCGCACCTCGCTCCCGGGCTATTCGTCAGCCTAAATGCATGTGGCGTAACGGCTTTTCCCATCATCGGACAGGCCTGCGCGGTGGCGGGCACGCACCTTGCGTCTCGGCACTATGTGGACGGACGCAGGTCTTTGCACGCGAGTCGATCGTCCTGTAACGCGGTGACGAGACAAACGAAACGCATGCCTCGACCGTCGTCCGGTGTCGATAACGGGCCCTGACGGAACCGTAGCGGCAACGACCCCACGCGAGTCATCAACGGTTTGAACCGCGATCGACCGCAGGCAACAAGACCGCACTTTTTATCAACACCCGAAGGAGAAACCATGAAGACCATCCAATTTCTGAAGACCGCAGGTAGCATCGCTTGTGTTGCATTCGCACTGAACGCTACGGCGCAAACCAGCACCGCCCCGTCGGCATCGTCCGAAACCATCGGCCAGCACGTCGACGACGGCACCATCACCACCAAGGCCAAGGCTTCGCTGCTGAGCGCGAAGAACGTCAAGTCGACCCATATTCACGTGAAGACCCGCAACGGCGTGGTGTGGCTCACGGGCTCGGTGCCCTCGACTGACGACAAGGCTGCCGCTGGGGAAGTCGTCAAGGGCCTTGACGGTGTCTCGAGCGTGAAGAACCATCTGAAGGTCATTGCGGATTAAGATCGCGCGAGCGAGCAGAAAGGAGCCGGCTTCGGCCGGCTCTTTTTTTGCCGGGCCAGCACCGCGGTTTCTGTCGAGACAGTCAGCCACCGTTGTTGGGCGAACGGGCTGACCGGGTAGCGTCGGACAACCAAGCAAAGGAAAAGCCGTCCGCAGTTCAAGTGCGGACGGCTTTTTTTGTGTGCGACCGCTTGTGTCGCCGCGTTTACTTTTGCGGGCCCAAGGGTCGATGTGTTATTGCATGGCACGGCCAACCTGCCCTGTTCCCGCTGTCTGAAACAAAACCGTTGCTCGTTAAAGCGCCGGTCTGCGGCTTATCTGGCCGCTCACGCTGCAAATGCCGCTAACGTTTAACGCTTCGCTGCGGCGTACTGATCGCGCAGATCGCGCACGCGGTCGTGATTTTGCAGCACGCCTTGATATTGACGCTCAACGATAGCGCGCACGTCCGCGGGCAATTCTTTTTCCAGCGCGTCGTGATAGCGCTTCTTCGCGACGTCTTCGCCCTTTTCGCATTCGGCGAGGATCTCGTAATCGCTGCGATCCGTCACCGCCGACTTCACATCGACCCAGCCACGATGCAACGCGCCGCTGACGCTGCCGCCCGTTTCGGGCTTTCCGCCCAACGCCTGAACCGCGTCCTGCAATTCGCGCGCACCGCGCGCGCAGTCTTCGGCACGCGACAGGAACAGCGTCTTCAACTGCGCTTCACGCGCGTCTTCTGCTGCTTTGCGAAAGCCCTTCTCGCCATCCTTCGACGTTTCGACCAGATCGTTCAACACGGAAACAACGTTCGTAGCCATTCAATACCTCCAGGGTTTCGTTAATCGTGGAATCCGCCGCTACGCATTCACTACGCACTTCCACATAGCAACGGGGTTCATCGATCTATTCGCATGAGTCGTGCCCGGCGCACTTGGGCATCGATACGTTGGTTAGCACAGGCGGGGAGCGTCGACGCGTATTGCGAACTTGCAGGCACACGTAAATATTTCGCACCGCAGCGACCGCTGAGTGGCGCAAGAACGCCGCCCTCTGGCCTCTACTGGATGGCATGCAGGTTGCTTAGTCTCCCCTGCCCGCGCGGCGATGTTCAGTGCATGAACGCACTGCAAGACGTGCCAAGGAATTGAAAACAATGGGCAGGCAATAACGACAGGGAGAATCATCATGAAAAAAATCAGGAGCGCGGAGTATCTGCTCGCGATCGCAATCGTCACATCAGCCGGCGTGCTGCAAATCCGGGAGCATATCCAGCGAGTGGAAGCGCCGGCTGCGAGCGCTCAGGCTGCGTCGTCGTGTGGCATTTCGCATGATGGTTTGGCGCCCGCGACTTGCGAACCGACCCGCAGTGAGCGCCAGATGGAGCGTGAGCCGCAACTGCAACATAGTGCAGCGCGTATCTGGGTATAGGCGTGGCTATGAGCGGACGGTTTGCACGTTGAGTCTCGACGTCGAGGTGACCAAGACGAGACGTCAGCGCCGCGATCGTCTAAAGCCAGCGCATCTGCGCAGGTTCAGCATGAACGCAAATGCAAAACGGCCCGACATTAAGTCGAGCCGTTTTGCTGTTTACCGCACTGCGCTCACTCAACCACAAGCGCTCACCCCGCTCAAGCATGCTTCTCCGCGAACTCGTTAAGCGGCACGGGCGTCTTGAGCGGATCGAAATCAGCCCAACGCCCTTGCTGCCAGCGTCCGCTCGCACGTTCGATCGCCACGCCGCCTGCCTCGCGCAATACGCGAGCGGCGTCGAACTGATTGTCGGGACTCACGTGCACGGCAACCAGCACGCCGGAATCGCGCGACTCCTCGTGAAAAGCCGAATGGTGGACGCCTTTGCCACCTTCGCGAGTGCCTAACATCGCGCCGACTAGCGAGCCGACATAAGCGCCGACGCCCGCCGCGATCAGCGAGACGACAAGCGGCGCCGAAAACGCCGCGAAGATCCCCACGCCGACCACCGCCCCCGCTACCGCGCCGAGCGTCACGCCCATTCCGGCGCCCTTGGGCGAGTCTTTCGCGCCCGCGTCGGTGCCGGTATCGCCGCCGATCGGATGGCGCGCGTGCTGGCCACGTGGATTGACAAAGAACAGCGTGACGTCTTCTTCGACGAAACCTGCGTTGAAGAGCTTTTGCGCCGCATCTTCGGCGGCCGGGAAAGTCGTAAACCGTGCTGCGACGATGAGTGACATAAGGCCTCCTTGCATCGTTGAATCGCGTTTTTGCGGACCGCCGGCGCCGCGCGACACCGCGCCGGACAATGCGCACGGGCGCTCGGCGTGGCCGCGCTACGCGGTGGTGCCGCGATCGGGTTCCATGCCTTCCACTCTGAACAGTCCGCTATGCAACACTACGCCATCGCCGCCGTTCTGGTCGAGCGCTTCCGCGCATACCGAACGGATGCGATTGCGTCCCTTGTCGAAAGCGGCCATCAGCGTGGATTCGAGCGCGGAGTCAGCGCCAAAATGATCTTCCAGCGCCTCCGCGGTGATCGCACATACCACTGCTTCTCCATCGACGCGCGCCATGAAGCGCACAGTCAGATTCGTTCCGTCGAACAGCGGCTTGTCGTCGGAGAAAGTGATGTGCATAAGGGAATCCTCATAGGCCGGCCGCGGCAGGATCGCGCTCATGACGCACCCTTCATCGAGCCGGCAAGTTGCTGCGCCATGGCAAGGTGATGCTTGATGGTCGGCAGCGCATGGGCGGCCGCCGCCTTCAGCTGCGAGTCGGTGCCGCTCTGGCTCTCCTGCTGGAACAGGTCGACCGCGCGCTGGTGCGCTTCCACGCCGATCTGCTCAACATAGGCCTGATCGAATTCGCGGCCCTTGAGTGTTTGCAGTTTGCCGACGAGTGCTGAATCGGCTGACGGCGTCGTGGCAAGTCCCTTCTTCGCAGCCAGCGCGGCCAGGCCGTGCGACAGTCTCGTATGGTCCGTGATCATTTGCTGCGCGAATTTCTTGACGTTCGCATCGCTCGAATTCTTGAGCGCGATTCTGCTCGCCGCGATTTCAGTGGCATCGGATTGCGACGCGTCCTGCACGAACTGCTGATCCGCCGGCGAGAGCTTGGTGGGACTCGTGGGTGCATCGCTGGCGGGCGCGTCGCTGGCTTGCGCGTACACCGCGCCGATCGACGCCGCGCCGAGTCCCAACGCCACCGTCATCACTTGTAGGGGATACCGGAATTTCATGCATTTTCTCCCTGGTCGACCTGTCCATCGAAAGCGGGCAAAGCGGCGAAGCGCGACATTGAAAACAGTTCCACGCGCCTCGTCCATCACGCTTCACTCATGCAGCCTTGCGCTTCGACAATTGCGCAATCAGTGTTTTGTTGAAAGCAGGAAGATCGTCGGGCTTGCGGCTCGAGATCAGATTGCCGTCCTCGACCACTTCACGGTCCACCCACGTGCCGCCCGCATTGCGAATGTCATCCTGCAGACTCGGCCAGCTCGTCAGGGTGCGCCCCTTGATGATCCCTGCCGAGACCGGCAGCCAGCCACCGTGGCAGATCACTGCGATCGGCTTTTTGGCGTCGTTGGCGGACTTGACGAAGGCTTGCGCCTGGGGCAGCAAGCGGATCGCGTCGCCATTCACCACACCGCCGGGCAGCACGACGGCGTCATAGTCTGCCGAAGTGGTTTTGTCGAAAGTCGAGTCGACTTCCACCGTGTCGCCCTTGTCGACATGTTTGAAACCCTGGATCTTGCCGGGCTTCGCCGAGATGACGTGTACCGTTGCGCCTGCTTCAATCAGCGCGCGTTGCGGTTCGAGCAGTTCGGCTTGTTCGAAGCCGTCTACCGCGAGTATCGCTACCTTGTAACCATTCAGCGTGTTAGCCATGCGTACTCTCCATTACGTGTTAGTGCAGGGGCTGCGCGGGTCAAGCGGGCGGCCACTTCGTTACATCATCCAGCAGCAAAAGACGTGCCTATATCCGATAACCGTCTACAGGCCGTGCGGATCGTCGTCGAGACCGTCGTCATCGGCGTTCAAGGGATCGACAATGCGGTCGGGTTCGATATCGCCGTTCTCCACGAGAGTCGAATCGCCGTCGGCGGCGGCCCGCTCACCGGTGCCGGCGCGATCGGTGTCACTGCCGAGTTCGGTGTCACCGGTTTCCAGCGCGTGGTTGTCCAGTTCGGAATCGACATCGAATTCATGACGCTTCGCACCGGCGACATCGCTGCCGCTATCGGAAGAATCGCTCGGACCTAGCGCGCCGGTTGTGCCTGACGTTTCCTTGACTACGTGTTGCGGCTCTTCATCGGGATTCAATGTGCTGCTCATGGTGGCCTCCTTGGCTGATTCGGTACCCACTTGAGCGTTCGCAAGGACCGTTCCGCTCGCGCATCGCCATCGTTCAATAGCGGGATCGTTTCGTTCGCGCATCGCAATACTTCAATAGGCATGATCGTTCCGTTCGCGCATCCCATCCTTCAACAGGCAGGATCATCCCGTTGGGGGCATCGCGCATTCGTCCGCGGATTCGTCGATGAGCCGCCCCATTCGACAGACACGCTCCGTG
>NZ_JAXDPY010000661.1:0-4550 GCF_034668105.1 Paraburkholderia sp. | reverse complement strand
CGCTCGACACACTTTCCGCCTTCGTTGAAGAGCCAGCCGTGATACGGGCAGCGCAGGCCGCATTCGTCCGGAATGCCGAACTGCAGGTCGACATTGCGATGCAGGCAACGGTCGCCGACGAGGCCGAGCGTGCCGCTCTTGTCCTTGTACAGCACGAGGTCTTCACCCAGCACGCGGACCTTGCGCACCGGGTTGTCGTCGAGTTGCGAATACGGGGCGATCGGAATCCAGTAGCGGCGCATCAGTTCACCGCCGGGCGTGCCCGGACCCACGCGCGTGAGGCGCTCGTTCATTGCTGCGGTCAGCATGTCGTCTCCAGATATTGGGGGGCGATAGCGGTGCTGGCGTGAAGCTGCCGCACCGTGTTTGCAGGTTCAGAATAGGTTTCACCTGGCGGTCCGTCAAGCGGCACAAATTCTGTTCGACAGAACGAGGATGGCGGCGTATAAAAGCGTCGATGAATGGCTCAGAAAGCGGATCACGGAGGCCCAGGATGGAGACCGAACTCGCAGTACGCAAACCCGAAGAGGACGAAGGCCGCACGCGCGTCGAGGCCGTTGAACGGTCGCTGTCGCTGCTGCAATGTTTCAGGCAGCCTGGCGAGGCGTTATCGCTTGCGGTACTGGCGCAGCGCTCGTCGTTATACAAGAGCACGATTCTGCGGCTCACCGCATCGCTCGTGTATATGAAGTTTCTGGAGCGCGATGCGGCCGGCAAATACCGGCTCGGATCGGAATTGCGGCGGCTCGGCGCCTTGAGCGCGGCGCCGGTGAGCGTCGAATCGCTGGTCCGTCCGGCATTGCAGAAGCTCTCCACGTTCACGCGCGAAACCGCGTCGTTCTACGTGCGCGACGGCGACGAGCGCATTTGCCTGTACCGCGTGAATTCGCAGCGCTCGGCGCGGCACCATCTGGACGAAGGGTCGCGTCATCCGCTCAAGGGCGGCGCGGCCGGCAAGATTCTCTGCGCCTACGACCCGCAATTCGCCGGCGAAGAAAGCTTCGAGGCGATTCGTACGCGTGGCTGGGTTGTCTCGAAGGGCGAGCGCGACCCCGATCTTGCGGCCATCGCCGTGGGGCTGACCAACGAGAACCATGAATTGCTGGGCGCATTGACCGTGTCGGGTCTGCTCACGCGCTTCACGCCGGATCAGATCAAATCGTTTCGCAAGCTGCTGGTCGACACGGCGAACGAACTGCGGCCGCGATTGCCGCCGCTTTCCATCATCAACCAGGAGCACGGCGCGTGACGTCCGGCGTGCCACGTTTTTTCGAAGCAATCTGAGGTTTGCAATGGATATGACCGCGACAGAACCCGTCCGCAGCGCGGACGCCGGCGCACCCGCCACGATCGAAATGCGCCTGACGTCGATCCGCTACGCGGCTGACGACATCAACCTGTACGAAATGCGCCGGCCCGATAATGCGGCGCTGCCGGCCGCAGGACCCGGCGCGCACATCGACGTGCATCTGCCGAACGGCATCATGCGGCAATACTCGCTCGTGACGGCGGACGGCGATCCGCGCGCTTACGTGATCGGTATCAAACGGGACCGCGCGAGCCGCGGCGGTTCCATCTTCATTCACGACAGATTGCGCGTCGGACAGAAATTGACCGTTGGTGGTCCGCGCAACAATTTTCCGTTGCTCGAAAGCGTCGAGCATACGGTGCTGGTGGCGGGCGGCATCGGCATCACGCCGATCTGGGCGATGGCGCAACGGCTGCTCAAACTCGGCCGTTCGTTCGAATTGCACTATGCGTGCCGTGAGCGGCGCGAGGCCGCGTTTCTCGAGCAACTGGCTGCGATGCCGCAAGCGCATCTGCATGTCGATTCGGAAAACGGTGAACGGCCGCTCGATATCGCGGCGCTCGTCGCGCGTGCACCGCAACACGCGCATTACTACTGCTGCGGCCCGCTGCCCATGCTCAACGCGTATGAAGCCGCTACGGCTTCGCTCGACGCCGCACAAGTGCACGCCGAATACTTCATGCCGAAAGCGGCGGCCGCCTGCGAGGGGGGATATGTCGTCGAGTTGCATCGAACCGGGCAGACGTTCGCGATCCCTGAAGGCAAGACGATTCTGCAGGTGTTGCGCGAAGGCGGCGTGGCCGCGCCTTATTCGTGCGAGGAGGGGATTTGCGGCGCCTGCCAGGTGAAGGTGATGGCGGGTACCCCGGATCATCGCGACAGTGTGCTGTCGGAGCGCGAGAAGCAGGCGGGCGATACGATGCTGATCTGCTGTTCCGGTGCGAAGTCCGAGCGGCTCGTGATCGACTTCTGAACGCGTGAGATTGAAGTGAAGCATGTCTCGCGAGAGACATGCTTCATACGCTTAACCAACCGAAATAAATCGGGACGTCAGTCAGCAAATCAATCAGCCGGCCGTCGAACCCGATTTCGCGTGTTCCGCCGCGATGCCACCGCGCTCGCGTGTGCCGGGCGCGGTATCGCGAGGGCTGCGCTGCTCCGGATAAACATACGGTCCCAACCGGCAGATCGACACGACCGACACCAGCACGAGCCCGACGAACACCCACAGCGCGACATGATAGGAATGCAGCAGGTCGTAGCACAGCCCCGAGGCGAAAATCATGATGCCAGCGCCCCAGCCCCAGCATGCCCACATGCCGCCACATACGCGGCCGAACAGCCGCAAGTCGAAATAGCGGCTGACGATAAAGGTGATGATGTCCGCTTCCGCGCCGATGCTCACGCCGATCAGTCCCGCCGACACCATCGCCGTCGCGCCGGTCGCGCCCGCCGCGAACATGATCACGCCGCACAGCGTCAAGCCGAACGACATGGCCGCGACATAGGGCGCGTGAACGCGGTCCATCAGGTAGCCGGCAAACAGGCGGCCGACCGCCGACGTGAGCCCGGCGATCGACAGCATGATCGCGGCGGTGCGGACCGTTTCGCCGCGATCGGTCATCATCGGTACGAGCTGCGAGAGCAGGGCGAGCAACACGCCGGACATGCAGAAGATCGCAATCCCGAGCAGCCGGAAGGTGCGGTCATGTTTGAAGATGCTCCATAGCGAAGGCAGTTTGTCAGCCGGCTGGTGAGTCCGGCGCAGCAGTTTTGAATCGAGATCGGGCGGCATCTTGACGAGGAAATAGAGCGCCGGAATCGAGACGACCGCCATCAGCGCGGCCACGCCGAGATAGCCGGTGCGCCAGCCGAAGTGGCGCAGCAGATAGCCCGCGTATTGCGGCATCAACATCGCGCCGACCGCGGTGCCGCCCACCGCCAACCCCAGCGCGAGGCCCCGCCGATGATCGAAACGCGCGCAGACCACCTTCGCGTAAGGCAGCGCATTGCTGCCCGGCGCAAAGAAGCCGACCATCACGAACACGAGACAGAACAGCGGCAACGACACCGGGATGACGCCGACCAGTGCGATCGACAAGGCGAACATGGCCAGAAAGAACAGCGTGGGGCGCCGCACGCCAAAGCGGTCGATCAGCGAACCGAGCACGATCGTGCCGGGTCCCATGGCGAATTCGAAGATCGTGAGGCCCAGCGATACCTGAGCGCGGCTCCAGCCGTTCTGTGCGGCAATCGCCTTGATGAAGGTGCCGAACATGAACGCCGAGATGACGCCCGCGCCGACTGAAAGGCACAAGGCGCCGCCGACGACGGTCCACCATCGATTGATATCCTGCTTCAACTGTCTCTCTCCACATCGTATATCCGCGTCTGCGTCTTGCCGGCAGTTGGGTCGCGGTGCGAGGTTGACGCACAGGCGGCCGGCGTTGTGCCGTTGCCGCGTGCGCGTTTCATGAATAATGCCGGAATTCAGGACGCGCCGAGCGCGTCGAGCAAATCTCCCAGATAGTCGCTGCTGCTTGCGAGCACCACCATCGTGCACCAGGGGCGCAGCAGATCGGCGGTATGAGTACGGCGTATGGCCTTTGCGTTGCCTGTTCCGGCCGCAGGCGCGCACGCCGGCCGGAGCACGGCCGACACCGTCACGCCGAGCCTACGCCAGGTTTGCGCGGCGAGCGCGGCGGCCGTCGCATCGTCGCCTTCGCGCCCGACGATGATCGCGAGATCCGGCGCGCCCGGCGATGTGGCGATCGCGCCGGACGGCGTGTTCAGGTCGCGTGGCCGGTCAGGGCGCCGCATGCCGCCATTGCCGATATCGATGCCGAGCAGCGCCGCCAGTTCGCTCGCACTCGAGAACTGCACGTTCGAGCCGTAGGCGGAGATAGCAGCGCGTGTTTCATCGTCACGCTCGCAGAGCGCGACGACCCGCACTAGACGCGGCGTCGAATTCGCCGCACGCACGCGAAAACGCGTTTCGGGCGCCTGCGTCGCGACGCAATTCGCCGATAGGGCAGGCGCCGGCGGGGCGACGTGAGGGCGGATTACATCCATGGATCGATCGTCATATGAATGGCATTCTCGACACCATCGCCCTGCAACGTGCGCAACGCGAGGTCCGTTTCCGCGAGGCCGAACGTGTGCGTGCTCATGCGCGTGACCTGATGACGATCGGCGGCGATTAGCTGAAGCGCCAGTTCGACCGACTGATAACTATGCCCAC
>NZ_JAXDPY010000660.1:0-4832 GCF_034668105.1 Paraburkholderia sp. | reverse complement strand
CAATGTCCTGCACCGGCACGAAAATCGTCGAGCCCGCCGTCGCGTCGCCGTGATGCTCGCTCAAGTGCAGAATCAGTTCGGAGCGGCGCACCTGCATGCAGAGCGGCAAATTCGCGTCGAAGCGGTGTTTCCCAGTCGACGGTGAAGCCGAGAAAGTCCACGTAAAATTCCCGGGCTTTCTCTTCAGAAAAAATACGGATGATCGGAATGGCACGTGCGAGATACAACGCCGCCTCGGCGAGTCGTCAAGAATCCGTCAGCTTAATCGAACCCGTTTGCCGACTCACACGTCGTGGCTATGCGACGAGGCCGGCATCGATCATTTCGCGCGCCGCATGGAAACCTGCTTCGGCGGCGGCATGCTCGGTAGCCCACAGGCTGCTGATATGCACGAGCCGCCAGTCGACCACCACGGCGTCGCCCCGCAAAATCCGAAAATGCGCCTTGACGCCGGTGAGCACCTGTTCGACCGCGACTTCGACCTCGTAGTCCAGATAGCGCTCCTGATAGTCGCCCATGTCGAGGCCATTGGGCTCCATGTTCGCCTCCGTGGTGTCTTTAGCGCGGTTGGTGAAATTCCGTAGGCCACATTTGTCCGCCGGGCCGCCCGCGCGGCTCGGAACATGCAATGGGCCGCCTTATCCGACGATCAGTCGCAATCGCCGGAAAGGTACTGCCGCCCGTTGCAGGTGATCTCGACTTCCCCGCCGCTCGCTGCGGCGGCGAGTCCATTCGCCAGCAATTCCGCGGTGACGGATGGCGCGAACTTCGGCATGGACTGTCCCACGCCGACATCGTTCAGGCGCCGCAATGCTTCAACCGCTTCAGGACTCAATGACTTCGACATGGCCGTCTCCGTCGTGATACTCGATTCATCCTAGCAAGTTTCGCGGCCGCATGCAGGGGCCGCGTCGAGGCATAGGTGTTGCGTGCCAATACGTTGCGCGATGGCACTGTATGCGCGCCCCTGCTTGCCGGGCATCGAGTTGATCAGATAGGGACTGGATGCGCCGGGGTCTGAATGCAACGCGACGCGCGAATTTTCCGCGCTGACCCGGGTCTACCGCACAAGTGTGGCCGCAGCGAAACCAACAAGCCGCATCGAAAAGGAGAGCGAGATGGAGAGATACAGACTGGTAGCGCTGACGGCAGGCGCGGCGCTCGCGATAGCCGGCGCGTGCGGCACCGTGGCGTTCGCACAAACATTCGCACAAACCTCAAACCCGGCGCTCAAGACGCAAGCGGCCCCGCGCAATGGCGGCGCTTCGATGGTCAAGCCGCCCGAGGCGGCCTCCGGCTCAGGCGGTGCGAGCAATCCGGACAATATGCCGATCAAGCGCCCGCGCAAGCCGACCAACGACAAGATGATGCACGAGCCGCCCGCCAGTGCCGCCAACGCGAAATAGCGCTTACAGACGCGCGATCGACACCTCCGTCGACTTCACCAGCGCGACCACTTCCGAGCCGACCTTCAGCTCGAGTTCGTCGACGGAACGCGTGGTGATCACCGAGGTGACGATACCGAACGGCGTATCCACATCGACTTCGGACACGACCGGCCCGCGGATGATTTCCTTGATCTTGCCTTTGAACTGATTACGTACGTTGATTGCGGAAATGCTCATGTCGAGTGGCTCCAGGAAAATCGATTGAAAAGCGGCGATTGAAAAACGGTCAGTCAACAGATATCAGACGGCCCAGCGGACGTCTGTCGGCCGCCTGAGGCGGCTCTCGTCACGTGCGTCGTAAGCGCGATCGGCCAGCGCGGCGTCGTTCGGCGCGGTCTTCAGGACGCGTTGCAACACATGTTCTTCCAGCGCGGCAAAACCGGCCGACGCACGCGCCCGCGGACGCGCCAGCGGCACCGGCTGATCGAGCGCGATGCGCCCGTCTTCGATCAGCAGAATCCGGTCGCCCAGGGCGACGGCTTCATGCACGTCGTGCGTCACCAGCAGTGCGGTAAATCGATGTTCGCGCCACAGCCGTTCGATCAGCGCGTGCATTTCGATGCGGGTCAACGCGTCGAGCGCGCCGAGCGGTTCGTCCAGCAGCAGCAATTGCGGCCGATGCACCAGCGCCCGCGCGAGCGCCACCCGCTGACGCTGACCGCCGGACAATTGCGCCGGCCAGTCGTTGGCGCGTTCGAGCAGGCCGACTTCGGCGAGCACGGCACGGGCCTCGTCACGCGCGCTGCGGCCGAGGCCGAGCATCACGTTCTGCAGCACGCTCTTCCAGGGCAGGAGCCGCGCGTCCTGGAACATGATGCGGGTGTCGAGCGGCCGGCCGTCTTCGGTGCGCTTTTCGAGCACGCCCGAGGTGGTCTTTTCCAGACCCGCGACCAGCCGCAACAAGGTCGATTTTCCGCAGCCGCTGCGCCCGACAATCGCCACGAAACTGCCGCGCTCGATCGACAGATCGAAATCGGACAGCACCTTGCGCTCGCCGTACTGCTTGCCGACGCCGCGCAACTCGACCGAATAATCGGCGGAACGGCGCGCGTCGTTGCGGGTTAGCGCGGCCGCCGCCGGCAGCGCGCCGGCGCGTTGGTTTTCGCGTGCCGCGGTATCGGTGCGCTCGAAATCCGCGGCTTCGTCCGCGTCATGATCGGCGGTGCGCGGTTGCGCCAGTTCGGCTTCGAGATCGCTGCCCGCGATGCCGCCGAACGACGCCGACAGGGTCGTTGCGTTCATGCTTTCGCTCCTCGTTGATAAGCCGGATGCCAGCGCAGCGTGACACGCTCGAGACCCTTGGCCAGCACGTCCGCGAGTTTGCCGAGCGCCGCGTACAGCAGGATGCCGACCACCACCACATCGGTTTGCAGGAATTCGCGTGCGTTCATCGTCATGTAGCCGATGCCCGATTGCGCGGAAATGGTTTCGGCGACGATCAGCGTGACCCACATCAGCCCCAACGCGAAACGCACGCCGACCAGAATCGACGGCAACGCGCCCGGCAAGATCACGTGCCGGTACAGTGCGAAACCCTTCACGCCGTAACTGCGCGCCATCTCGGTCAGATTGGCGTCGACCGAGCGGATGCCGTGAAACGTGTTCACGTAGATCGGGAAAAATACGCCCAGTGCGACGAGAAACAGCTTCGCCTCTTCCTCGATACCGAACCACAGGATCACGAGCGGGATCATCGCCAGCGCGGGAATGTTGCGGATCATCTGCACGGTCGAATCGAGTGCGATTTCGACGGGCTTGAAGAGACCCGTTGCAAGGCCGAGCACGAGCCCGATACTGCCGCCGACCGCGAAGCCCGACACCGCGCGCCACGTGCTGACCTTGACGTCGGCCCACATTTCGCCGGACTGGATCAGCGACCACGCGGCCTTCACGACCGCGAGCGGCTCGGGCAGCACGCGCGTCGAGAGAATCCCGCTACGCGCGGCGAATTCCCACGCCAGCAGAATCGCCAGCGGCGCGAGCCACGGCGCGAGATGCGCGCCGATGCGGCGCAGCAGGCCGGCACGCGCGTCTGCACGCACGCTGGCACTCGCATCTACACCTGACCGTGTGCCTCGTTCCACACTTACAGTGGATGGAGCCATGATGATTTCCTCATTGCCTATCGATGGACGTTGTTGCCGGACCGGCCGACGCTGCTCAGCGCGAGTTCGCCGCCTTCGGCAGATGGTTGCCGCCGACGATCTCGCCGAACGGACCCGACAGCGGACCGCCGGCCGTCTTGCTCTTACGCCCCGGCAGCAGCGGAAACACCAGTTCGGCGAAGCGATACGACTCTTCGAGATGCGGATAGCCGGACAGGATGAAGGTGTCGATACCAAGCTCCTGATATTCCTTGATCAGCGCCACGACCTGCTCGGGGTTGCCGACAATCGCCGTACCCGCGCCGCCTCGCGCGAGACCCACGCCCGCCCACAGATGCGGATAGACCTCGAGCTCCGCGCGACCGCCTCGCTTGCCGCCGTGCAATGCCGCCATCCGGCGCTGTCCTTCCGAATCCATCTTCGAGTACGAAGCCTGCGCGCGGGCAATCGTTTCGTCGTCGAGCTTGCTGATCAGCTTGTCGGCGGCGGCCCATGCTTCTTCTTCGGTCTCGCGCACGATCACATGCAGGCGAATGCCGAACTTGATCGTGCGGCCACGTGCTTCGGCGCGCGCGCGAACGTCGGCGACCTTTTTGGCGACTGCCGCGGGCGGCTCACCCCACGTCAGATACGTGTCGATGTGATCGGCCGCGATGTCGTGCGCAGCCGCCGACGACCCGCCGAACCACAGCGGCGGATGCGGGTTCTGCAACGACGGAAACAGCACCTTGCCGCCCTTCGAGGTCAGATGCTTGCCTTCGAAGTCGATCGCTTCTTTGGTATGCGCGGCGCTCAGCAGATTGCGCCAGATGTGCAGGAATTCGTCGGTGATTTCATAGCGCGTGTCGTGATCGACGAACACGCCGTCGCCTTCCAGCTCACCCGGATCGCCGCCGGTCACGACGTTGATCAGCAAGCGCCCATTCGACACCCGGTCGAAGGTCGCCGCCATGCGCGCCGCCAGACCCGGTGACGAAATGCCCGGACGGATCGCCACCAGAAACTTCAGACGTTTGGTCGCGGCCATCAGGCTCGATGCGACGACCCATGCGTCTTCGCACGAACGGCCCGTGGGCAGCAGCACGCCCTCGTAGCCGAGCGTATCGGCGGCCACGGCGATCTGCTGGAAGTAGTCGAAATCCGCTGCGCGTGCGCCTTGGGACGTACCGAGATAGCGGCCATCGCCGTGAGTCGGAATGAACCAGAACACATTCATTTACTGCTCCTGCTTGTTCGAAACTGGATTGAATGGAGACGTGTGTCACGACGGTGCGTCGAG
>NZ_JAXDPY010000659.1:0-4099 GCF_034668105.1 Paraburkholderia sp. | reverse complement strand
AATACACGCTCACGGCGGTCAGCGCATAGCACGCCGCGATAATGCGGTTCGCGTTGAAGCGGTCCATCAGCACGCCGCACAGCACGGCGCCGACGCCGCCGAGCGGGAACAGCGCGGAAATCAGCGTCGCGCGTTGCGGCGTGAGGCCGGCGTCCTTCAGCAGAATCGGCATCCAGTTGATCGACGCGTAGAAGATCACGAGGCCCATGAAGTAGGCGATCCACAACATCACCGAGCCGATGATGTACGAACGCGACAGCACCACACCCAGGCCCTTGCCGCCCGTTTGCGGCGCGGTTTCGGTCATGACGAAGCTGTCGGCTTGCGCCGCTTCGCTCGAAATGCGCGCCAGCGCGGCACGAATCCGTTCGACCGGTTTGCTGTTAGCCACCATGTAGCGGACCGATTCCGGCATCTGGATTGCCAGCAGGACCAGCAGCAACAACGGCGTGATCCCGCCGAGCAACAGCACACTGCGCCAGCCGAAGTGCGGAATCATCCACGCGGCGAGAAAGCCGCCGAAGGCCGCGCCCAGCGGAAAGCCGCAGAACATCAGATTGATCACGGTCGCGCGGCGGCGATCCGGGCAGTACTCGCCCATCATCGTCACGGCGTTCGGCATGGCCGCGCCGAGGCCGACGCCGGTGATGAAGCGCAGGGTTGTGAGTTGTTCGATGCTGTTCGAGAACGCCGAGGCGAGGCAGGCCACGCCGAACAGCAGCACCGAGCCGAGCAGCATGGAACGCCGCCCGAGCCGGTCGGAGAGCGGCCCTGAGACGAGCGCGCCGCACGCGAGGCCGAACAGCGCCGCGCTCAGCACCGGCGCGAGTGCGGGCCTCGCGATGCCCCATTCGGCGATCAGCGAAGGTGCGATGAAGCCGATTGCGGCGGTGTCGAAACCGTCCAGCAGGACGATGATGAAACACATGAAAAAGATGAGCCACTGGAACGGCGAGAAGGGATGGTCGTTGATAAACGTTTGAACGTTCACAGCGGTGCTGCGGCTCATGATGGTCTCCTGACTGCAGATTAGGTAAAAGGCTTGCAGCAACGGCTCACCGTTACGGCGTGTCGTGACGAGCCTTCTTTCTTTTACGATCGGGCGCCGCGTGGGCGCGGCGCACGATGTTGATGCTAGCGGCGAACCGGCTGCGCGCTGACCACAACAACGTCGACAACGTTGATAGGGCAGCCGTTCAGGCGAGTTTCGCCGCGACTGCCTGACCGACTTCGGTGGTACTCGCCTTGCCGCCGAGGTCGCCCGTATGCGGGCCTTCGATCACTGTGGCTTCGATTGCCGCGAGAATCGCGTCGTGGGCCTGGCGCTCCTTGCCTTCCTGATGGCCGGGAAAGTCGAGCATCATCGCGGCCGACCAGATCATCGCAAGCGGATTGGCGATGTTCTTGCCGGCGATGCCGTCGCCGGGAATGACCGCAATCCGATATTTCTTCGACATATTTCTGTTCTCCATTGAGGCTGTTGGGCGGTTCGATCGCGCTTATTCTATGCCTGCCGTTTAAGGCGCGTTGCGGTTCTGAAGACGGCGAAAGAAGGTGATCGGGTTGCCGGCTACTGCGCCGCGTTGAGCTTGCGCCATAAGGTCGTCTTGCTGATGCCGAGCGCCTGGCAAACCGTATCGCGATCGCCATCGCATGCGGCGAGCGCGGCACGGATTTCGTCGGCTTCCACGTGACGGCTGCGCTCGCGTAGCGTGAGCGCCGCTTTCTTCGCGCGTGCGTGGGGCTGCTCGAAGATTTCAGGTGCGACGGTGCGCAGTACGTCTCGCGGAAAGAGGGTTTCCAAGGCGTTGCCCGGGTCCTTTGAGTCTATGTTCGCGTTTGCGTCCAGGTCTACGTCTGCCAGTTCAACCGCAATCCGTTCGATCACGTTCTGCAATTCACGCACGTTGCCAGGCCACGTATAACGCTTGAGTGGTTCGCTGAGACCGTTAAGGACACGTGCCGCGGCTTTCGCATCGGGTAGCAGGGCAGCCAGCCTCGGTTCACGCGATGCCGCCTGTAAAAGCAGTTCCACCGCCAGCGGCAGCAGATCGGTTGGCCGCTCGCGTAGCGGCGGCAGCGCGATGCTCAGAATATTGAGCCGGTAGTAAAGGTCCGCACGGAAGCTGCCCGCTTCGATGCCCTCGGTCAATGCACGATGCGTCGCGGCGACAACGCGGATGTCCACGCGCGTCGGCTCCGTCGAGCCGAGCCGCACGACTTCACGTTCCTGTAGTACGCGCAGCAAACGGCTCTGCAACGACAACGGCATCTCGGCGATTTCGTCGAGAAACAGCGTGCCGCGGTGCGCCGCTTCGATTAGTCCCGCCTTGCCGCCTTTGCGTGCGCCGGTGAACGCGCCTTCTTCATAGCCGAACAATTCGCTTTCGAGCAAGGCCTCGGGAAACGCGCCGCAATTGATAGCGACGAAGGCGAAGTCGCGCCGCGCGCTCAACTGATGCATGCTCTGTGCGACCATCTCCTTGCCGGTGCCGCTTTCGCCGAGAATCAGCACCGTGGCGTCCGACCTGGCGTAACGCTGCACGAGCGTGCGCACCCGTTCGATCGAACCAGCCGCGCCGACGATATCGCCGAGTCGATAACGCGCGCTGAATTGCTGCACGCGTTGCCGTGAACGCAGCGTGCGGTCGAGCCGTTCGACGGCGCGCGATTCCTGAAACGTCAGCACCGTGCCCGCCGCTGAGCCGCTACTCGCAAGCGGCCCGCGATGCACGACATAACTCGCGCCACGCACCGTGCAGAACGTGTCGCCGTCCGAATCCGGCAAGCTGCCGGCGAGATCGGGCGCGAGGTCGAGCAGCGCGCGGCCCACCGCATGGGCGGCGTCGATGCCGAGCACGCCGGCGAGGCGCTGGTTCATCGCTTCGACGCGGCCTTGCGCATCGAGTGCGACGACGCCGTCGCGCAGATGTTGCAGCAGATTGTCGAGCCGTTGACGGCGCACCGTTTCGCGGCGGGTGGCCTGCGCGACTTCGAGTGCGGTATCGAACGCGGCACGTACCGATGCGCGTGAATAGAGAAACACCGCGCCCATGCCGGCGTTTGCCGCAAGATCGGTGACAAGGCCTGGACCGACTACGACGTCGACGCCTCGATCGCGCAGATCGAGCACGACGCTTTCCGCATCCTGCGCGGACTGATACGAAGCGAACGTCACGTCGATGCCGTACGCGGCCGTGAAGCGGCGCACTTCGTCAGGCGTGTCGCCATGCGTGACGAGCGCGACCTTCGCGCCGTCGCGCCGCGCTCGCGCGAGCGCGTGCATGACGTCGAAACCGGTTGGGTTGATCAGTACGACAGGGACGCCGACGCGCGTCTTCAGATACGCGCCGTTGGAGCCGCCGGCGATGACGACATCCGGTCGGCCGGCGCCGACCACGTCGACTTCATGCACGGCATCTTCGAAGCCATGCGAGACGATCCGCAGATCGGCGCGTTCGACGTATTCGCCGGCGATGTCGAAGAACAGATCGCGCAGGCGGCTAATGCTGACAGCCCAGATGCGAGGGCGCTGCGCGGGGTCGAAGGGGGGCGTGCTCACGGTGGAGGCTCGTTAATGTGCTTGGGGGCCGGGCTTGGAAGCCGGGCCTGGAGCGGGGCTTGAAAGCGGCCTCAGGAGCGGACTCAGAAGCGGCCTCAGAAGCGTTAAGGGCGGCAAGCCTGAGAAAGCCTGCTCATTATGCACGCGTGTTTTCCGAATTTGAAACCCGTAATTTCACTTATGAAATCCCGTGGCGAGGTGGTCAGGAGGTGAATTTTGTTAAATCAGGCACTTAGCGACTCAGAAGCTACATGGCCCATTCTTTGCGTTCTTAGCCTCCGTTTTCACCGGTCACCGCACGGAACCCCCGGAATGACAAGCTCGGCGCGCAGAATGCCGCACGAACGCAACCCCGCAGTTGGAGATGAAATCATGAGTGAAGCCGATAACAGCACGCCGAGCGCAGGCGCCTTCAAACCGAAGAAATCCGTGGCGCTGTCGGGCGTGACGGCTGGCAACACCGCTTTGTGCACGGTCGGCAAGACCGGCAATGATCTGCATTACCGCGGCTACGACATTCTCGATATCGCCGGTGCA
>NZ_JAXDPY010000658.1:0-26216 GCF_034668105.1 Paraburkholderia sp. | reverse complement strand
TCCCGCTTATGCCAAAAAAGCGGGCACTGAATGCAAGAATCGGGCCAAACTTGTGCCCTCAGGCCTCGTCACGGTGCATCACCGCACCGGGATGGGTTTCATTGCGATTCTGTTGATCGAATGACGTGTCCTTCTTTGCACCTCAAAAGCATCTTAAGCACAAATTAGGTGCATATCGCCTCCGAATAGGTGAACGTGATCCAAATATGGGCAAAATATTCGATTTGCTTTACGTTTAATTCAAATTGCCGACGTTTAACCCGCATTCGCGGCCCGCGAGGCGATCTGGCGGTGAAAGCCTGCTTCGTGACGCGCCGTCTTTGTCTTCCTGTGCAAACGCCCACATAATGTGCCGTTCCCGCATGTTCTGCCGGCCATCGACTTCCAATGCGTACGCATGAGACTGACCACTAAAGGCCTGTTGCTGATCGCGATTCCGGCCCTCTTCGAGCTGGCGCTGCTGTCCGGCCTGGTCAAGGCCCAGTCGGACTCGGCGCAAGCTGAACAGTGGGCCATCCATAGCGAAGACGTGCTGCGTCAGACCACCGCGATTCTCGATCCGGTGCTGGGTGAGTCCGTCGCGCTGCGCGGCGCGGTGCTCGCCAACGATACCCACTTCGCGACGCCGGTTAGCTTCTGGATGGACGTGGACCGCCGCATCGATCAACTGGCCGAACTGGTGGCCGATAACCCGGGGCAGGTCGAGCGCGTGGTGCAGGTGCGTCAGGCGGCGCAGGGATATCGTCAATGGTCGGACCGCGTGCAGGACATGCTGCATTCCGGGCGGCGGCGCGATCTGCTCGAGCGCTTCCGCGAGCTGGCGCCGGCTGACGTGCTGGATCGCTTCCGTCAGCAGGTGACAGCCTTCCAGGCCGAAGAGCGGCACCTCGACATGTTGCGCTCGAACGCCGCCGACGCCGCGCGTGAACGGCAGCAGATGCTGATCGTCGCGGCCGTGTTCGGCTCCCTGTTGTTTGTCGCGCTGGCTGTCTGGCTATTCACGCGCGGGGTGCGTGGCCGGCTTGCGGTGCTGTCCGATAACGCCGGGCGCCTCGCGGGCAACGAGCCACTGGCGCCGCTCAACCCGGGCCGCGACGAAATCGCCCGGCTCGATCTGACCTTGCATGAAACCAGCCGGCGCCTGCTCGAGGCCGAGCGGATCCAGGCGCGTTTCCAGGCCGATCTCGCGCGCCGCGCCGGCGAACTGGCGCGCATCAACGAGACCTTGCGGCAACAGACTCAGGAAAACGAAATGTTCATCTACAGCGTGTCGCACGATCTGCGTGCGCCGCTGGTGAATCTGCAAGGCTTCTCGAAAGAACTGATTCGCGCGTGTGACGAACTGCGCGCGATGCTGCGCCAGTCGTCGCTCGCGGCGGAGCCGCGCCAGCGCATCGAGCGGGTGGTGGACGAGGATATCGGCGAGGCGTTGCACTTCCTGCAGACGGCCGTGCTGCGTGCCTCGCACATCATTGACGCACTGCTGCGGCTGTCGCGTGTCGGGCGCGTCGAGTATCGGCAGCAAAAGGTCGAAGTGCGCGATATCGTGCCGCGCGTGATCGACGCCATGCAGGCGTCGATCCGGGCACGCCGGGCGCGTGTGATCGTCGAGGACTTGCCGGCGGTGTGGGGCGACCCGACCGCGCTCGAACAAATCTTCGCGAACCTGATCGGCAATGCGGTCAATTATCTGGATCCCGAGCGCGAAGGCCGGATCGAAATCGGTACGACGCCGGCGCCCCCTGGCGTGCATTCGCTACGGATTTTCTACGTGCGGGACAATGGCTTGGGCATCCCGGCGGTCGCGTTGCCGCGGCTTTTCAACGCGTTCCAGCGGCTGCACGGCAATGTCGCGGCGGGTGAGGGCATTGGACTCGCGCTCGTGCGGCGCGTGGTGGAGCGGCACGGCGGGCGCGTGTGGGCGGAATCGAAAGAAGGAGTGGGTACGACGTTTTATCTGTCGCTGCCCGAAGCCGAGGCGCGGATGGCGCAACTGGCTGTTGCAACGCATGCCAGCTCGGCGGACGGTGTTCATGCGGTTCGCGCTACGCTTGCCGGCTTCGCTAATCGGGATGGGGCTGCCCCGAGCGCTGGCGGGGCGCCACCTGTCGCCAATGCCGCCGATGCCGCGCCCGGCATCAGTACGCGCTAAAGAGCCGGCGCGGTTTGAGCAGTTTGCTGCCGCGAATCGACCAATAGAAGCCACAGGCGATCAGGATCGCCACGCCGGTCAGCGCCTCGAGCGGCGCCGGATGCAGGCCGGCCAGGCCGTCGACTCGGAGCAGGCCGCGCGCGGCGATCAGCAGCGCCGCCCACCACGCGCAGGCTGCTTGCACCAGCATGCGCATGCCTGCCAGACGTCGCGCGCGGTTTTCTCGCGACCAGTTGGCCGGTGTGCGCGCGCAGAAAAAAGCAATCGCCATCAACGTGACGGCGAGAATGACGATCCAATCGGTCAGTTCCATCGAAAAGGCTCCCAGGTCCAACCGGCGACTATAGGAAAGCCTTTCGCTGCGAACTATCGGATTAGTCTCAAAATGCGCGTGCGTTTTGGGTGTGTTTGGGGTGCGTTTCGGCGAGCGCCCGGCCGCGCGGGCAAGCCGCTCGCCTCAGGATCAGAGTTCGATCCGGGTGCCGAGCACTACGAGGAATTGACGCAGCCACTCAGGATGTGCAGGCCACGCGGGAGCGGTGACGAAATTGCCGTCCGTGATGGCGGCGTCGACCGGAATGTCGGCGTATTCGCCGCCGGCCAGCTTCACTTCGGGCGCGCAGGCCGGGTAGGCGGAAATGCGCTTGCCGCGAATCACGTCGGCGGCGGCCAGCAGTTGCGCGGCGTGGCAGATCGCGGC
Organism: Paraburkholderia sp.; assembly: GCF_034668105.1. Lineage (GTDB taxonomy): Bacteria > Pseudomonadota > Gammaproteobacteria > Burkholderiales > Burkholderiaceae > Paraburkholderia. The sequence continues at coordinate 23,364 of NZ_JAXDPY010000658.1, read as the reverse complement.
GATCGGCTTGCCGGCTTCGGCGAACTGCCGCACCAGTTCGATCACCTTCTGATTGAGCCGCAGATATTCCGGCGCGCGGCCGCCGGCGATTGCCAGCGCGTCGTATTGACGGGGATCGGCGTCGTCGAATGTGGCATTGAGCGTGAATTGATGGCCAGGCTTTTCGGTGTAGGTCTGGTCACCTTCGAAATCATGGATCGCGGTCTTGATCTTCTCGCCCGCTTTCTTGTTCGGACAGACTGCGTCGACCACGTGGCCGACCGCCTGCAGTGCCTGGAACGGCACCATCGTTTCGTAATCCTCGGCGAAGTCGCCGGTCAGGAACAGAATCTTCTTTGCTGCCATCGCATGCCTCCTATTGATCAACGGAACACATCGAACGCTTTGGAAGTCTACTCCAACGCGTTTGACAGAACCGCGACGGGGCATCCCGGGGGCATCCCGCGGGCATCCCATCAGGCATTTCGAATGGCGCGCGTTGCAGGCGGACGGCGTTGCAGGCGGGCGGCGCCGGCGCGTCTCGAAGCGATGGCGCGGCCTGTCGGCGCCACCGCGCCAAGCGCCGACGTCAGCCTCCGCGCGCGCGGCAGCGTCGAGCGCGCGGGCTTCCGGGTACTCGAAGAGGAGGCAGTGTGGCGCAACGGCGTATCATGAGCGCGTTTTCGCATGCGGAAGCCGCTCGACGCGGCTCACACTCAAACATGACTTTATCTATTCGTTCGCCATTGTTGCGTCGCACCGCTGTTGTCGTCCTGGTGTTCGGCGGCCTCGCGGCCTGTCAGAAGAACGATGCGTCGGCCGGACAGGTCGGCGGCAAGCTCAACGATGCAGCGCAAGTCGCCGGTCAGAAGCTCGATCAGGCGGCCAGCTACGTCGGCCAGCAGGTCGATGCCACCAAGGCCGCCGCGGAGCAGAACCTCGAATCGGCGTCCGCGCCGTCGATCACGATCGATCCCGCGTCGCTGGCGTCGACCGCGCAAGCGAACCTGCAAGGCGCGGCAAGCGCAACTGATGCGCAACTCGGCAAGGCGGCGTCGCTGACCGGCCAGAGCCTCGAGTCGGCGGGGCGTAAGCTGCAGGAGTGGTCGGCGCAAAGTTCGGCTTCGTCGGCGGGCGTGTCGGCTTCTTCGTCGGCGTCGAACGATTCAGGCGATGCGCAAAAGCAGATGGACAAGTGATATGACGCGCGTTGCGTCGATCGGTTTGACAGCCGGCTTGACAGATGCTTTGACAACCGGATTTAATGTAATTACCATAGTTACATTATTGTCGTTGCCGGACAGGGTCGCTGTGAATACGAGTAGCCGGTTTGCGTTCGCGGTACATGTGCTCGCACTGCTGTCGTTGCAGGAGGGCACGCCGCTCTCGTCGGAGATGATCGCGGGCAGCGTGAATACGAATCCCGCGTTGATCCGGCGGTTGTTGACCATGCTGGCCGATGCGGGCCTCACCACCTCGCAGCTTGGCGCGGGCGGCGGCGCGCTGCTTGCCAGGCCGCCTGACGAGATCACGCTGCTCGAGGTCTATCACGCGGTGGACGACGCGCAATTGTTCGCCATGCATCGCGAGGAGCCGAATCCGGCGTGCATGGTGGGGCGGAATATCCAGGTTGTGCTGCGCGGTATCATCGACGAAGCGCAGCAGGCCATGCAAGCATCGCTTGGCGCGCGCACGCTGGCCGATGCCACTTCCGAGCTGGTGCGCGCCGAGCGGGCGCGTGAGCGCAAGCGTCGTGCGCAGATGACGTAACAACGAAGCAGTACTGAAGCGTGCGTGTCCTGCAGTCGAGAGAGACGCGCGCGCCTGAAAACGGACGGGGGCTCAAGCCCCTCTTTTTTCGGCGTTATATGTAATCAATGCAGTTACACATAAGCGAATGACAGGAGTATCGAAATGAGCAAACAGTTGAAAATCGCATTGTTCGGTGCCACCGGCATGATTGGTTCGCGGATCGCCACGGAAGCGGCCAGTCGCGGCCATCAGGTCACCGCGCTGGCGCGTAATCCGGCGCGCGTGCCGGCCGGGGTGGCGAATCTGCAAGCCGCCCAGGCCGATCTGCTCGACGCCGCGAGCGTCGGCGCCGCGGTGCGCGGTCACGACGTGGTGGCGAGCGCCTATGCGCCGCCGCAGGACGATCCCGGCGTGGTGAGCAAGGCGACCCATGCGCTCGTCGAAGGCGTGCGCGCGGCGGGCCTGAAGCGCCTCGTGGCGGTGGGCGGCGCGGGGACGCTCGAGGTGGCGCCGGGCAAGCAACTGGTCGACGCGGACGGTTTCCCGGACGCCTACAAGGCGGTCGCACTGGCCCACCGCGACGCATTCAACTACTACCGCGGCGTCAACGATCTCGATTGGACCGTCTTCGCCCCGGCCGCGTTGATCGCGCCGGGCGAACGCACCGGCCAGTTCCGCACCGGCGCGAACACGCTCATCGCCGACGCCGAGGGCAATAGCCGCATTTCCGCGGAAGACTATGCGATCGCCTTCGTCGACGAATTGGAGCAAGGCCGTTTCATCCGCCAGATCGCGACGGCGGCTTATTGACGCTCGACGCAGCGCACGCCGCTCGGGTCGGGCGGGGTCCGTGGCGTGCATCTGAGCGGAGGCCCAGCGGCGGCCCAGCGGCCGTTCAGCGGATGAAGGCGGCCAGCAATTCCTCGACCATGCGCAAGCGTCCTAACAATCGGTTACGCATGTTCGATGGCCGCCGGTAAAACTGCGGCTACACTGGCGTCTCCCGTTTTCTCACGGATCGCCATGCAGTCATGCCCGTCCCGGCGTGAGTCCGGGGCCGCGCCGTCCAACGGCGGGCAACCGGCGACTCACGCCGCCTTTCGTTTCTCTTTCGCTCATCCCGGATGCCACACCCGGCGCGGCGTTCGCCCTCATGTCGCGGCGTGGTTCGGCGCATGGGCGGCCACGGTCTGCTTCGCGCTGGTTCTCGCCATCGGATGGCTGCCCGCGACGGCCTATGCCGCCGGCGCCACCACGCCGGTCATTCCGGCATTGCAAAGTCTGATCAATAGCGCGACCGCGACGCCTGCGTCGGCCGCCGCGGGCGCCTCGGCGGCGGAAGCGGCCTCCGCGCCGTCGCCCGCCAGCCAGGCGGAACTGGCGCGCTCGCTCGACAGCGTGATCGCCACGCTCGACAACGACCGGCAGCGCACCGCACTCGTCGCCCAGCTCAAAAAACTGCGCGAGGTCTCGCAAAACGTCGCGCCACCGGCGTCCGCGCAACCGAGCCCCGGCTTGCTCGGTGCGATCGCCTCGGGCATCGCGTCGTTCGAATCCGACGTGCATCACGGCCGCACGCCCGTGCGCTATTGGGGCGGACGCTTCAACGCGGCCGGCAACGAGCTCTACACGATCATTTCGGGTCAAGGGCAGGAGAGCTTCGGCCGGATTGTCTTTTCGATGTTTGCGATGCTGGCCGGCTGGGGGGCGTGCGCCGGTGCGCTGATTTACGTGCAACACCGGTTATACCGGCGCTTCGACATCGTGATGGGGCTCAAGCCGAATCCCACCACACGAGAGCTGCTGATCTTCGCGCTGCGCCGTGTCGGACCCTGGATCGTCGCGTTTCTCGCCGCGCTGCTGTTCTTGCGGGCGATGCCCGACGCGCTCGGCCGCACGCTCGGCATGGTGGTGGCCTACGCGATCGTCGCGGGCGCGGTGTTTTCGGCGATCTGTCTGATCATGTTTTCGTTGTTCGGCTCGGGGCATCGGCGGGTTGCGGTGCATCTGCTGATCGAACACGCGCGGCGCGTGCTGTTCGTGGTGGGCGTATGCGCGGCCCTCGGCGATGCGGCTGTCAACTACGACGTCGAGCATCAGCTCGGCTCGAACCTCGCCGCGCTGATTTCGACGGCCGCCAATATGACGGCGGCCGTGCTCACCGGCTACTTCGCGCTGGCCTTCCGGCGGCCGGTCGCGCATCTGATTCGCAACCGGCCTTACGAGCAGCGCCACACTCACAAGGCCGCGACCGACGCGTTCGACGTTCTCGCCGCACTCTGGCACATGCCGGTGCTGGTGCTCGCTACAGCGTCCGTGGTCGCCACGCTCGGTGGCTCGGGGTCCAGCGAGAACGTGCTGCAGATTTCGGTGGTGACCGCGTTGTTGCTGGTGTTCGCCTTCTTCCTCTCGGCCGTCGTCTTGCGCATGACGCGCCCGCGCAGCCCGCGCGCGCGGCGCCGCTCGCCGTATCTGACGCGCCTGCTGCGCTTTTGCGGCACGCTGCTGACGCTTTTTATCTGGCTGTTCTTCTTTGAACTGGCCGCGCGGTTGTGGGGGGTGTCGCTCGCGGAAGTCGTGGAGGAAAACGTTGCGGCGCGCGGGATCGCGCACGCGGTGACCGCGATCATCGCCACGGTGTTCATTGCGTGGCTGCTGTGGATCCTGGTCGACACCGCGATCACCGAGGCTCTCAATCCGGGTGCGCCGCGCAACAAGTCGCGCAATCCGAGCATGCGCGCACGCACCATGCTGCCGCTGCTGCGTAACGTGCTGCTGGTGTCGATCATGACGATTGCCGGCATCGTCACCGCGGCGAACCTGGGCATCAACGTGACGCCGCTGCTGGCCGGCGCCGGCGTGATCGGTCTCGCGATCGGTTTCGGCGCGCAGTCGCTCGTGACCGACCTGATCACGGGCCTCTTCATCATCATCGAAGATACGATTTCGGTCGGCGACTGGATCGACGTGGACGGCGGTCATGCGGGCACGGTCGAGCATCTGTCGATTCGGACCGTGCGCTTGCGCGATGGGCAAGGCGCAATTCACGCGATTCCGTTCTCGCAGATCAAGATCGTCAAGAACCTGTCGCGCGACTTCGCCTACGCGGTGTTCGAAGTGCGGATGGCGTTCTCGACCGATGTCGATGAGATTACGCAACTGATTCGCGAAGTGGGTGCCGATCTGATGGCCGACTTCCGTTACCGCCGCGAAATGCTCGGGCCGATCGAGGTGTGGGGGCTCGACCGTTTCGATCCGAACTGGATGGTCGTGAAAGGACAGATCAAGACGCGGCCGTTGCAGCAATGGAGCGTGGCGCGCGCCTTCAATTTGAGGCTCAAACGCAAGATGGACGAAGCCGGTATCGAGATTCCGGTGCCGCAGATGCGGGTGTACACGTCGTCGAAGGATAGCGAAGGACAGCCTTTGCAGGACGATGAATTGCCCGCGGCAGCTGCGCATGGGCATGCGCACGCTGAAGCGGTGGCATCGACACGTGGCGCGCATGCTGCGGTCGCGGTGGCGCGCGATGTATCGCACGAACCGCGTCCGGCGCCGCCGCCGACCGGGCAGACCGCGCCGATTCCCCCGCAGATTTCTACGGCGGGTGATGCGGGCGGGAAAAGCTGATTGGGGTGTGGGTTAGATGCCGGCTGCGCTGGATGCGGGTTGCATCGTTGCTAGTGGTCAGGTGTTAATTGCCGGTCGCCGGTCGCCGGTCGCCGATTACCGATTACCGATTACCGATTACCGATTACCGATTACCGGTCGCCGGTTTCAGAGGCGCGCCGGTGCGTCGGCCGCGTGCACGATGTCGTTGACATGTGTGGCGATCTGCGCGCCCGCGACGCCGTAAATATGCAGCGAGACGGCCGGCGCGTCGCTGCCATTGCCCAACCGATGAATGCCGCCTCGGCCGCCCCGTACAAACGACACGGCGCCGGCATGGCGCGCTTGGGTCCGGGTCGCGCTTGCGCAGCGCAGTGCGCCATTCCATTCGAAGACTGTTTCACTCAACATGCCGTGGAGCACCGCGTAGCCGCACCATGTGTGATGCGCATGCACGGGACTCGCCTGCCGCGGCAGCCATACCAGCGCGGCGATCGCATAGCGGCCGTGCGGATCCGCGGCCAGCAGGTGGCGCCGGTAGTTTTCCACGGAGCCTTCGCGTTGCGCGGGTGTGAGCAAGTCGGGATTCGCCGCGGCTTCGGCCAGTGCGATGCGCATGCTGCGCGCGAAGAAGGTCGAATCCGACGGTTCGGCGAATTTCGCGCAGGCTTCGAACATTGCGTCGAGCGCGTCGCACAACTGCGCAAGCGGCGCGCTGCGATGCGCGAAAGAGGACGCGTCATTCGCCCCGGCAAACTGGGCGGCGTGGCTGGAGGAACGGGCGACGGGTATTGAACGGAGGTCTTGGCTCATGATCGCTGCGCAGCGGTGGGGCTGCTTATCGGCTATTTTTGATAGCCACATTTATACCCGTTTGCCTGGAGAAAGAGTTTCCATATAATTCCCCTTCAAGTCTAAAAAGTAGAATAATTTCCTGTGGGAGTGTCACGATGGGAATGGATATCATCGATCGGAAGCTGCTGGAGCTGCTGCAGGAAGACGCCACCATGCCGATCGCCGAGCTGGCGCAACGCGTGAATCTGTCGCAAACGCCTTGCTGGAAGCGGCTGCAGCGTCTGAAAGAGACGGGTGTGATTCGCGCCCAGGTGGCGCTGTGCGATGCGCGCAAGCTCGGCGTGGGCACGACGGTGTTCGTCGCGGTGCGCACGAACCAGCACACCGAGGCTTGGGCGCAGACTTTCACGCGCGCGGTGCAGGAGATTCCGGAGGTCGTGGAGGTGTACCGGATGAGCGGCGAAACGGATTACCTGCTGCGCGTGGTGGTGTCCGATATCGACGACTACGATCGCGTGTACAAACTGTTGATCGCAGCCGTGCCGCTGTATGACGTGAGTTCGAGCTTTGCGATGGAGCAGATCAAGTATTCGACGGCGCTGCCGGTGCGGCCTTCCGTGGTGGTGGAAGGGCGCTGACATGCAAGCCATGTGCAAGCTCAGGGGGCGTAGAATGCCGCCTTCCCAGACATCATTCGCGACTGCCTCGCGAACCGAGCCCGCCTCATGAACAAACCGCCGCGCAAGAAGAACCCGACCTTTGGCATTGCTGTTTTCATCGTGGTCGCGGTACTGCTGGTGATCGCCACGCTCTTCTATAACGCCATCACGGAAAAGCGCGAATTCGACCGCGAGAATACGCCGGCGCCGGCGATTTCATCGGACGCGGCGGCAGCGGCTGCGGCGACTGTAGCGAAGCCCGCAAGCGGCACTGCGCAATAGGACGATCCGACCGACCGCCAATGCGCGGTGGTGCCTGATTCAGCGGCGAAGCCTGGCGCACGGTTGATGGCTGGCATGCGCCGAGGCCCGTTGCTTGTCCATTGTTCCTCTTGCCCATGCACATGACGGGCCGGTTTGCGCTTCAGTCGTTTCACTCGTCCGGCAGGCGGATCACGCTCGCGTCCTTGCGAATCAGCGTGGACGCCGTCAACATCTGCTTGCACTGGTGGGCGAGCAATTTCATATCGTGTACGGCGTCCGCCGGGGAGTCTGGCGATTTCTCCGTTTCGACCACCATCGCATCCAACTCACGCGACAATTGCTTGATCTGCTCCCCCTGATCGGCCGGCGGCGCGCTGCCGGCTTCGGCTTCGGTCAGGTTGTCGCGGATCACGCTTAGCGCGCGTTGCAACGGCTGGAGTGACACGCTGTCGACCTGCTGAGCAGAGGTGCGCAGCAACGGCGCGGCCACCGTGATCTGCGAGGCGAGCACGTGGCTGCGTACCAGCAGGCCGTTCAATTCAGGCACGAACTTCTGCGCGGACTTCGGTTCGAGCATCATGCGCTGGAACGCCTGGCCCAGATTGGCGAACGCCACATGGACGTTCTTGCGTGCGAGCCGGTAGCGATAGTCGCGATCGAGCGCTGTTGCAGCGGCTGCGGCGGCAGGGGATGCGCCGCCGGTCGGTTTGGCGGTTGCGTTGCTGACCGTGGTGGTGCCGGCGCTGCTTATGCTCGCAGCTCCGCTTATGCTCGAAACTCCGCTTACGCTCGCAGCTGCGCTGGCGTTCGCAGCTGCGCTGGCGCTCACCGCTCCGCTTGCGCCAGCTTTTGGCCCAGCATTGCCGGTCGCATTTCCTCCGGCGTTTGCCATCGCGAGCGCCGGTTTGGCGAAATCAATCGCCGGATCTGCCATCGCCGCGGCGGGTGCGAATGCACCGCCCTCGGTCACGGTAGCGACTACCGCGGCGGCCGGCTTGCCGCTCCACCACCAGCTCGCTTCCAGATACTGCCGCGTCGCGCTGATCATGTTGTTGACGAGCTTGCCCATCAACCGGTATTCCCAGTAGGGGAACAGATGGCTCGCCGCAATCGCGATCGCGCAGCCCACTACCGTGTCGATCGCGCGTTCGCCGATGATCCGCATGCTGCCCGGCGCGAGCAGATGGAACATGAGCAGCACATACGACGAGGTGAACACCACGCTCGCGGTGTAATTGAACAGCAGCAAGCTATAGCTCATCACCATCGACGCGAACATCACCACCAGCAGGATGTGCGGCTCATCGACGAAGATCATCAACGCGATGCTCGCCGCGCAGCCGATCAGCGTGCCGATGATCCGCTGCCCGTTACGCTGCTTGGTCAGCGAATAGCCGGGCTTCAGAATGATGACGGTGGTCATCACGATCCAGTATGCATTGGTGAGCGGCAGCAAACGGCCGAGCCAGAAACCCACGGCGACCGCAATCGTCACACGCAGCGCGTGGCGGAAGCTCGGCGAAGCCATGGTCAGATTCGAGAAGATCTGCCCGAACGGCACGCGGCGACTCGACACGAAGCGGGAGAGCGCCTGGTCGAGGCGCAGTTCGGTCTCGGTCGCGCTGGGGTCGCTCGACAGGCTCTTGCGCATCTTGTCGATCAGCCGCGTGGCGCTCCAGATACGCCGGAAGGTGGACGATATCGCCGAATAGGCCTCAGGATTTTTGGCGGGCAGGTCCTGCTTGCGCATCACTTCGATCTCGAACTCGATCGCGCGTAGTTCGGCTTTTACGTTCACGCGCGTACGCGGCGGATGATTTTGCAATACCGCGAGTCCAATCTCTTCGAGATCGGCTGCGGATTTGCGAATCAGATCGCGATAGAACACCAGCAGGTCGGAGCCGCCGAACGTGTTGCGGACCACCGAATAATCGACGTGCGTGCCGACAAAGAGTTCGTGCAGATCGACGGTATTGATGAACAGATTGAACAGCATGGCCCGGCGTGGTTCGAGCCGGCCGCTTTTCAGCTTGGGCAGATTGCGCAGCACAATGTCGCGCGCGGCATCCTGACGTTCGACTGCGGAGATCTGCTTGTCGACCAGATTGCGATAGCACTCGTCGAGATCGTTGTCGAGATCGTAGAAGGCGGCGCGCGCGAGCAGGTAGTCCGCACATGCGAACACGCTCTCGGCGAGCGCCTGCTGTTCGATCCGATGCATCATCCAGCGGCTCACGAAGGTCGACCAGTACGTGTACCAGAGGCCGCCCACCAGAACCCACGACGCATTGACGAGCGCCTGCATTGGCGTGAAATGATCTTCCAGCGTCATGATCATCATGAACAGCGTGGCAAAGCTGATCTGCGGCCAGCGGTTGCCATATACGACGATCAACGAAAGCACGAAGGTGAGCGGCACGACCGTGCACCACAGGGCCACCGGATTGACCGTGGCGATACCGGTGGCGAGCGCGGACAGAAAACCGATCACCGTGCACGCCAGCATCTCGTTGTGCTTGTACTTGAGCGGGCCCGGCATATCGACCACGCATGCGCCGAGTGCGCCGGTCGCGATCGTGAAGCCGAGTTCGCGATCGTGAAATACGATCAGACACAACACGGCCGGTAACGACACGCCCACTGCGATGCGCAGGCCGCCATAAAAGTACTGGCTGTAGAGGAAATTTTTTATTTCAACCGAATAGCGCATCGACTGCCTGGATTCCATTCACTGAGAAAACGCGGTTGACGAGGCCGACCCGGAGCAGACCCAAACTGCCGTCGAGTCTAACTGATTTTGTGCCTGATCTGACCTCGTCCGTTTGGCCAGGTTCTGCCCTGGTGGCGCGTTTGTTATGCTGTCGCTTCAATATCTGCCGCGGCCCGCGCGTTCCGCTCGCGTCGCATGCTTCCCCGGAATCCATGCTCCAGCTCTTCTACTCGAACCGCTACGAAACCCTTGTCGGCGCGCTGCTCGACGACCTCGCACAGGCGCCGTCCGATCCCTGGACCGCGCAGCCCGTGATCGTCCCGAGCGCGGCGGTGCGGCGCCGGCTCGAGCTCGATATCGCGGCGCGTCAGGGCATCTGCGCGAATGTCAATTTTGGTTATCTCGCGCAGTGGTTGTGGGCGCAAATCGGCGGCGTAATCGAAGTGCCGAAGCATTCGCCGTTCGCGCCGGACCGGCTCGTCTGGCGGTGCTACCGGCTGCTGGGAGAGGCGGATGAAGCCCTGTCCTGGAACGCCTCGCCGCGTTTGCGCACTTATCTGGACGCGGCGGATGCGTCGATGCGCTACGAACTGGCGCGTCGCGTGGCCACGGTGCTCGACCACTATCTGACCTATCGCCCGGAATGGCTGCTGCAATGGCAAAAGGGCGGATCGATCTTCGCGAGCGGCGGCGCGGACGACAGCGGTCCGCGTCTCGTCGGCGCAAGTGAAGCGGCGCGTGAGGACGAGCGTTGGCAAGCGGCATTGTGGCGCGCCGTGCTCGCGGAAGTGGCGCAAGCAGCAGGTAACGCGCAAACGCCGGCGGCCGCGTTGCCGCCTGCTTATCGCTTTCTCGAAGAGATCGGCACGCTCGATCTGGAAGCCATTTCGAACGCGCAATGGCCCGAAGCGGTGAGCGTGTTCGCACTGCCGACCATGCCGCCGCTGCACGTCGCATTGCTGCGCGCGCTGTCGCGCTGGGTCGATGTGCGCCTGTATGTGATGAACCCGTGCCGTGAATTCTGGTTCGACGTCGTCAGTGCCGGCCGTGTCGAGGCGCTCGATGTTGCAGGCCAGCTCGACTATCAGGAGGTGGGTCATCCGCTGCTCGCCGAGTGGGGCCGCCAGACTCAGGCGCAACTGCACATGCTGCATGAGTTGACCGAGAGCGCGGCATCCGGAGAGACGGGCGACTTCAGCGAAAATCCGGAACCGAGCTGGCTCGCCGCCGTGCAGAACGGCATCCTCGATCTGCGCGCTGAAAATGACACGGACGAATTGCCGATCGAAAACGGCATTGAAGTTCACGTGTGTCACAGCCTGTCGCGGCAACTCGAAGTGTTGCATGACCGCCTGCTCGGCTGGTTCGACGAGTTCGACGATCTGCAGCCGTCCGACGTGCTGGTTGCCGTGTCCGATCTTGCGGCCGCCGGACCGCTGATCGATGCGGTGTTCGGCACCGCGCCGCCAGGCGACACGCGCCGCATTCCGTATCGGATCACTGGTTTGCCGCCTTCGCAGGCCAATCCGGTCGCGCGTTTGCTGCTGGATTGGCTGGCCTTGCCCGAGCGCAGCGTGGGTGCGCCGGATCTGATCGAATGGCTGCGGGTCGATGCGATCGCCGCGCGTTACGGGATCGATGCCGGCGCCCTTGAAGCCGCGCAGGAATGGCTCGCGGCAGCCGGCGCGCGCCGAGGCTTGACACCTGTCGAACCGGCGGGCGAGCACGTGCCTGTCGCGCGTCATACGTTCGCCGATGCGCTGACCCGGCTGTACCTCGGCTACGCCATGCCCGAAGGCGGCGAGCCGGTCGATGCGTGGTTGCCGGTTGCAGGCGCCGACGGTTCCGACGCGGAGTTGCTTGGGCGCCTGTCGCGTTTCGTCGACGATATCGAGGCATTCGCAGCGCGCTGCGTGGTCGAGCAGACACCTGCCGAATGGACGCAACTGCTGCTCGAAACGCTCGGACAGTGCTTTGACGGCGGCGTGGCGTTTGCCGACTCGCTGGCGGCGGTGCGCGACGCCATCGACAAGATGGGCGACGCCATGCAAGCGGGCGCACAAGACGTCGGACTGCCGGCCGCCGTGGTGCGCGGCGCGCTGACCGAGGCGCTCGACGACCCGGCGCGCGGCGGCGTGCCGTGGGGCAGTGTGACGTTTTCGTCGCTGACCAGCTTGCGCGGCTTGCCGTATCGCATTGTCTGCCTGCTCGGTATGGACGACGGCGTGTTGCCGAGTCTCGCCCGCGCCGACGAATTCGACCTGATGGCCGCGTTCGGTAAAGCGGGCGACCGGCAGCGCCGCGACGACGAACGCAATCTCTTCCTCGATCTGCTGCTGGCCGCGCGCGACCGGCTGTTCATCGCCTATACGGGCCGCAGCATTCGCGACAATGCGCCGTTGCCGCCGGCCGCGCTGGTCGACGAATTGCTCGATCACCTCGCGCAAGTGTCGGCGGGGGAAGCGGCGAGTCCCGCGGAAATCGAAGCCGCGCGGCATGCGTTCATCATCGATCATCCGTTGCAGGCGTTCGCGTCGGACTATTTCTCGTCGCAACGAGGCCTCTTCACCTACGACGTGGATCGCGCGGAACTGGCCAGTTTGCTGGCCGCGCCGCAGCATCCGGCGGCCGCGCCATTCTTCGATCAACCGTTGCCCGCCGAAGACGCGGCGCCCGTGGCGTTCGACGAATTCGTGCGTTTCTGGCGTCATCCCGCGCGCGCATTGTTGCGCGACCGGTTGGGTATCGTGTTGTCGGATGCGCAGGGCGAATTGCTCGACACCGAGCCGTTCGAGCTCGATTGGGCCGGTCGGGACGCCTTGGCGGAGCGGCTGTTGCCGGTACTGCTGGACACCGATATCGAAGACGAAGACGGCATGTTCGAGCGCGTGCGCCGCGTCGCCGCGGCCAGTCCTGAACTGCCGGGTGGCGCGACCGGCGCGGTATGGCGCTCGCGCGAACTCGGCGCGCTGCGCCAGCTCGCCGACAGCGTGCGGCGCGAGGCTGCTGCGGGCGTCGAGCGTTTGCCTTTCGTGCTGGATATCGTGCCGCGTTGGCCCCACAGCGCCGACATCGCGGAGACGCTTTTCGGCCCGCATGACGCGGCACTGCGCAAAGCGGCCGAAACACCGTTGCAACTGCACGGCACCCTGAATTTACTGACCGAAACAGGACAAGTGATTTTTCGCTACGCCAAACCTACCGCGCGCGACTATCTGTCGGCATGGCTTGCCCATCTGGTCTATTGCGCGGCGCAGCCGAACGGCCCGCGCCGCACGGTTTGGCATGGCAGCGGCGGGAGTTTCGAACTCACGCCGGTTGCCGCGCCGCTCGATGAACTGGCGCCGCTTGCCGCCTTGTTCAGGGCCGGACGCATGCTGCCGCTGCGCTTTTTTCCGAAGAGTGCGTGGGTGAAGGTCAGCGAGAGCGATTCCGCGGCGCAGGGCGTGTGGATCAATGACCGTGTGCGCGGCGAATCCGACGACCCCGCGTTGCGCATCGCGCTGCGCGGCACGCCGCTTGCGCTCGACGAACCATTCGGCAGTCTGGCCTCGATCGTCTTCAAGCCGCTCGTGCAGCATCTGCGGAGCGCATCATGAGCGCCGCCGTTCATCATCACGCGCTGGTCGCGCAGGAGCTCGACGTTTTCGCCTGTTCGCTCGACGGCGTCAACCAGATCGAGGCATCGGCGGGCACCGGCAAGACCTGGAACATCTGCGCGTTGTACGTGCGGCTGCTGCTCGAAAAGAACCTGAATGCGGATCAGATCCTGGTCGTCACCTTTACGAAGGCGGCGACCGCCGAGTTGCACGAGCGGATTCGCGGCCGGCTCGCGGAACTGGATCGGGCGATCGATACGGACGACGACGGCGGCGACCCGTTCATCCGGCGTCTCTTTGAAACGACGCTGGCGCCGGAGCGCGGCATCGATCGCGAGACCGCGTTGAAAGTCGTACGCCGCGCGCTGCGTACGTTCGACCAGGCCGCGATTCACACCATTCACGCGTTCTGTCAGCGTGCGTTGCAGGAAGCGCCGTTCGCCGCGGCCATGCCGTTCGCCTTCGAAATGGAAGCCGACGACGCGGCATTGCGTTTCGAAATGGCGGCTGATTTCTGGCGCGAGCAGGTGGAACCGGTGGCCTATGCGCATCCTGCTTTCGCTGCATGGCTGGTGGCCAAACGCGCCGGTCCCGCGTCGCTCGATGAACAACTCGCGCGGCGCTTGAAGAAGCCGTTGGCGCAGCTGCGCTGGGGCAAGCTCGATGCCGGCGGAGGTAGCGCCGATCCGCAGGCGGGTTTCGATACTGCCTGCGCGGTCTGGCAGGCGGAGCGCGAGGCGATCGTGAGGCTGCTTGGAGACGCGCAAGACCGTCTGAGCAAGACTTCGCACAAGCCGGACCTGGTGAGCGCCGCAATTGCCGCCTGGAGCGACTACTTCGCCCAGGGCGATTGCCATGCGCCGCCGCCAAAGGCTGCTTTGAAGCTGACGGCTTCGGCGTTGAAGAAGGCCACCAAGGTCAAGTTCGAAGCGCCCGAGCATCCGTTCTTCGAGCACGCCGAAGCGCTGGCCGCCGCCGTCGTCGCGGCCGAAGCCGCGCAACGCACGCGCTGGCTTTCGCTCGTGGAAACCTGGCTCGACTACGCGCCCGCGGAGCTGGTCGCGCGCAAACGCACGCGCAGGGTCGTGTCGTTCGACGACCTGCTGTCCAATCTGTATCGCGCGCTCGCGGCCAACCCCTGGCTTGCCGATGCGTTGCGCACGCGTTATCCGGCTGCGCTGATCGACGAGTTTCAGGATACCGATCCGTTGCAGTTCGCGATCTTCAGCCGCATCTTCGCGCCGGCCGGCCCGCTGTTTCTGGTCGGCGATCCGAAGCAGGCGATCTACAGTTTCCGCGCGGCCGATCTGCACACCTATCTGGCGGCGCGCGCGGCGGCTTCGGCCTGCTATACGCTCGCGGTCAACCAGCGGTCGACCGCGCCGATCGTCGAGGCTTGTAACCGGCTGTTCGAAGCCAATCCGCAGGCATTCGTGCTCGACGGTCTCGACTATCAGCCGGTGCGGGCCGGCGAGCGGCGTCGTCCGCCTTTCTCCGAGCCTGAAGCGAACGCGGGCGATTTCCGCATCTGGACGCTGCCCCAGGGTGACGCCGCGTTCACCAAACGCGAAGCACAGCGCGCGGCGAGCGAAGCCTGCGCCGCGGAGATCGTGCGGCTCCTGCGCGGCGCGCGCGGAGGGTCGGTGACGATCGGCGACGCGCCGCTCGCGCCGGGCAATATCGCGGTGCTCGTGCAGACGCACAAGCAGGGCAGCCTGATCAAGCGTGTGCTGGCGTTGTGGGGCGTCGGCAGCGTGGAACTGGCGCAGGCCTCGGTGTTCGCGACGCTCGACGCCGAGCAGATCGAACGCGTGCTGGCCGCGGTCGATACGCCGGGCGATCTGCGTCGTTTGCGTGCCGCGCTTGCGACCGACTGGCTCGGCCTCGACGCCGCCGCGCTGTGGCGCCTCGAGCAGGTCGCGGATGCGCCCGCACCGGCCGACGATCCCGCGCATGCCGCCGACGCGATGGGTTGGGTCGAACGTTTTTCACGCTATCGCTCGCTCTGGCATGAACGCGGCTTCGCGTTGATGTGGCGCACGCTGATGCGCGAGCTGCGCGTCGCACAGCGTCTGGTGGCCGGGCCTGACGGCGAGCGTCGTCTGACGAACGTGAATCATCTGGCCGAACTCGTGCAGGCGCGCGCCGCCACGCAACCCGGCATCGCGCCGACTTTGCGCTGGCTCGCCGCGCAACGCACGCAAGGTGGTGGCGAAGACGCGCAGTTGCGGCTCGAGTCGGATCGCAACCTCGTGCAGATCGTCACCGTCCACAAATCGAAGGGGCTTGAATATGCGGTGGTGTTCTGTCCGTTTCTGAACGACGGTGCGCTGCGCGAGCCGCCGTCGTCCGGCTTGCCCGATGCGCGCGAATATCACGACGAGACGGGTGAGGCCGTGCTGCACTACGGTTGCGATGACGACGAAGCCGAACGCGCGTCGCGTTACGCGGCGCGCGAACAGGCGGCGGAGCGGGCACGGCTCGTCTATGTGGCGCTGACGCGCGCGGTGTATCGCTGCTATCTGGTTGCCGGTACTTATCTTTCGTCGCGCTCCACCAAGGAGTCGCGCCGCAGCGTGCTGAACTGGCTGGTGGGCGGCAGTGGTCACAGCTTCGACGACTGGCTCACCGATCCACCCGACGAAGCCGCCTTGTCCGAGCGATGGCGCGCGCTGGCGGGCGGCCCGGTCACGTTGCAGGCGTTGCCGAAAGTGGAGCGTCGCGTGCCGCTGGAAAGCCTCCAGGATAGCGGGGCGCGGATGCAGGCGCGCGCCAATCGGCGGCCGTTGCGCGATCAGTGGCGCATGGCGAGCTTCAGCGGCTTGATCGCCGCCGGCAGCAAAGCCGAAGAGGCGCCCACGGCGATGGAAGAAGTGCGCCCCGATCACGACGAGATCGCCGATGCGCTCGTGCCGACGCCTTTGCCGATGCCGCAGGCGCCGTCCTACGCTGAGGACGATATCCTGGCGTTTCCGCGCGGCGCGGCGGCGGGCGACTGTCTGCATCGCATGTTCGAACTCGCGGATTTCACCGCTCCGGATAAATGGCCCGATGCTATCCGTGGCGCGTTGCGCGAGCGCCCGGCGCCGGCTGCGCCCGAACTTGCGGCGCGTTTGCCCGCCATGATGCACAACCTGATCGCGGACGTCGTGACGACCGAACTCATGCCCGGCATGGCGCTCGCCAGGCTGAATCCGCGGCGGCGCCTGAACGAACTTGAATTTCTGTTTGCCGCGCCTTCGCTCGATTTTCCGGCGCTGCGCGAGCTGCTGATCGAACACGGCTATCCCGACGTCGCGCTGGAACCCGGCGTGTTGCGCGGTTTCGTCAAAGGATTTATCGACATGATCGTCGAGCACGACGGCCGTTTCTGGATCGTCGACTGGAAGTCGAACCATCTGGGCGATAGCGCCGCCGACTACGCCGCGGCGCCGCTCGAAGCGGCCATGGCGAGCCATGCATATCACCTGCAGGCACTCCTCTATACGGTGGCGTTGCATCGCTATCTGAAAACGCGGGTGCGCGATTATGCGTATGAGACGCACATCGGCGGCTATCTCTATCTGTTCGTGCGCGGCGTTCGTCCGCAGTGGCGCGATGCCGATGGACCGGCGGGCGTGCACATGCGGCGCCCCGCCTTCGAACTGGTGGCGCTGCTCGACGCGGCGATGATCGGAGGTGTCGCATGAGCACGTTCGAGCGGATCTCTTCCGCGCCGCCGGAGCTCGACGACATTGGCGTGAATTTACCCGCGCCGGCCGATTTCAGTACCGCGCTGGCCGAAGGGTTCGCGCGTCGCATCGGCACGCTGGCGCGGCGTGGCGGTGCGTCGGGCGAAGCGGTGAAGTGGGCGGCGCGGGCCGCTTTCGCCGCGAGCCGTGCGACTGCCGAAGGGCATGTGTGCTTGCCGCTTGCGGTGCTGGCGCGACGCTTCGATGCAGCAAGCGCGGAAGTGCGGGCGGCGCTGTTCGCAAGCGGCATGGCTAGCGACGGCTCGCCGCACGCGGCGGCGTTGCGGCCGTTGGTGATCGATGGGCAAGGACGACTGTATCTGGCGCGTTACTACGACTATGAACGGCGCCTCGCGCGCTCGCTGGTTGCGCATGCGGGCGGAGATCCGGAGACGCAGATGGATGCCGGCGACGGCGGCAATGCCAGCGCAAGCGCAGCTTCTCGTGCGGATGCAGATGGAGATGTTGGGTCAGCGGCGGGTACAGCTGGGGATGTTGGCGCAGAAGCCGTTGCAGGTGCAGAAGCGGGTGCAGGTGCAGAAGCGGGTGCAGATGCAGAAGCGGGTGCAGGAGCAGGAGCAGCAGCGAACGGCGACGCCACTGCCCAAACACTACACACACGTCTGCTGCGTTATTTCGGGCCGCCGCAGGACGACGAGCTCGACTGGCAACGTGTCGCGGCGGTCATGGCTCTGTCAGGGCGCCTGACCATCGTCAGCGGCGGACCAGGTACCGGCAAGACGACGACCGTGGTCGGGGTGCTCGCCTGTTTGCTGGATGCGCGGCCCGATCTGCGGATCGCATTGGCGGCGCCCACCGGCAAGGCGGCGCAACGGATGCAGGAAGCTCTGCTCGCCCGTGCCGGCGATTTGCCTCCCGAACTCGCCGCGCGCTTGCCGCAGACGTCGTACACCTTGCATCGGTTGCTCGGTTCGGGGCCGGGCGGGCGCTTCCGGCATCATCGCGACAACCCGCTGCCTTATGACGTGGTCGTGATCGACGAGGCGTCGATGATCGACGTGGCGATGGCGGCGCACCTGCTCGACGCGATTGCGCCGCACACGCGTCTCGTGATGCTGGGTGACAAGGACCAGCTGGCCGCCGTCGAGGCCGGTGCGGTGTTCGCCGAGCTCAGCGCGCGGCCGGCTTTTACGCGCAACGGGCTGCAGCGGATCGCGGCGGCACTGGGCATTGAAGCGGCGCGCTTGTCGCAGGCATTGCCGGACGCGTCGAGCGATGCCGACGAAGGGCCTGACGATCGTTTCGCGCAGATGGACGCAGGGGGCGATTCCGATACGCCAAACCCGCTCGCCGACTGCGTCGTCTGGCTCGAGCGTAACTATCGATTCGGCCTCGAATCGCCGATTGGCCGCTTGTCGCTCGCGATTCGCAATGGCGCGGCAGCCGCGGCGCTGGAAGTGCTGCGCATCGACCCTGGCGAGCCCTGCGCAGCGGCGCTGCACGAAGACACGCATGCGACGCTGGCTGATCGCACGGTCGCGCGGCTTGCCGCAGGCTTCGCACCGTACGCGGATGCGCTCGCCGAAGCGCTAGCCGCCGATACACCGGACCCAGCGCCGCTTTTCGATGCGCTGAACCGTTTTCGAATTCTGTGCGCGACCCGATCGGGGCCGCGCGGTGTCGATCAGGTGAATGCCGCGATGGCCGCGCAGGTGCGGCGCGCGGCGGGGGTGACGCTGGCGGTAGGCGCGCAATGGTTCGCCGGACGCCCCGTGATGGTCACGCGCAACGATTACGCACTGGGTCTGTTCAACGGCGACATCGGCATTGCGCTGCCGGGTGCGGGCGGCGCGTTGCGAGTGTATTTCCGTACTGGCGACGGCGGTCTGCGTGCCGTATCGCCTGCGGCGCTGCCGCCGCACGACACGGCCTTCGCGCTGACGGTGCATAAGTCGCAAGGCTCGGAATTTCAGCATGCGGTGCTAATGTTGCCGTCGGTGTTCAGCCGCGTGTTGTCGCGCGAACTTGTGTACACCGCAATTACCCGTGCGCGTGAGCGGGTGGAAGTGATCGGCGCGCGCGCGGTGCTGGCGCAGGCCATTGCGACGCCGACACAGCGTGACTCGGGGTTAGCCGCGCGGATTGGGGAGGCGTGGCGGGGCGCTTAGTGGGTGGCGTGGGCGACGGGCTTATGCGTGCGTGACATGCCTGCTTTAGGTGCGTGGGTGCTTAGGCGGTCCGGCAGAAAAGGCAGAAAAGGCAGAACGGGCAGAACGGGCAGAACGGGCAGAACGGGCAGAACCCCTGCGCGAGCGCTTCCAGGCACTCAGCCGAGCTCAGCCCGCGATCCCGCCGCCAGGCTGCGCACGCACCGCGACCCGGCTACGCATGGTCTTTCGATACCACAGCGTCCACAGCGTCAGGGCGCCGTAAATGCCATAGCCGATGAATGGCGACGCCACGAGGAAGTGCTCGATCGGCCAGGTCAGCGCCATCCATGCGCGCAGCGCCGTCTCGCCGGTCAGGCCGAGGCCCCAGACCAGCGTCATGAGCCGCATCGCACTGACGAGAGCAGGCCGCTCGCGCCATAGCGCTTCGAAGCGCTCGGCACCGCCCTCCATTTCACGGGCGACGGTGGCGCGCGCGAGATAGAAGATCAGCGGGCGGCGCATCGGCAGCGACAGCAGAAACACCACGCCCACCGCGCCGGACACCAGCGACTCCCGCAGCAACAGCATGCGGGGACTGCCGCCCAGCGCCATCGCCGCGACCGACAGCACGATGCCCGCGACGACCATGACGCTGAGCGCATCGACGCGTCGAAAGCGCACCAGCTCGATCAGGCTCCAGACGATCGGTGGCACGGCGGACGCGATCAGCGCACCGGTCTCGCCCAGGTGCGGCAGCGCGAGGCGATAAGCAAGCCACGGCAGCAGAAAGTTGACGGCCAGTTCCAGCACAAAACCCGGACGGAGCTTCATATGAATTTACGCTGTAAGCGAAAACGGCAGTATCGATGAAGCGGCTGCGCCGATGCAAATAGTTTTTCGCATCGGCGGCCGCGCCCGATAGTCCCTAGGCTTTAATCCGCAGCGCCCTGTGTACACTTGCGTCTCCTAGCTCAATCCAGTCATGACATCCCGTTATCCAATTCCGCCGAATGAAATCGAATTGACCGCAGTGCGCGCGCAAGGAGCGGGCGGTCAGAACGTCAATAAGGTTTCGAGTGCCATCCATCTGCGTTTCGACGTGCAGGCTTCGTCGTTACCGGAGGTGCTGAAGATGCGCCTGCTCGCGCTGTCCGATCATCGGCTCACGCGAGACGGCGTGGTGATCATCAAGGCGCAGGAGCATCGCACTCAGGAGATGAACCGCGCGGCGGCGCTGGCGCGGCTGGATGAACTGATTGAAAGTGTCAGCGTGACGCGCAAACCGCGCGTCGCGACCCGCCCGACGCGCGCATCGAATCGGCGGCGCCTCGACAGCAAAGCCAAGCGTAGTGAGATCAAATCCGGCCGCGGGCGCGTGGAGGATTAACGGCGCGGCTGAGACCGCCAGCTGCCGCGCTCAGCGTTTGCCCGCGCGCGCGCCCGGACGGGCATCGGCCGGCGACGTCGTCGGCACAAAATCGACGCACAGCACATGCGTGCCGTCGCGCTCGAAGGCTAGTGCCGCGGTGTAGCAGTCCTGGCCGTCCGCGAGCGAATAGTGCGGCCCCATCATGGCGACGCGCCCCGGTGCTGCCAGCGCATGCTTGAAATACGCGCGCCGCGACCAGTTGCTGTGCGTCTCGGTGTAGAGCGGCGCGAGCCGCAGCGGAGGCGGCGGCACCGCGGCGGCGGCAACGGACGCTTGAGTCTGTTCGCCCTGGCCGTCGGTGATGAATACGCGGCGCGCTTCGGGCAGATGCCAGATCTTTTGCGCGGCTTGCCGCAGATCGCCGGTTGCCTTGAAGGTCTCGGCGGCGGCGAGCACGGCCTCGGCGAACCCTTCAAAGCCGAGCCGCTGGTGGCCCGCATGCGCGCGTTCATAGGCGGCGAACTTGGTCCACATCGACTCGATCAGTGCCGGCACTTTAGCGCACGCGGCCTGCACCGAGCTCTTCGGCTGGCCGAGCCGGAAACCCTGCACGAAATCGACGTCGGCCTGCATCAGAATCATCAACTCTTCATCGGTCTCGACGCCTTCGGCCAGCACCAGCGTGCCGGACTGATGGAGCATCGCGATCAGATGGCTGATCATCGAATCGTCGCCTTCGCGCTTTCCCGCACGCGCGACAAGTGAGCGGTCGAGTTTCACGATGTCGGGGCGAAAGCGCCACACACGGTCGAAGTTCGAGAAGCCGGTGCCGAAGTCGTCGATCGCAATCAGGAAATCGCGTGGCTGCGACGCCGCGAGCATGCTGGCGACGGCGGATTCATCGTCGGCGGGTTGTTCGAGTACCTCGATAACGATGCGCTCCTGCGGCAGGCCGAAGTGCGCCGAGAGTTCGTCGATGAAGGTGCGCTGCGGCCAGCCGGTTTCGAATACCTGCGGACGCGTATTCAGAAACAGCCAGCCCGTGCTGATGCCTTGCTCCATGAAGTTCGCCACATGCAGGCAGCGTGCGATGCGGTCGAGTTCGCGCGCGTCGGCGGCCGAGCGTGTGCCGGAGAAGAGCACTTCCGGCGAGACCGGCAAACCGACCGGGTCGAACGCGCGCAGCAAACCCTCATAACCGACCACGCACTGATGCGTCACGGATAGCACCGGCTGGAACACGCTATGCAGCGTCAGCGCACGCCACGTCGCAGTCCAGCCGGACTCGTCACGGACCAGATGCGGGAGCAGGCCGCTCAGGGTCAATTCTCTGACAGTCGGCATAAGGGCAGGCATGAGTGCGGGCATGGTGACATCGCGGCAAACGGGTGACGGGGCGCGCAAACAGATTCGGCGCGCAACGGATGCACAGCCCAGGCGGCGGCAGGGTGAGGCGGGCACGGCCCGGAAACGCGGAGAGCAATGCCAGCCATGCTGGACTCCGGCGGAATTGGTCAAAACCAGTCTAACAGTTCGGACTTCGCATGAATGTGCGGGTTATCACAAACGCGGGACTGAGGCAGGTGCCCTGCAAAGCGGCCTCAGCGCGGCGGCCAGCCTCGGCGTTGCGGGCATCTCGCGTGAGCTTCGGGCTCGTTTCTGTCGCACAAGACATGCGTTGCAAACGAAAATCAATCGCATGTATTAAACCGAGGGTAGCAGGGCGGTGAGTGGCCGCCCGCCAAACTCCAGGCCAGGACGGTGCTCAGATGTTTCGCGTGTATGGGCCTTGCGCGCGTCTTTCATCAGACGAGCGCGATCGTCGTCGCCATGCAGTCGTCTGCAGGTGTTGCGGGCGCGGTTATGCGGCTGCGTTTTGTGAATCAACGGAGGACAGGGCATGGCGGAAATCGCGGGTGGTCGCGATCTCGGTGGCAGAGCCGGACCAGGAAGGCCAACTGCGCGATGGGCAAACAAAAAAAGGCGAGTGAACTGCCAGGCCGGATCCGGCCTGTGCGGCACTCGCCGTTTTATCTTTAGTGCGTGGCTTGCGGGACGTCGAGAATCAGGATGATCGTCCAGTCGGCATCGCCGTCGTGGTGATACTGGCGCTCCGCGACGATAAACGGTTGCTGCTTGCCGTCCGGGCCGAGAAACAGCACGTCGCCTTCCATCGGCAGGCACTCGACGGGCGGCAGCGCGAGAAACGCTTCCTGACCGCCGCGCGGCATCAGTTTTTCGATTTTGCGAGATGCTGCTTCAGTCCATTCGATATCTAGCTGGATGTTGCTCATGCTGTCCTCCGCACCAAGGTGCGCATAGGTTAGGGGGAGTCCGGCCGGGCGCCGGTCGGTGCGCGACTTTAGCATAACGTCAGCCAGGCGCAGCGGGCCTGCAGGTCAGTCCATTAGACAACAAAAAAGCCGAAACCGGCGGTTGCCGGCTTCGGCTTTTCACCTTCGCGGTGTGGCCGCGGGGTGATGGTGTCGCTGCGCTTACGAACTGGCGGCCATTGGCTTGGCGGCCTTCTTATGGTGCGGGGCCATCTTGTGATGTTTTTCCGGCATAGGCGCGCTTTGCATTGCTTGCTGGCGGTTTTGCAAATCTTGCGCGCGCTGTTCGACGTCGGCGGCCTTGGCCGGATCGGTGCTCATCATGACGCCGTTGTCCTGCGCATAGGCCGCGCCCGTTACGGCACTGAGGGAAACCAGGATCGCCAGGGACACTTTCTTCATTGTTACCTCCGCAGAGTGGTTGTGGACCCGAGTACATGCCTGTCCAATCGG
>NZ_JAXDPY010000657.1:0-10301 GCF_034668105.1 Paraburkholderia sp. | reverse complement strand
CGTCTGCTCGATGCACGCGGCCTGTCGCGCGTCACGTTGATCGGCGGCTCCATGGGAGGCGTCGTCGCGCAGCAGTTCGTGTTGCGCTACCCGGATCGCGTGTCGCGCCTGCTGCTCGTTGCGACGGGCGCGGTGACCGCGGACCCCGCCGCGGCGCTTGCGAAGGCCGATGCCATGGCGGGCGCGCCCTGGGACGAAACCGCGATCGAGCCCGTCGTGAACGGGTTCTTTCTCCGCCCGCCGTCCGCTCCCGATCTGGTGAGGTTCCGCAGCATCGCGCTGAGCGCGGCGCAAGCCGCCGCCATCGATGCCGCACGCTCCAACGCGTTGAATAACACGCTCGACCAACTTTCCTCCATTCGGGTTCCCACGCTGATCATCCAGGGGCGGCACGACCGCGCGCGCACGCCCGAGCACGGAGCAGTGATGCAGGCAAGGATTGCAGGCTCCGCGTTGGCCGTCATCGAGGACGCAGGCCACACACCGCAACTCGAGCAGCCGGAAAAATTTCATGACGTTGCGCTGCCTTTCCTGCTCGCTGCACGCGTCGATCAACCGGTCACCGACCGGACCGCATCCTGACCCACGGAGAACGTAGATGATTCTGAATGAAATCGCAGGCAAGGTTTGCCTCGTGACCGGTGCGAGCCGCGGGATTGGCGCGGCGGTGGCACGCGGCCTCGGCGCCCGTGGTGCGAAGGTGATGGTTCATTACCGCAGCGGCCGCGCGCAAGCCGAGGCCGTGGCCGCCGACATCGAGCAGCAGGGCGGTACCGCCCGCATCGTGGAGGGCGACATCGCGCTGCCCGGCACCGCCGAGCGGCTGATCCAGGAAACGGTCGAGACCTTCGGGCGGCTCGATGTGTTGATCAACAACGCCGGCGACCAGATTTCGCGCGTCGGCATTGCGGAGTTTCCCGACGAGCTCTTCGAGCGCCATCTGGCGATCAACGTGCGGCCTGTGTTCGTTGCATGCCGCGCGGCCGTGCGGCAGTTTCGCAGTCAGAAGAGCGGCGGCAATATCATCAACGTCTGTTCCGTCGCGGCGCGCACGGGCGGCGGTCAAGGCTCGGCCGTGTATGCCGGCGCGAAGGCGTTCATGTCGACATTCTCGCGTTCGATCGCAAAGGAAGTCGCGCCCGAAGGCATCAGGGTGAATGTCGTCTCGCCCGGGGTGATCAAGACCGACTTGCAAGACCGCGTCACGTCGCCCGAACAACTGAAGGCCACCGCGACGCAGATCCCGATGGCGCGCATCGGCGATCCGGAGGATTGCGTCGGTACCTTCCTTTACCTGTGCTCGGATCAGTTGAGCGGCTACGTGACCGGCCAGGTCGTCGAGGTCAATGGCGGTCTGCTGATGCCTTGACGCGAGCGTCCCGCCATTCATCCACCCATTCCCGGAGTCATCGCTTTGGCAAACCTCAGCATCCACAACGTTAAAAAGTCCTATGGCTCGCACTCCGTCATTCAAGATATCAGCGTGGATATCCTTGACGGAGAATTTGCGGTGCTAGTGGGTCCTTCCGGCTGCGGTAAGTCGACGCTGCTGCGGATGATCGCGGGCCTCGAGGACATTACGTCCGGACAGATCCGCGTGGCGGGCCAGGTAATGAACGACGTGTCGCCCAAAAACCGCGACATGGCGATGGTGTTTCAGAACTACGCGCTGTACCCGCACATGACGGTCGGGCAGAACATGGGGTTCTCGCTCAAGATCAGCAACGTCCCGAAGGCTGAAATCGAGCAACGCGTCAGGCGAGCCGCCGAGATTCTCGCGCTCGATCCGCTGCTTGAGCGCTATCCTCGCCAGCTCTCGGGCGGCCAACGCCAGCGCGTCGCGATGGGACGGGCGATCGTGCGCGATCCGCAAGTCTTCCTGTTCGACGAGCCGCTGTCGAACCTCGATGCCAAACTACGCGTCGCCATGCGCACCGAGATCAAGCAGCTCCATCAACGCCTGCGGACGACGACCGTGTACGTCACGCACGATCAGGTCGAGGCGATGACGCTGGCTGACAGGATCGTGGTGATGCGCGACGGTGTCGTCGAACAGGTGGGCGCGCCGCTCGAAGTTTACGATCAGCCGCGCAATGTGTTTGTCGCAGGGTTCATCGGCTCACCGGCGATGAATTTTCTGCGTGGCGCGCTGCTCGATGGCGACGGAGAAACCGTGTTCCGTTCCGATAGCGGCCTGACGGTTCGTCTCGGCCGCCAACTCAGGGCGGACCGTTCAAGACCGGTGATCCTCGGAATTCGTCCCGAGCATTTCGTCGCGACGGCGGATGGCACGCCGACTGAAGTCGTCGTCGTCGAGACCACCGGATCGGCCACTCAGGTCAATGTGCGGTACGGCAGCGACGAGATCGTCTGCGAGTTTCGGGAGCGCGTTCTCGCGCGACCGGGAGAGCGACTGTGCATTGCGCCGCTACCGGACGCCATCCACCTGTTCGACGCCGAAACCGGCCGGCGTCTGAGCGAACCTGACCGCTCCCTGTCCTGATGAACCCGCCTGATGAACCCGCCGTAAGCCGGTCTTGCCCAGTACGGCGCGTCATAGTCCGCGCCCTCCCGCCGCCTACCCCGGAATCAGCACGCGACTGCGCGTGAGCACCTCTTTTGCCAGCTCCACGATGGTATCCGCGCCGCTCAGACACTCTTCCTGATAAGCGACAAAGAACCCTTGCTGAGTGATCGGCCTTTCCGTGTTCAGCACGTGAATCAGCCCGGAATCGATCTCCGGGCGCATTATCGCGGGCGACAGCACGGCCGCCGCATGGCCGGCCGCGACCAGCCGCGACATCATCGACAGCGAATTGCATGAGCTGATGTTGTCGGGGTTGCAACCGGCGCTGCGGAACCAGTTCATCACCAGCGAATGGTTCGACGACGGTTGTGAGACGGTGATGATCGGTACCGACGCAAGGTCGTGAGGCGTGACCGTGCTGCTGGGCACGAGTTGCGGCGACGCAACCCAGTGCAGATCCGTGTAGCCGATCGCGGTCTCGACCACGTGGGGCGCATCGGTGGAATCATTCAGTATCGCGATGTCGAGTTCGTGCGCACCAAGCTTGCGTCCGAGTGCGACACCCACGTCGATCGTGAGTTCGATCTTCATGTGCGGGTAGCGCGTCTTGAGTTGCGTCAGTAGATCGGCGAGCCCCGCGTGGGCGATCGACTCGATTGCGCCAAGACGTAGAAGCCCGTACATGGGATCGGTGCGCTTCGCGATCTGTTCGAGTTTTTCGGCGAGCTTCAGCACCTGTTCCGCATTGGCGAGCGCGTCACGGCCTGCGAGCGTGAGTTCGGAGCGCGTCCGGCTGCGCGTGAACAGCTGCACGCCGAGATGTTCTTCGAACTCCTGGACGCGTGCCGAGATGGTCGGCTGCGTGAGGTGCTGATGGCGCGCCGCCGCATGAAATCCACCCAACCGCGCCACCCAGTAAAAGGTCTCAATTTGCTGCAGGGAAATACGCATGATCGAAGGTTTCTATCAGATGGTCTCGCTAACTTTGATTATCTCCCGGAAAAATTGCGTTCGTATACTCGGTGCACGCTTCGGTTGCCTCTTTGACACCGGAATGTAATGAGTTGTCGGGAATTTTTCAGCAAGACAGTCCGTAAGCGACGATTGCCCCGCGCGCAATCTGACACTCCCCGGTCTCGAGATACGAAGTGGTGCGCGGTTTATCACAAGATCGGCATAAAAAACCTCTGACGAAGAATTTGGAATCCTTATGATAAGGAAGTCACTGCTCGCTCTCGCACTTTCGAACGCGTTCGCTATTCCCGCGTTTGCGCAAAGCAGCGTCACGTTGTACGGGATGATAGATGAGGGCCTGACCTACGTCAGCAACTCGGCCGGCCATAGTCAATGGGCCATGCAAAGCGGCGTCGAGGGCGGTAGCAGATGGGGTTTGAGAGGCAGCGAGGATCTCGGCGGCGGCACGAAAGCGATCTTTCAGTTGGAAAACGGCTTCAACGTTTCTACCGGCGGGCTCGGGCAAGGTGGTCTGGAATTCGGCCGCCAGGCCTACGTCGGCCTGGCAAATCAACGCTGGGGCACGCTGACACTCGGCCGCCAGTATGACCCGATCGTCGATATCATTGGCCCGACCACGTCGAACGGCCAATGGGGTGGCCTGTTTTCGCACCCGAGCGACATCGACAACACGGACAATGCCTTTCGCGTGAACAACTCGGTCAAGTATGTCACGCCGACCTGGTCAGGATTGACGGCCGAAGCGATGTACGCGTTCGGTGGCGTCGCAGGCGACTTCCGCAAGGAGAGCACGATCGGCGCCGGCGCGGATTATCACAATGGTCCGTTCTACCTTGGCGCCGCATACTTTTACGCCACCAACCCCGCGCAACAGTTTCCGGACGGTGGTTTCAAGCCGAACGCCATACCGGGGGTGTCGAACGGCGAGGGCGCATTCGGCTACGTCGGCAATCCGGCCAACATGCAGAACATCGGCGTGGGCGCCGCGTACACGGCCGGGCCGGCGCGGATCACCCTGGCCTACACCAACACACGGTTTGAGGACGCGAGCGGGGTGGCGGGTAACACGGTCACCTTCAGCAACTATGAAATCTGGGGGCAATACCACGTGACGCCAGTGACGACCTTGGGCGCCGGCTATACCTTCACGGAAGCCAAGGTGGACTACAACGGCGCGAAACCGAAGTACAACCAGATCAACCTGCTAGCTGATTACGCGCTCTCCAAACGCACCGACGTCTACCTGAATGCGGCCTACCAGAAGGCTGCCGGCGGAGCAAACGCGGATATCTATCAAGGCTTCCCGGGCTCGGAATCGAGCACGACGACGCAATGGGTCGCGCGTGCGGCCCTGCGTGTCAGGTTTTGACAGCGCGGCTTGAGCGGCAACCACTACTGAAGCGGGGGAAGCGAATATGAATACGAGAATCGCAGCGCTTGCGCACGGCCGTAAATCATCGGTTCGATGGAGGATCTTCTGGTTCCTGCTCGTGCTGATCACGATCAACTACGTGGACCGCGCTTCGTTGTCGGTCGCGATGCCGCTGATCTCGAAGGAGTTCTCGCTCTCGCCGGTGGTGCAAGGCTTGATTCTGAGTTCGTTCTTCTGGTCGTACACGATCATGCAGATTCCGTCGGGCATGCTGGTCGACCGCTTCAAGCCGCGCATCGTGATCACGGTGGCGACGCTCGTCTGGGGATGCTTTCAGGCCGGCGCGGGGTTCTGCACGAATGCTGCGTCACTGCTGTTGATGCGCCTCGGTCTCGGCTTCTCCGAAGCGGCGATCGCGCCCGCCGGCGGTAAGCTCAATGCACTCTGGCTGACGCGCAACGAACGCACACGGGGCGCGTCGCTGATGGACGGCGGCGCGCCGCTCGGCGCAGCGGTGGGATCGCTGTTGATCTCGGCGTTGATCGGATTCATGGGCTCGTGGCGCCTCGCGTTTCTGGTTGCGGGTGTCGCCACGACGCTGGCCGGCGTCGTGGCCTGGTTCTTTATCCGTAATCATCCGCGTGAGCATCCGGGGGTCAACGAAGAGGAAGCGTCGTTCATCGAGCGTTCCCACGAAGAAGAACTCGAGCGTGAACCGGCCAACGCATCCGGACGCGCAATCGATTTTCTGAAGTACCGCTCGTTCCTGTTCATGTTCTTCGGCTTCATGTGCTGCAATACGTTGTTCAACGGATTGCTCACGTGGATGCCGAGCTATCTGATCAAGGAGCACGGCCTCGATATCCGTCAAATGGGTGGGTCCAGCTTCATCATTTACTTTTCCGGCTTCGCCGGGGAACTCGTCGGCGCGTGGATTGCCGATAAATGGCTGGCGGCGGGCGGCAGGCCGAATACGGTGTTGCGTACGATTTTCGGCACGGCCGGCGTGATTGCCACCGTCTCGGTGTTTTCGGTGGCTTACCTGTCCAGTGCGACGCTGGTCGTCGTGCTGCTCTCGTGTACGGTTTTCTTTTTGCGCTGGGGCAACCTGTACTGGTGCATTCCGCCCTTGCTTGCCACGCGCAACAAGGTGGGCGCGCTCGGTGGCTTTCTGAACCTGGGGGCGGCGGTCGGCGGGATTGGCGCGCCGATTCTGGTCGGCGGGATCGTTCAGGCGACCGGTTCGTATTTTCTCGCCATGATGTTCTTTGCGGCGACCGGCGTCGGCTTGCTGCTCTGCTCGCTCGGCATCGACTACGAGAAGAAGCTGCCCGTATGAGGTCTGCGATCCTCGAAGCGGTTCTGGATGTCGCGGCGGGCATCGTACCTGCTCGACAACCCTTCGCCGCGAGTGATTCGCCGACCGATTCGAAAGACCTGAGGGCTGGCCGGTCTTAAATCAACAACCATCAGTAAGGACGTTTTGATGAACCCAGATGACTCGTATGGCCAACCTTGGCAATGGCCCGAATCCCATTGGCGCAAGCTGGTCGATCAGGTGCGGGCGGGACGCGCGCTTCGCCCCAATGGCTGGCCCGCTGGAGCGCGCTGCGCGGTGGCGCTTTCATTCGATTGCGACCACGAAACCAGCGAGTTGCGCGAGGGCGGCAAGTCGATCGGCCGGCTCAGTTGGGGGCAGTACGGGAGCCGCGCCGGCATGCCGCGCATTCTCGACGTGCTGCGCAAATATGGCGTGCCGGCTTCGTTTTTCGTCCCGGCGGTCACTGCGCTTCTGCATCCGGAAGAGGCGCGGCGCATTATCGGCGACGGCCACGAAATCGGCCTGCACGGTTGGATTCATGAACTGAATTCGATACTCCCGCATGAGGCGGAACGCGATCTGTTGCTTCGCTCGTCGGACACGCTCGAGAGCATCACCGGGCAGCGTCCGGTGGGCATGCGTACGCCCTCCTGGGATTTCAGCCCGCATACGCTTTCGATCGCGCGCGAAATGGGCTTGCGCTACGACTCGTCGCTGATGGCCGACGTCGACTGCTATGAGTTGCTCGAAGGCGGCGTGCCGAGCGGTCTCGTCGAACTGCCGGTCGAATGGATTCGCGACGACGGCGCGTATCTGATCATGAACCGCTTCGAGGCGGTACGGCCTTATACGTCGCCGGCCGACGTCTACGAGATCTTTCGCCGCGAGTTCGACGCGGCCTATGCGGAGGGTGGCATCTTCCAGTTGACGATGCATCCGCACGTCACCGGTTACCGCTCGAGGATCTGGATCCTCGAAGAAATCATCCGGCATGCGCAGTCGTTACCGGGTGTCTGGTTCGCGACGCACCGCGATGTTGTCGAGTGGGCGCGTGAGCATGCACAGCCGACGTGAATTCGGTGAGCGCGTCGGCGCAAGCGGTACCGGGCAGCTGCGCTTTCCGGTTCCACCGGGGGCGACCGATAGTCATCACCACATCTACGATGCGCGGTATCCGGTCGATCCGTCCGCGCAGTTGCAGCCGCCCGACGCGACGGTCGCCGACTATCGCGCGCTGCAGCGGAGGCTGGGTGTCGAGCGGCACGTCGTCGTTCAACCGTCCACGTATGGCACCGACAACCGTTGCCTGCTCGATGCGCTGTCGCAGTTCGGACAGACGGCGCGCGGTATTGCGACCGTGTCCGCCAGCGTGACGGATGGTGAGTTGGCCGATCTTCACGATAGGGGTGTACGCGGGTTACGCTTTAACCTCGAATACCTGGTCGGCGTGACGGTATCGATGATGGAGCCGCTCGCGAAGCGGATCGAACCGCTCGGTTGGCACATTCAGGTCAATGCCACCGCGACGCAGTTACTCGCTCACCAGCAGTTGCTCGCGAGTCTGTCGTCGCCGCTCGTGATCGATCATATGGGGCAGATCCCGCAACCGGACGGCGCGGAGCATGCCGCGTTCCGGATGGTCGAGGCGCTGCTGGCCAACGGCCGTACCTGGGTGAAACTGAGCGGACCGTATCTCGTGTCGCGCAGCGGTGCGCCGGTCTACGCCGATGCCGGCACGGTCGCGCTCAGGTTTGCCCAGCTTGCCGCTGACCGGATGCTGTGGGGATCCGACTGGCCTCATCCGACGCAAGCGGCCGACAACAAGCCGGACGCTGCCCACTTGCTGGATGATCTGGCATTGTGGATCCCCGATGAATCGACGCGGCATCGAATCCTCGTTGAGAATCCCGCCGTGCTTTACGGCTTCTAGCGTGCGTGGGTGTGTGCGGCGCGCCGCGCGCCGCACTGTCTGGTTCAGCGCTTACCGATATAAGCGACCACGTCGATCTCTATCAGCACACCTTGCAGACCGGCTTCCACGGTCGATCGCGCCGGCTTGTGCTGGCCAAACCAGCTCGCATAGATCGCGTTGAAGCGGCTAAAGAGCGTCAGGTCAGTCAGATAGACCGTGACCTTGACGACATCCTCCAGTCCCGCGCCGGCGGCGGCCAGTACCCGCTCGACGTTGTCGAGCGTTGCACGGGTCTGCTCTTCGATCGACTCGCCGATCAGCTTTCGGTCGGCGTCGCGCGGCGTCTGGCCGGACAGGAAAACGAAGTCGCCCGCGACCATCGCGGACGAGTAATGTCCGCCTGGTGTGAAGCCGGCCGGATTGACGCTACGCAATGCGTGGCGCGTGCCACTGTCGTTCATGTTTTACCCTTCACCTTGATCTGGTGTTTGTCCGACTTGCCGCGTGACATACGTGGCAAGTCGCGTTGTATCGTTTCGATCGACGCTTACCGGCTGCGGACTTCGCGGCCTATCGACGGCTCCCGAGTTGCTCACGCACTTCCCACGACCCTTCGGTGGTAAGCACCAGCGCGCTGGGGTAGAGATAAGCCGACGTGCAAGCGTGACGCGGCAATAACATCACCCGGTCGCCGACTGCCAGGTCGGTGTTTTCGACCACGACGTGTTCCTCGTTCATCATGACGATCTTGCCGTCCCAGCGAAAGCGCTCGGCGACCAGCTTGTCGGGCGAGATAGCCTTCGAGCCCGCGTCGAGCGTGGCGGTTGTGCTGGTGCGTGAAATCACCGTTGCCAGTACATAGGCGCTCGGGGTCCAGCCGAGCGCAGGCAACTCCGTGTCGTGTTGAGCGCTCGAATAGGTCCAACTGCCCGGGGACACGAAGTCGGCGAGCGTGCGCGGCCACAGATCGAACGTA
The DNA here is from genome assembly GCF_034668105.1 of Paraburkholderia sp. Taxonomy (GTDB): domain Bacteria; phylum Pseudomonadota; class Gammaproteobacteria; order Burkholderiales; family Burkholderiaceae; genus Paraburkholderia. The sequence goes on along the minus strand of NZ_JAXDPY010000657.1, from coordinate 1,218 downwards.
TAGCTGCCGCCGGCGATGAGCCTCGTCGACAGTCCCTCTGCATCGGCAGCGCGCATCAACGCCGTCACTTTCTCCACGATGGCGGCCACCCGCGTGCGGCGCGTGGCAATGTCGAGATCATGGATATGGCCGTCGTAGACGTGCCATCCTCCAAAGCAGCCGAGCGCGGCCAGCTCACGGGCCAATTGCAGCGTCGCCGCTGCGATCGGTGCGCCAGTTCTGCCCATGTCGGGATCCAGATCGATGCGCAGCGCGAGATTGGCCAGCGGCGCCCCATTCATCGCGAGACGCCACGCGGCTACGCCTGCCGCCGAGTCGACGAGCGCCTCGACCCGTGCGTCCGGGCGAGCGTGGGCCAGCGCGAGCAAGGTACGGATATGCGCGGGGTTGACGGTCGGATACGCCCAGACGACGTGTTCCGCGCCGGCCTTGAGCACCATCGCCACTTCCGCCACGGTAGCGGCCTTGAACGCGGTCACGCCTTCGCGAATCAGCCTCTCGACGACCCATCCGGCGCGATGCGTCTTCACATGCGGCATGAGCCGTTCCACGCCTCCACATGCACGGGCGGTCGCATACAGGTTATCGACGATGCCGCGCTCGGAGACGATGAAACACGGCGTCTGCAATTCTTCTGGCAAGCTGGCGGCCCAAGACGGCGCACGTCTGAGAGTGGTACTCGAAAGGTCGGACATGTTGGTGCGTTAAGAGAGGAAAAAGGGCGGCGCGCTCACGCGTGCGACGGCGCCGCGAGGTATCCGTCGACGTGCGCTCTGAGCTGGGTCAGCACTTCTGCATGCTGCTCCCACGACAGCCGGTCGACGCTCATCTTCGGCGTCGCGGGGCGGTCGACGCGGCTATCGTCAACCGCCTGCCCGACGTCGACGGCCGCGATGAGATATGCCCGGTCGCGCTCCGGCGTGAAATCGATCAGCAGCCGAGCCGCCGCGTCTCGCGGCGCGACCATCGCCATCGCGGAGACCAACCCCCAGCCGCCCCAGTTCGAGACGCTGGAAACGATCAGGTAGTCCGCGGGAATCGCTGCACTGATCAACGGGCCGTTGGGAATGTCGCTGTGAACGATTTCCTCGGGCAGCACGCCCATGCCGATTTCATTGCCGCCGTCGCCGATGCCGATCGTGACCCACGGACGCGACCACTCGGGATCCTCGAACAGAAGATGCAGCGGAGCCGTATCGTCGGACATGTCCGCGCCGT
>NZ_JAXDPY010000656.1:0-6717 GCF_034668105.1 Paraburkholderia sp. | reverse complement strand
CACCACCACCACGCGGCTTCACGCCGCAGCGGCGGCAACTGGTCGCGCAGGATCAGAGGAAAGTTGATGGCGGCATTGCGCAACGCCGCCATGGTTTGCGCGTCGCGCCGATCGTCGTCGAAACGTTCGGCAGGGAAATGATCGACGGCGACACGCGGGTCGTACATCAGCTTCCAGCCGGCATTCTTCACGGCGAGGCTGAAGGCCATGTCGTTGTGGACCTGGGCGCCCGCGCCGCGCAGGCGTTGATCGAAACGGATCGTGCGAACCGCGTCGCGCCGGTAGCTCATGTTCGCGCCCTTCAGAATGTCGACTTCGCGCGCCCCGCCCACCCCCAGGTGATGATTGCCGATGATCTTGCCGTGCGCCGTGACCTTGCCGACCAGCGGCCGTTCGCCGTCCAGCACGCGGCCTTTTTCATGCACCCAGTCGCGCCCGCCCAGCGCGCCGAGGCGCGCATCGCTTTCGAACGCGGCAGCAATCCGTTCGACCCAGTCGACGTGCGGCGCGGCGTCGTCGTCGGTGATCGCGATCACGTCGCCGTTGGCCGCATCCAGGCCGCGATTGAGGGCCGCGACCTGGCCTGGAATGTCCACCAGCGCGACCGACAGCGGCAAGCTGCCCGGCATCGCCGGATCGCGCAGGCAGGCGTGGGTCGCTTCGTCGTCGGCGCGTGCGACCACCACCACTTCGTCCGGCGCGCGCGACTGCCGTTGCAGCGCCGCGAGGCAGCGCGCGAGATCAGCCGGGCGGCGGTAAGTCGGAACCAGTACCGTCACTTTCATCGTGATGTCCTTCGTTATCGTGTTTGCGCTGGAGTCGGAATCATCGGAACAAGCGAAACAACGGGCCGGGCTGCCCGGCTCAGGTGCTCAGATATTCCTGGACCGCCGCGTAACTGCGGTCGTAACCGCCGCGCCGCGCCGGCATACCGTTGAAGATGCCGCCCTGCACGTGCACGCCGGCTGCACGCAGGCGTTTCAACGCATCGGCAATCTCGCCTTCGCTGTGCACGCCCGAGCGCATCACGAAGAAGGTGGAACCGGCATAGGCGCCGATGATCGATGCATCGGTCACGGCCAATACCGGTGGCGTGTCGATCAGGATCACGTCGTAGCGTCTGGCGAGACCGTCGAGGTATTGCGGCAGACGCGGCGACATCAGCAGTTCCGACGGATTCGGCGGACGGCGGCCGCACGAGATGAAGCTCAGGCTTTCCACGTTGGTCGCGCGGATCGCTTCTTCGAGCGAGATCTGGCCGCTCAGCAATTCCGACAAGCCGTTGTCCTGCACGCCGCCCACATACCGTTCGAGCACGCCGCGGCGCATATCGCCGTCGATCATCAGCACGCGTTTGCCCGAGCTCGCGAGCAGCACCGCCAGATTGACCGTCAGGAAGCTCTTGCCGACGCCGGCCATCGGGCCGGTCAGCATGACGATGCGGTTCTTCGCGTCCATCATCGTGAACTGCATCGAGGTACGCAGGCTGCGCAGGCTTTCGACCGTGACGTCCTTGGGCCGCGCATTCGCGAGCACCGAACGCAGGCGTTCGCCGCCGCGCTCGAAGCCGCTTTCGAGCAGAGCCTGTTCGGCGCTCTGCGGCACGAGACCGTACACCGGCAGATGGAACGCGCGCTCGATATGGTCGGGGTCGTCGATTCCCTTGAACATATTGCGGCGCAGGAACACGAAGCCGGTGCCGCAGATCAGCCCCAGAATCACCGCCGCCGACAGGATCAGCATCTTCTTCGGCTTGACCGGCGCGCCAGGGCGCATCGCCTCGTCGACGATATGCACGTTGCCGCCGGTACCCGCCTTCTGCACCGACAACTCCTGCACGCGGTTGAGCAGCAGCACGTAAATATCTTCCGCCACCTTGGCGTCGCGTTGCAGCTGCACGGCCTTGACTTCGGTGGCCGGCAGATCGCGGAAGCGGTCGGCGTATTTGGCGCGTTGCGCCTCCAGTTCGGCCATCTGCTGGCGCGCGGCCACGAGCATTGGATGGTCGTCGCCGTAACGCTCGGTCAGTTGCGCCATCTGCAGACGCAAACCGGCGATCTGCTGCTCGTACTGCACGCTGCCTTCGAGGTAGACCTTGGCCTCGTCGCTCGCGTTGATCGAGCCGGACTGGCGCTGATACGCGGTCAACGCGGCTTCGGCCCGTTCGAGATCGGCCTTCAGGCGCGGTTCCTCGCTCTTCAGGAAGTCGAGCATCTTGCTCGCGTCGATCTGCTTGTTCGCCACGTGCTGACGCACATACGACTGCGCGAGCGCGTTGGCCACTTCGGCTGCGTGTTCAGGGCTCTTGTCTTCCAGCGAGATCTGGATCACGCCGGTCTGCTTGCCCTGCTCCTGCACGGTGATCGCCGACTGAAACGCGGTGATCGCGTCGAGGTCGTTAAAGCGCGTCACGATGAACTCTTCACCCGGACGGGCCACCAGCTTGCTGACGAGGATCGTCACGCCGCCGCCCTGTTCCTGCTGACCGACCTGGCCGCGCAACAGCAGCGCGCCGTTCTTTGCGTAGAGTTCGTAGTGCTGCTCGTCGAACACCTTCATCGTCAGCTTCTCGCCTTCGAGCGCGGGCACCACGTCGAGCGAATCGACCACGGCGTCTTCACCGCCCCACGCATACGACGACAGACCGAGCCATGGCGCCGCCGGCTGGCCCGGTGTCGCCATGCGCGCGGCGATGCTGCCGACGAGCGGCAGCGTTTTCGGCGCGACGCTGAAGTTCAGCTTCAGCTGCTGGACCACCGGGCCGACCACGCCGCGGCTCTTGATGATTTCGATTTCGGCGTCGGTCGGCAGCGACGTCGAGCCGCTGGTGATCGCCGCGCCCGTCTGCGTCTGCGTGAGCGCCTGCGAGGTGTTGTCGGACTGCTCGACCCGCACGTGCGCATCGGCCGAATAGATCGGCTTGGCAAGCAAACAGTACGCGGCGGCCAGCCCGACGATCACCGCGGCGATGGCGATCAGCCACCAGATGTCGTCGAGGATCACCTGGATCAGTTGCCCGAGGACGACGTCCTCTTCTTCGGTCTTGATCGGACCAGCCATGTGTGGAGAGATTTGATTGCTCACAATTCGATCCCGTTTCGGTTACTTCGGCGTGGGCTTCGGCATCCGCGCTGGCGTGTGCCTTCGCGGATGCCTTTGTGCGTTTGCATTTTTGCTTTTGCGTTTTCCCGGTTCCCGCGCCCTCTGCAAGCGGCGCGGAAACCGTCGACGGCTCGGACGCTCAGCGCGTCAGCTGCTTCAGGTAGAACAGCGTCTGCACGCTCGGCAACACTTGCTGCAACACACGGTTGAAGGTGGTCGAAGCCGCGGTGCCCACATACACGACGTCCATCGGTTGCAACTGGAACTGGGACGACAGCATGATCGCGTCGGGCTGCGTCATGTCGAGGCGGTACACGTCCGGCGTGGTCGGATGCTCGCGCATGCCGCGCATCACGAAGATCTGGCGCGGATTGGCGTCCGTATCGAGAATGCCGCCCCCCAGGGTGAGCGCGTCGGCGATCGTCAGGCGCCCCCGGATCATCGGCACCTGGATCGGCGTCTTCACCTCGCCCATCACGAAGATGCGGCTGTCGCTGTGATCCGGCACGTTGATCACGTCGCCGTTTTGCAGCATGACGTTCTGCGTGGTGTCGCCCTGGTCGAGCATGCGGTTGGCGTCGAGCACGTACAGCTTGTTGTTGCGCGTGAGGCGCACACGCTGAATGTCGGCGTCGCTGTTGGTGCCGCCCGAACGCGTGATCGCGTCGACCAGCGTGAGCGGCACGTCGCTGATGGCGAGCGGGCCCGGCGTCTTCACGTCGCCGGTCACCTGCACTTTCTGGCCGCGATACGACAGCACGCGCACGTCGACCTGCGGATTGCGGATGTAGCGCACGAGGCCGGCGCTCAATTGATCGCGCAACTCGCCGGCGGTTTTGCCCGCGGCGTGGATACGGCCAACGAACGGGAAAAAGATCGTGCCGTCGGCGGCGATGGTCTGGCCGTAAGGATCGGCCTGGCCCGGCAGCGCGGCGGTATACGGCTGCTGCAAGGCGCCGCCGATCGACTGCGTGGTGTTGCCGCCCGCCGACAGCGTGCTGCCCTGCGGGGTGGTCAATTCAGGGTGGTCCCACACGGTGATGCCGAGAATGTCCTGCGGCGAGAGCCGGTACACGTACTGCGACGGATCGCTGTAACGCGAGCTCGGCAGCGCCTGCTGCGCGGCGGCGGCTTGCGCCTGGGCCTGAGCCGCGACGAGCGGACCGTCGATCAGATGGACCGGATAGGTTTCGTTGGCTGGTTGACTCTGGTGCTGGCCGTCGTCTTTCAGACGGGACGTGTCGAGGTAATTACCCGGTGCGGTAGCGCAGGCCGACAAAAAGGACGTCAGCAAAAGCGTGGCGGCAAGTTTCGATTTGAAGCCCGTCGCTTTGAAACCCGTCGAATCGACGTTCGCAAGCGTATGTGCAGTGAGTTTTTTCATCAGCATATTTTTTTCAGCCATCCCATGACCAGGTGTTCGATGAGCACGAGACTCTCCCTATAGTCGGCTTCCTCGCCGCCATGCGGATCGGCGACGTCGGAGTCGTCTTCCCACTTGCCGAGCGGATAGACCTTGCCGCGCGAGGCCGGATCGAGCGCTTCCACCGTGCTCACCTGCGCGCGCTCGCTGACGAGCACGAGGTCGGCGCAACGCACGAGCTGGCGGTCGAGGCGCCGTGAGTAATGGATGCCGGAGGCGACGCCCTGCTCGGCGAGCAGGCGCCGCATCACCGGGTCCATGGCGTGGCCGTTCACGGCACGGATGCCCGCCGAATGAAACGCGATCGGCGCCGAGGACGACCGCGACGACGCGCGCTGCCGGGCCTTGAACAGCATTTCGGCGGCGGGCGAACGGCACACGTTGGCGTGGCAGACGATCAGAACGTTGGCGAACATAGCGGGCTCCTTGATGAGGCGCGGCGGCTTAGTGGCCGGCCTCGACCGAATCGACCGAGTCGATCGTATGGGCGAGGCCGGCCGCGGCGGCCGTAATCGCCACGCCGTTCGCGCCGACTTTCGCCGGCGCGGTGCGCAGCGCGTGCTGACGGCCGATCGCGTGATACTCGATACCGAGTTCGAGCAGCACGTCCGGCTCGTACAGATTGCGGCCGTCGAAAATCAGCGGCGTCTTGAGGCTCTGTTTGAGTGAACCGAAATCCGGGCTCTTGAAGACTTTCCATTCGGTGAGAATCACGAGTGCATCGGCGCCTGCGGCCGCATCCATCTCCTCGTTCACGAACGACAAACGCGCGTGCTGTTGCGGCACGTCTTTCAGATCGAGTGCGAAGACGCGCTTCGATTCGTCGATCGCCACCGGGTCGTAGGCCTTCACACGCGCGCCGCGGCGCAGCAGTTCGGCAATCAGCGGACGGCTCGGCGCTTCGCGCATGTCGTCCGTGTTCGGCTTGAAGGCAAGGCCCCACACGCCGAAGGTGCGATCCGACAGGTCTTCGCCCAGACGCGCGACGATCTTGTGCGCCAGGATCTTCTTCTGCGTGTCGTTGACGGCTTCCACTGCTTCGAGAATGCGCAGATTGGCCTTGTGATCGGCCGCCGTGCGAATCAGCGCCTGGACGTCTTTCGGGAAGCATGAGCCGCCGTAGCCGCAACCCGCATACAGGAAGTCGTAGCCGATCCGCGGATCGGAGCCGATGCCGCGGCGCACGGCTTCGATATCCGCGCCGACGCGGTCGGCCAGATTCGCGAGCTCGTTCATGTACGAGATCCGCGTGGCGAGCATGGCATTGGCCGCGTACTTGGTGAATTCGGCAGAACGTACGTCCATGTAGAGCGTGCGTTCGCGATTGCGGTTAAACGGCGCATACAGGCGCTTCATCAGTTCGCGCGCTTTTTCGCCGGGCGCGTCTTCGTCGCAGCCGAGCACGATACGGTCCGGCCGCGTGAAGTCTTCGACGGCCGCGCCCTCTTTCAGGAACTCCGGATTCGACACCACGGAGTACATGTGGCTGGCTTTGCGCGCGGCCAGTTCCTCGGCGATCACGTCGCGCACGCGCGCAGCGGTGCCGACCGGCACCGTCGATTTGTCGACGACCACCTTGAAGCCCGTCATATGGCGGCCGATGTTGCGCGCGGCGGCCAGCACGTATTGCAGGTCGGCGGAACCGTCTTCGTCGGACGGTGTGCCCACCGCGATGAACTGGATGTCGCCATGCGCGACCGCGGCTTCGATGTTGGTCGAGAAGGTCAGGCGGCCGGCCTTGCGATTGCGCGCGATGATTTCCTGCAGACCCGGTTCATGGATCGGCACGCCGCCGTTGTTGAGCACGTCGATCTTGCGTTGATCGACATCGAGACAGAACACGTCATGGCCGATGTCGGCCAGACATGCGCCCGTCACCAGGCCTACGTAGCCACTACCGATGATCGTCAGGTTCATCTATTACACCTCGGAAAATGGAGTTGATTCACTAAATAAGGTCACGCGGTGCGCTGCATTGCGTGAGCGAGGCTCGCAGGAAAACGCCAGGTCGCCCCAGGTTTTCTTGCGCCCCCTCGGGTGGCCTGGCGCGAAGCGACAGGTCGGGGGTCATCAATAAGCATTGCTGCCCACAAAACCCTTCCACAACGTCAGCACGACGATCTTGATGTCGAGCCAGAAGGTCCAGTGCTGCATGTAGTACAGATCGAGCTTGACGCGGCCCATCATCTTTT
>NZ_JAXDPY010000655.1:0-11326 GCF_034668105.1 Paraburkholderia sp. | reverse complement strand
GACGGGTCGTCGAGCCTGAATGGTTCGGCGAACGGCAGGCTCTCCGGATCGCGCTCGCGAATAGTCGCGATGATCCGTTCGAGCACTTCGGCGCAGGCGCCGAATTTCGCCAGCAGCTCATTGCCTTCGAGCGGAACGTCTTCGCCGAGCGGCTCCGCCATGCCGACCAGCAAACCGCTGCTCTCCACGCGATGCGACAGCAGGCGAAACCGCCGCGTGCCACGCGCCCGGATTAGCAGCATGCCGAAGGCTTCGACATCGCACTCTTCGATTTCGGCGAGACATCCCACTGCTTCCGGCACTGAAGGCTCTTCTTCGCGCGCGACTTCCGCCCCGCTTTTCAGCAGACATACACCGAACGGCGTTTTTTCACGCAGACAGTCGCGCGCCATATCGAGGTAGCGCGCTTCGAAGATTTTCAGCGGCAGCAGCCCATCGGGAAACAGCACCGTATGCAGCGGAAACAGCGGTACATCGGCAAGCACAGTAGAAGAAGACATGGCGCAACGCTTCGAGTTGAGGCCGCGCGATGCGGCCGGTTAAGCCACTAACTTCGATGATTCGCCGGCGTGAACCGGCGCATCGCGGTGCCGCACAATGACATTTGCCGAAGTTGCGAGACGCGCGGCTAGCGTCTCCGCAATGAACACCGAGCGGTGCTGCCCGCCCGTGCAGCCGATCGCGACCGTCAGATAACTACGGTTGTCGTCGCGGAAATGCGGCAGCCATTTGACGAGAAACTTTTCGATGTCGCCGATCATTTCATGCACCACCGGCAGTGCATCGAGAAAATCCATTACCGGTTTGTCGAGGCCCGTGAGCGGCCGCAATTCATGATCGTAATACGGGTTCGGCAGCGTGCGTACGTCGAAAACAAAATCGGCGTCGAGGGGCACGCCGCGTTTGAAGCCGAACGACTCGAACATCAACACGAGCCCCGTATCTTCCTGCTCGATGAAACGTTTGACCCAGGCACGCAGCACGTTTGCGCGCAGATTGCTGGTGTCGATCTGATGGCCGAACTCAGCGAGGCCCGCCACGAGCTCGCGTTCGCGTTCGATCGCTTCCGCAAGCGACGTCAGCAGGCCGACGTCCGCGTCATGCGCGGTTGAACCGGATAGCGGATGGCGGCGGCGTGTTTCGGAGAAGCGTTGAATCAGCGACTGCGTGCTGGCATTCAGGAAAAGGACGCGCACGTCGTGGGAGCGCGAGAGGTCGCGGATCATCGCGGGCATTTCGTCGAGCGAGGCGCTCGAGCGCGCGTCGATCGCGACCGCGAGGCGTTCCTGGCCGCCGTCGGCGAGATAGTTGGCGAGTTGCGGCAGAAAACGCGGCGGCAGATTGTCGACACAGTAATAGCCTGCGTCTTCAAGCGCGTTCAGGGCAACCGATTTGCCGGAGCCGGAAATACCGGTGATCAGGATTATGCGCATGGAGTCGAGAAATCCGTACAGTTCATCATAGCATCTGGTCCCGTGCGCGTGGCGCCGCAGCCTGCCGTTGGCTGCGGGCCTTATGGGCCGTGGAGTACTGCGGAGCGCCGCGGCGGGTTGCCGAAGGTCGCGGACTTAGATCAATTTGCCGGGAAACTGGCTGTCCGGGTCCTGCATGGCCAGGCGCTGGCGATCCATGAAGTCGCGCAACGTATCGATACCGCGCAGTTGCAGGATCGTGTTGCGCACGGCCGCTTCGACCAGTACCGCGAGGTTGCGGCCGGCCGCCACCTGAATCGTGACTTTGCTGATCGGCAAGCCGAGCACGTCGACGGTTTGACTTTCCAGCGGCAGCCGCTGGAACTCGCCATCGGGACGGCGCACCAGTTGCACGATCAGTTTCAGCTTCATTTTGCGGCGCACCGCGGTTTCACCGAAGATCGTCTTGATGTCGAGCAGGCCGAGACCGCGCACTTCGAGCAGATTTTGCAGCAGCGGCGGGCAGCGCCCTTCGACGAAATCCGGGCCGAGGCGCACGAAATCCACTGCGTCGTCAGCGACGAGGCCGTGGCCGCGACTGATCAGTTCCAGCCCGAGTTCACTCTTGCCGAGGCCGGAATCGCCGGTGAGCAGCACGCCCATGCCGAGAATGTCGAGAAACACGCCGTGCAGCGTGGCGCGCGGCGCCAGAATGCGCGACATGTAGAGGCGCAGGCTGTCGATCACCGCGGCGGCGGACATCGGCGTGGTGAACAGCGGTGTGGACGAGCGCGTGCAGCGCAGCACCAGTTCCGGCGGCGCGGCCACGCCGCCCGCCACCACCAGAAACGGCGGTTCCAACGCGATCAGCTCGGCCATATGGCGTGAGCGGTCCTCGTCGGTTTGGCGTTTGTAGTAGTCGATTTCGGCGTCGCCGAGCACCTGGATCCGGTTCGGGTGGATCAGGTTCAAGTGGCCGACAAGGTCGGCGCTCGACGTGGCATTGGCGACCGATTCCGAAGAAAAGCCGCGCTCCCAGCCTTCATGCCCCGTCAGCCAGCTCAGCTTCAGCGTGGCGGCGTTGTCGTCGAAAATGCTCTGGGCGTTGATGCTGGACGTATCCATGAGTCAGTGACTCCAGTGTGGGCCGCTTGCTCGGCAAAGGGTGCGCTCGCGCTAACGCGGGCCGCGAACTTTGCCTGAGTGTACCCGCGCGCAGGTGGCTAACCGGACAGATGAGCTGGCGGCTAACCATGCAAACGAGCAGGCGAACGATCGGCGTGCGGATAACCGCCGATGCATCAAGGTTGCCACTGAGTGAGCAGCCGATGCAACGAATCGCGGTCTTCTTCCGTGTGCAGGCGCTCGCGGGTCTCGCGATCGGACAGCAACTGAGCGATTTCCGAAAGGATTTCGAGGTGCTGCTGGGTGGCCTGCTCAGGCACGAGCAGGAAGATCAGCAGCGAGACCGGCTGGCCGTCGGGCGATTCGAAGGGAATGGGTTCGGCGAGGCGGACGAATGCGGCGAGCGGCTGCTTCAAGCCTTTGATCCGGCCATGCGGAATCGCAACGCCTTCGCCAAGGCCAGTCGATCCGAGGCGCTCACGCGCAAACAGATTGTCAGTGACCGTGCTACGGGCGATGCCGTTCTGGTTCTCGAAGATCAGACCCGCTTGCTCGAATACGCGCTTCTTGCTGGTGACCGATAGTCCGACGACGACGTTCTCGAGGGGAAGAAATTTGGCTAAACGATTCATGTTGACAGGCGAAAACGTGGCCTGGGTTCTCCTCGCTGGGGCGTTTGAGTGGCGTTCCATTCGTTTGATGCTCACGGCGCCGCACGTTGGAGTCCGAAAGCGCAGGACCCTGGCCGACCGACTTCCGTTTGAGCTAGCTTGACCCCGATGGTAACCGGAACATTATAGAACAGGGTAGCCACGGATGGTGCGGCGCGCCATCAATGCATTATGGGTTTATTTGAAGCGCGGGTCCGTGCGGCGTTGAGCGCAAGAAGGGGGGCGGCCAACGAAAAACCGCCCGGTCTCGGGCGGCTTTGCTGGTTAAGGGAAACCGAAGGAAGCAAACGAAACCCCTTCTAATTTTCCTTACTGCGGCGGCACATCGAGTTGCGGCGCCGGTTGATACTTGATCGCATCGTGCTGATGGCCTTGCAGGCGATCCTTGTGACGTATGACTTGTCGGTCAAGCTTGTCGATCATCAGATCGATCGCAGCGTAAAGGTCGCTGTCACAGCTCTCGACAAAGATGTCTTTGCCCTTCAGATGGAGGTTGATTTCCACCTTTTGCCGCTTTTCCTTTTCCTTATGGTTGTCGACCGAGAGGACCACACTGCCGTCGATTACCTGATCAAAATGTCTTAGCACCCTATCCAGTTTGGTGATCACGTATTCGCGCAACGCAGGCGTTACTTCGAGGTGGTGTCCACTGATCTGCAGATTCATAGTGCTTCTCCAAGCTAGAGGCCGCTTGTTCCGCACGATGACGAAGGTCCGGTCGATCTGTCGGCTTGCCTGAGTCGCCCCCCGGTGACTGACTTCTGGCAGGTCGCATCGGCCGGCCTGTCCGCCAACTTGCGGAGCGGCCGGTAAATGCCCGTCGCGGGAGGCGGCGGGCTCAATAAAACGCCGGGCCGCCCCACGTTTTATTCCCCCCTCGGGGGGCCTGGCGCGAGGCGACAGGTTGGGGGCGCGCTATAGAGACTTGCGCAGGTTGACTGCTGGAATCTTGAGTGCTTCGCGATACTTCGCAACGGTGCGCCGTGCGACCACGAAGCCCTGTTCCGCCAGCAGTTCGGCTATGCGGCTGTCTGAAAGAGGAGATTTCGGGTTTTCCGCTCCTATCAGTTGCTTGATGAGCGCGCGAATGGCCGTGGAAGAGGCCGCGCCGCCCGTGTCAGTCGAAACGTGTGATCCGAAGAAGTACTTAAATTCAAGCGTCCCGAATGGGGTCAGCATGTATTTACCGGTTGTCACACGCGAGACAGTTGACTCGTGTAGGCCCAGCGTATCAGCAATTTCCCGCAAAACCAAGGGGCGCATGGCAATTTCGCCATGTACAAAAAAGCTCTTCTGACGCTCCACGATAGCCTGTGCAACCCGGAGGATAGTCTCGAAGCGTTGCTGGATATTCTTGATCAGCCAGCGTGCTTCTTGCAGTTGCTGGCGCAACGATCCGCTGCCTGGATCGCCCCGGTTATTGCGCAGAATATTTGCGTAGAGATGATTGATGCGCAGCTTCGGCACCACCTCCGGGTTCAGTTCCGCCTGCCAGCCCTGTGCCGTTTTGCGCACCATGATGTCCGGCACGACATAGTCCGCTTCCGCCTTGCCGTAAGCCGCGCCGGGAAACGGCTCGAGCGAGCGGATCAGGACATGCGCATCGCGTAGATCGTCGTCGTTCGCCTTCAGATGCTTGCGCAGGCGCGTGAAATCGCGCGCCGCGAGCAATTCCAGATGATGGGCGACGATGTCGAGCGCAAGCGTGCGCGTAGGAGATTGTTCGAGCCGGAGCAATTGCAGCTTGAGACATTCGGACGCGGAGCGTGCGCCGACTCCCGCCGGGTCGAAGCTATGCAGCAGCGCAAGCGCGGCATTCATTTCGTCGAGATCGACCTCGAGTTCTTCGGGCAGATCGGTCAATACTTCGTCGAGCGTGGCGGCAAGATAGCCGTCGTCGTCGAGCGATTCGATCAGGAAGGTGATCAGCGCGCGGTCGCGCTGGCTTGCCTGGGTGACGCGAAGTTGCGCCATCAGATGATCGCGCAGCGAAGTGCTCGATTCATGGATTTGCAGCGGCGGCAGATCGTCGTCGTCCGAGGCATTGCCGGAGCGGCCGTAGTCGCCGAGATCCCATTGCGACGCGTCGCCGTTGCCGTCGCTCGCGAGGCCGTTATATTCGTCGACACCCTGCGGCTCGCCGTTCTCGGCGCGCTCGCTGCTGCTGGTGGACGAAGACGACGTATTGCCGCCCATCTGGTCGGGCGGTGCGGAGGAATTGGGCGACTGCGCGATCAACGAACCGTCGGCCGCCACGCGCAGGGGACTCGCGATCCAGTCGTCCTCGTTCTCGAGGAGCGGATTCTGCGAGATCGCCATTGCGACTTCCTGCTGCAGTTCGAGCGTGGACAGCTGAAGCAGCCGGATGGACTGCTGCAGTTGCGGGGTCAGCGCAAGATGCTGCGATAGGCGGAGTTGGAGGCTGGCTTTCATGGCAAGTTGAGATTCATTGTAGAGAGTTTGCCACGACCGCGATACTTTGCGACATTCGCAATTACGCGTGCGCCCGTTTTCGGCGGCGCTGGGCGCAAGACGGCCCAGGTCAAAATGCTGATGTGCGGATGCCGCAAAAGCGCCGGCGGATGCGCGCTCGCACCGCCGGCAGTCCCTTGGGCACTTACATGCGGAAGTGCTCGCCCAGGTAGACGCGCCGCACGCTTTCGTTTTCGATGATGTCGCTCGGCGCACCGGCGGCCAGCACGCTGCCGTCGCTGATGATGTAGGCGTGATCACAAATGCCGAGGGTCTCGCGCACGTTGTGGTCGGTGATCAGTACGCCGATATTGCGCTGCTTCAGAAATTTAACGATCTTCTGGATTTCCAGCACGGCGATCGGATCGACGCCCGCGAACGGTTCGTCGAGCAGAATGAAGCTCGGGTTGGTGGCGAGCGCGCGGGCAATTTCAACCCGCCGACGCTCACCGCCCGACAGCGACAGCGCCGGATTCTCGCGCAAGTGAGCAATCTGCAGTTCGTCGAGCAAGGCTTCGGTGCGGCTCGTGATGGTGTCTTTGGTGAGCCGCTTGCCGTTGTCTTCGTGCTGCAATTCCAGCACCGCGCGAATGTTTTCCTCGACGCTGAGCTTGCGGAACACCGAAGCTTCCTGCGGCAGATACGACAGACCCAGCGACGCGCGCTTGTGAATCGGCAGCAAGCTGATCGATTTGCCGTCCAGATCGATTTCACCTGCATCGAGCGGCACGAGGCCGACGATCATATAGAACGAGGTGGTCTTGCCGGCGCCGTTGGGGCCGAGCAGGCCGACCACTTCGCCGCTTTTCACGTCGAGCGAGACGTCTTTGACTACCGTGCGCGAGCCGTAACGCTTCTTCAGATTGCGGACCGCCAGCGAACTGCTGGTGCCGGCCGGTTTGCGATTGGGGAGGGACGCGGAGGAACTCACTGGTTCGGTGCTCCCTGGATTGTGGAGGACGGCGCGAGCGTGGCCGATGCGCCGCTCAGCGGTGCAGCGCCGCCATTGCGCGGCGCCAGCATTGCGCGCACGCGGCCGGTCGGGTTGCCCGGGCCGGCGACATCTTTACCCGCTTTCGCCGTGTAGAAGTCGTTCTGCCCGTCATACGTGATGACGCTGCCGTGCACCTGGTCCATTACCGTCGAGAGGCCTTGCAGGCGCTTCACGGTGGCGTTGGTGGTGAGCGTGGTCAGATCCTGCTTGCCGTCGTAGTCGATACGAACGGCCGTACCCTCGATGTATTCGTCGAGGCCTTCGCGCTTCTGGCGGAAATACGACAGATTGCCGCCAGTCGACGTGCCGGTGGCGTACTGATAGCCCTGCGGGTCTTGCGTCACTTCGACCCGATCGGCCTTGATCACGATCGTGCCTTTGGTGGCGACCACGTGGCCGGTGAAGATGTTGACCTGTTTGAGGTCGTCGTAAGTCATGTTGTCCGCTTCGATGTTCAGCGGCTTGTCCTTGTCGGCGCGGTCGGCGTGCGCGAGCGGCGCGAAGCCGGCGAGCGGCAACGCGACAATCAGCGCAGCGAGTCCGGCGCGGCACGCGGACAGGGTGCGCGAGCGGCCGGTATCAAAACGGGGGAACGATTCGTTCATGCAGTCACGCCTGGAATGGATTACCCGGGTTGCTTGGGCGAGCTGGCGGAGCCTTCGGACGCGGCGATCGCGCCCTTCACATTGCCGAACAGCTGCATCACCCGGGTGACGTTGTTGTAGTTCATGCCGCTGGCAGTCATCACAGACATGCCGCGCTGAAGTTTAACCGGCTTTTCAGTTTCGATGACATCGTCGTTGACCAGCACCCTAAAATGCTGCGAATCCGCTTGCATCTGCGGATCGCCGTTACCGGCGGCGCGCAGGATGCGGGCGTTGTCGTACAGATTGACGATCGAGGCGTCGCCGTTCACCGTGCCGGTGTCGCCGGTCGCGGTGACGATCGGTTTGCCGGGCTGAAAAGCGCGCATGGCCGGCTTGACCAGGTCGCTCAGCTCGTCGTCCTCGTAATGGATTAGCGACGTGGCGGTCAGGCGGTATTGCGTCGAGCCCGACTGATCGAGTTCGGACACCGAGAAGTTGTCCGCGAAGTAATCCGGCGTGTGCTCCTTGGGGCGTACCACGCTTTCGTTTTGCCGCGGCAACGTGGCTTGCAGCAGCCACCAGGTGATGCCGGCGAGCGCCGCCATTGCGACGAGCGGGATCAGTGAAGTCCAGCGAAACTGATTCATCCGACGAGGCCCCGCTGTTCGCCGCTGCAGGCTGCCGCGAGCAGCGCTTCATATTTGTGCTGCGCGCGCAGCAGGGTGTCGCAGACTTCACGCGCGGCGCCGTGGCCGCCGCGTGCCTCGCTGACCCAGTGGGCGCGCGCGATCACTTCAGGATGCGAATTGGCCGGCGCGGCCGCGAAGCCGACCTTCAGCATCACGCCGAGATCGACCCAGTCGTCGCCCATATAGCCGCATTCTTCCGCCGTCATGCCGGTTTGTTTCAGCAGGTCCGCGAACGCCTGGGGTTTGTCTTGCACGCCCTGATAGACGTGCGCGATGTTCATTTCCTTCACCCGCGCCGCGACGATGCCCGACTTGCGCCCGGTGATGATCGCCGTTTCGATGCCGGCCTGGCGCAGCAGCTTCATGCCGTGGCCGTCCATCGAATTGAACGCCTTCATCGTGTCGCCTTCCGCCGTGAACAGCAGACCGCCGTCGGTCAGCACGCCGTCGACGTCGAAAATCATCAGCTTGACGCGGCTTGCGCGTTCAGTGGCGGTAAGGGGGGCGGCAGCCATCAGATCACCTTCTTTGAGAACAGGTCGTGCATGTTGAGTGCGCCGATCAGCTTGCCTGCTTCGTCGACGACCAGCATCTGATTGATGCGGTGGCGCTCCATCAGTTCCACGGCTTCGACGGCCAGGTGATCCGGACCGATGGTGCGCGGGCCGGCGGTCATCACCGAAGCGATCGATAAATTGCGGAAGTCGCCGTCGCGTTCGAGCACCCGGCGCAAGTCGCCGTCGGTGAAAATGCCGGTCACGTGATCGTTGTGGTCGACGATCGCCGTCATGCCCATACGCTTGGCCGTCAACTGGAACAAGGCGTCGCGCACGGTGGCGTCGGGCGTCACCTTCGGCACCTGGTCACCGGTACGCATCACGTCGCGCACATAGGTCAAAAGGCGCCGCCCGAGCGCGCCGCCAGGATGCGAGCGGGCGAAATCGTCGCGGCCGAAGCCGCGCGCGTCCAGCACCGCGACCGCGAGCGCATCGCCGAGCGCGAGCGCGGCGGTGGTGCTGGCGGTGGGCGCCAGATTCATCGGACAGGCTTCTTTCGACACGGCAGAATTCAGATGCACGTCGGCCAGTTGTGCGAGACTCGACGACGGACGTCCCGTCATCGCAATCAGCTTCGCGCCGAGCCGCTTGATGAGCGGCAGGATCGCCACGAGTTCTTCAGTTTCACCGGAATTGGAGAGCGCGACGAAGACGTCGTCTGCCGTGACCATGCCGAGGTCGCCATGACTGGCTTCCGCCGGGTGAACGAAGAACGCCGGTGTGCCGGTGCTGGCGAGCGTGGCCGCCAGCTTGCGGGCCACGTGGCCGGATTTGCCGATACCGGAGACGACCACGCGCCCACGGCAACCCAGGATGAAGTCGATCGCCCCGACGAAACCATCGTCGAGTTGATCGCGAAGCGCGCGTACAGCGTCCGCTTCGATGTCGAGCACGTCACGAGCGAGCGCGAGTGCCCGGTCGCCATTGATTTTCGCTATCATTCGCGGAGTATAGCAAAGGCGCTTGTTCGCCGCGCCGGGCCTGCTGTGCCAAGCCACTGCCTTTAATGCTGTTTCTAACGGCCCTACAACCTTGTCGCACGGTGTTAGCGTGCGCGGTTCCGCTGACGAACGAGGACGCTTTACCGATGCGTTTCTGCCGATGATTTCCCCGCTCGAAATGACGCTGTTCCTGCTGCTGGCTTCAGTAGCAGGGGTGGTGGTTTTTCGCTTTCTTAATCTGCCGCCGATGCTCGGCTATCTGACGGTCGGCATCGTCGTCGGGCCGCACGCATTCGGTTTGATTCCCGACTCGGCGGGCGCGCAAAACCTGGCCGAATTCGGCGTCGTGTTCCTGATGTTTTCCATCGGGCTGGAGTTTTCGCTTTCCAAACTGCGCTCGATGCGCCGGCTCGTATTCGGCCTCGGCCTGTTGCAGGTGATCGGCACGATCGCCGTGGCGGTCACGCTCGGCTTTGTGCTGGAACGCTGGGTGCATATCACGTGGCAAGCGAGCGTGGCGTTGGGCGGCGCGCTGGCTATGTCGTCGACGGCGATCGTCAGCAAGATGCTGGCGGAGCGGCTCGAGATCGAAACCGAGCATGGCCGCAATATCTTCGGTGTGCTGCTGTTCCAGGATCTGGCGGTGGTGCCGCTGTTGATCGTGATCGCCGCGCTGGGCGGCGATTCGAAAGATCTCGTCAGCTCGCTCGGCGTGGCGGCCATCAAGATCGTCGTGGCGTTGGCGCTATTGTTGATCGTGGGGCAGCGCTTCATGACGCGCTGGTTCAACGTGGTGGCGCGGCGCCGCTCGCAGGAACTGTTCATTCTCAATCTGCTGCTGGTGACGCTCGGTGCGGCGTTCATCACGGACAAATTCGGGCTCTCGCTTGCGCTCGGTGCGTTCATCGCCGGCATGTTGATCGCCGAGACGCCGTACCGGCATCAGGTGGAAGAGGACATCAAGCCGTTTCGCGACGTGCTGCTGGGCCTGTTCTTCGTCACGACCGGCATGCTGTTGAATCCGCGTGTGATCTGGGAACATCCGTTCATCGTGCTCGGCTTCCTGATCGGCCCGATTCTGCTGAAGGCGGTGATGGTGACCGGGCTTTCGCGCCTGTTCGGTGCGTCGCCGGGTGTCGCGATGCGCACCGGTATCGGTCTCGCGCAAGCGGGCGAGTTCGGCTTCGTGCTGCTGAATCTGATTCTCGACAAGCATCTTGTCGACGCCACGCTGTTGCAGGCCATTCTCGCGGCGATGCTGCTGTCGATGCTCGCCGCGCCGTTCATGATCCAGAACGCGGATCGAATCGTGCTGAGGTTGTCGTCGACTGAATGGATGATGCAGTCTTTGCAGATGACACGTATCGCCACGCAGAGTTTGAAGCAAAGCGGCCACGTGATCATTTGCGGTTACGGCCGGGCCGGGCAGAATCTGGCGCGCATGCTGGAGCATGAAGGTTTGTCGTACGTCGCGTTGGACCTGGACCCCGATCGTGTGCAGGCCGCGGCGACCGCGGGTGAGTCCGTGGTGTTCGGCGACGCGGGGCGGCGCGAATCGCTGCTCGCCGCCGGTATCCATCGCGCGGCGGCGATCGCGATTACCTACGCGAATACGCCGTCGGCATTGCGCGTGCTGCACAATATTCACGAACTGGAGCCCACGCTGCCGGTGATCGTTCGTACCGTCGACGACGCCGATCTGGAAAAGCT
The DNA here is from genome assembly GCF_034668105.1 of Paraburkholderia sp. GTDB lineage: Bacteria > Pseudomonadota > Gammaproteobacteria > Burkholderiales > Burkholderiaceae > Paraburkholderia. The sequence goes on along the minus strand of NZ_JAXDPY010000655.1, from coordinate 168 downwards.
GCTGGCCGCCGGCGCGACAGAGGTGATTCCTGAAATCGTCGAAGGCAGTCTGATGCTGGCTTCGCATACGCTGGTGCTGATGGGCGTGCCGATGCGCCGTGTGGTGCGGCGGGTCGAGGAAATGCGCGACGAGCGCTATGCGCTGTTGCGCGGCTATTTCCACGGCGC